>JBDHCH010000011.1:0-44910 GCA_039592115.1 Gemmatimonadota bacterium | reverse complement strand
TGGCAAGTCGACGGAAGCCAGGTCCTTCGAGGTGGAAGGCGTCGGTGGGGGAAGATCGGACATGGGCACCGTCGTGGATTGGAGAAGGGACCTTTCTAAGAACCGGCGACCGGGGAGAAGGTTCCACTCCTCCCCTCTTCCGCCTCTCCCACCGACGATTACTTTGATCGAGGAGTCCAAACCTTCCCCTGAGAGGGGAGCCCGGCGAGCCCGGCGTGGTGCCTGCCGCGGTCCGGGTCGAGAAGCTCAGTGAACCCAGAAAGGAAGAACGTCGTGGACATTGAAAACCTCGCCTACGGCATTAAGCGGTCGATCCCTCTCCCCCTGGACCAGGTAGATCAGCGGGTTCGGGATGAGCTCCAGAAGGAGGGGTTCGGAATCCTCACCGAGATCGACGTGAAGGCCACACTCAAGGCGAAGCTCGATGTGGAATTCAAGCCCTACAAGATCCTTGGCGCCTGTAACCCTCCGTTGGCTCACCGGGCGTTGACCGAGGAAGTGGACATCGGCCTCCTTCTACCCTGTAACGTGATCTTGTATGAAGGGGATTCTCCGGGCACCACGGTCGTGGGGGTGATCAACCCGGCTGTTCAGCTGGGTATCACCGGTCGCCCAGATATTCAACCTCTGGCCGAGGAGGTAGGGACTCGCATGCGGCGGGCCCTGGACGCGCTCTGACCCGCCCCGGCCTCCGGGGAGGAACGATCTGAACAATGAAGAGGGCCGGCCCGGACCTAATCCTGCCGGCTCTCCTTACAGTCGTTCGGCAGATCTCAACCGAAGGCTCCGCTACATCGGGCGAACCCCAGAAGGAGGGCCAGGATGACCACCACGGTCACCCAGATTCTGAGCCGCCTCCGTTGAAGCACATCGGGTCCCAGGGCGCTTTCCCCACTCGGTACTACGTCTCCGGTCCCTCGCCGGATCTTGCCCATTTCGGAGAGGTTTCCGATGAGGACCCTCAGGCGTTCCTCCAACTCGGCCGGATTTTCGGGTTTGGTCAGGAAGTGGTTCCCTCCCAGACCGTAGCTCCTCCCTATGTCCTCATCCCTGTCAGAGGAAGTGAGAACCGCAACCGGTACCGAGCGGAGCATCTCGTCGTCTTTCAACTCCTTCAGGACCTCGTGCCCCGTCTTCCCAGGCATTTTCAAATCCAGGAGGAGTAGGTCCGGATTGAGGCTCTTCACCAGGGATACGGCCTCCGTTCCGTTTCTGGCCCGGTGGGTTTCGACGGGCCCCGGAGCGGCTCGTTCCAGCGCCATGCGAATGAGGAGGGCATGGTCGTCATTGTCCTCAGCCAGGACTACAACCAACCCGAGCGCCGGCAGCTCTTGACTCTTCACCCGATCCTCTCTTCCGACTGCGCGTCTCTGGCGACAGTAGCATCAAACCCGGCTCGATCCAGGTCTCTCAGGAGGCTCTCAGCCGCGTCACGGGTTCCGAAGCGCCCCACCCGGACCCGGATCAAACCATCCCCGCCGACCCTCACCAGGCGGGGCTCGAAGCCAGCAGCCCGCAGCCGACCGGCTAGGGATCGGGCCCCGTCAAGGTTCCGGAATGCGCCCAGCTGGACCGCTACATCTCCACGACCCGCCAAGGGCGCCTGCTCCTGAGGAGGTTCTACTTCCGCCATGGGCTCAGGCCCAAGCGCGTCCACCTCGGGGCCCCGATCCCTCAACCAAGCCTCGGCCACCGGCCCGTAGGGGCTGGAGGGGTAGCCCCGCACCAGGGCGCTGAAGTGCCCGTGTGCCTGGCGGAGGTCACCCTGGAGGTCGGCGTTCTGAGCCAGACGGAGGAGAGCATCATCGGAGAAAGTGCCGCCCGGGAACTCCAGCACCAGCCGCCGCAGGTCAAGCTCGGCCATGGACGGATCCACGGTGAGTCGCGCCCGGAACCAGAGGCTCCGCTGCCGGTCGATCCGGCTAACCCGGGGGCCTTGCTCGTCCCACCAATCCTCCAGGACCTCCCTCGCCCGATGGATCCGTCCCTGCGCGATCAGGGTTTCGACCTCATCCAAGGAGGACCTCCGTTGCGAAAACCCCTGAACTGGGAGGAGAGGCAGGAGGAGAAGCAGAACAATCGGGACTCGGATCATGCCGTCTCTGCTCTTTCATCCACCATGAGGCCCAGGAGC
The DNA here is from genome assembly GCA_039592115.1 of Gemmatimonadota bacterium. GTDB lineage: Bacteria > Gemmatimonadota > Gemmatimonadetes > Longimicrobiales > Gaopeijiaceae > JBDHCH01. Next base: position 42,776 of record JBDHCH010000011.1, on the reverse strand, counting down.
CACTCCTCCAGCACGTGGTCCTCAGGGATGGAGCTGGATTTCAGAACCCGATCGACCCGCTTCAGCCCTTTCAAAGCCTGTTGCAGGTCAGAAACCGACCACCTGTTCGCCTGACGAACCAGTCGCGAAGCGAGCCATTTCTGGTGATAAGGCAGAGCCTGTTCCAGGGCTCCCTTTCCCCCCGACCGTACCAGGCCAAGGCGAAGGAGATGAGTTGACAGTCCCATGGTCAGGAATACGCCGGATTCCCCCTGACCCAAGAGGACCGCGAGCCCCTTCAGAGCCCTGGAAAACTCCCGATTCCCCACCAGGTCCATCCACTCCCAACGGTCCTGGGTGGGAATATGCGTGCCGGCTCTCCTCACCGCCTCCAGGGAAATCGGGTTTCCCTCTCCGACCATGCTGGCAAGCTTCTCCACTTCCTGAGCCAAAACCCCGAGGTCCGTACCCACAGCGCCACCGAGAGCCCGGGCGGCCTCCTCGGACATCTGCACCCCATGCTCGGTGGACGCCCAGTCCACCAGCCAACCGGGAACGTCATTCGCCCCGATCTCGGGGAACTCTACCGATCGGGTTGCTCGTTTGAGCTGCTGGTAGAATTTGGCTTTGGAGCTGCCTGGAATCGTGGCGAGCATGATGAGGGCGAGGCCGGGCGGAGGGTCCGTTGCCACTTCGACCAGCGCCTCCCTGGCCAGTGAGCTGGACGCAAGGCCTTCCACCTCCCTGAGCAGGACCACTCTCCACTCGGCCATCATCGGGGGAGTGGCAAGGATCGAGGCCAGCGATTCCACCGTGATCTCGGAACCCCGGAGGCGGTCGAGGTTGAAGTCCCTGGTCCCGGGGTCCACATGCCAATCGACCAAGGCGCGCCCCGCCGCTTCTTTCCGGAAGGCGTCCTCTCCGAAAAGGAAGAACGCTCCTCCCTTATCCTGGTCCGATAGACCCAGCGGATTGGAGCTCTTCATGGCCTGAGGCTTCGCGGGAGACTACTGGATCCCGACCCGTGACAAGGATGGACCCCGACGACGTTCCGAGAGGGAAGAATACTCGAAGAGGAGTTGGCGCGTGTCACCCCAAGGGCCATCCTGGAAATCCGCCGTGGTGAAGAGGGAAGGACTTCTCGGGAAAGTAGACTTCCTCGGGCTCGGCGTGAAGGCTCTGAGAGGGGGTCCACCAACCACGACCGGAGGCAACTCCACCGAAGGCCCTTCGGCTCCAGCTCTGGGAGCCCACGCGATAAATGCGAAAAACACGGCCAAGGCCATCACCGACAAGGTCGTTGCGCCGGACCCCTGGGCTTCTTTGACGATGGTGGCCCCGTCCTCCAGGTGATAGATGCGGTGCCTCAGCCTCGGCTTGAAGTCGTCGGGAACATCCAGGGGCGGCAGGGCCCTGAGGAGGTCCACCCCCTTTTCCAGGGCGAGATGGTACCGCCGGCAGTCGGGGCATGACGCCAAATGCGCCTCGATCTCGCCCAACTGGGGTTCCCTGGTCAGCCCATCTCGGAACTCCGACGAAAGGGCCAAGTACTCCGGACACTGCATCTTCGGTCAGCCGCTCCTTCACGTTGGCCGTCGCTGGTCGGACTAGTGGACAGTAACTCTGTTACGTCCTTCGCCACCGAGAGGTTCCCCACTCTCGAAGCCCGCCGCGTCATTTGTTCCCAGGACTACCAGATGTTTTTGGCCATGGGACGGTATTCAAGAAGTGGTACTGGCGAGGCCCTCCAAGAGTTCCCCGAAGCACACTCCGCCGGAGGTCCGGGCTAGTGTGGTGTGGCAGAAATCATGCTGCTATTCGGCTGCGTCCGCATCCCGCATTCCGTCGTTGGGCCTCCTCGACGTAGCGCTGCTATGCCTGCGTCGGCCCGCCTTGGTCTGCGGGCGCGGCCGCATCCTCGATAGCGACCAGACTTCTGCCACACCACACTAGCAGGGTAAGGAAAGACGGCCCCCTCGATGGGAGGCCGTCCTGTAGGGCTACCTGCCCGGGCTACCTGCGGGCCGAACCCCGGGGGGATCAGTCCAAGAGCGGAGCGATGATCCGGGCGAAGTTGTTTCGAGCCCGATTCAACCGGCTCTTCACGGTACCCAGGTTACAGCCGGTGATATCCGCGATATCCTCATACGTCTTCCCCTCCAGCTCTCGAAGAACGAAGACGATCCGGTGGTGTTCGGGCAACTGGGCCACCGCGTTCTCCACCAGCTCCTTCAGATGCCGTTTCCTGAAAAGGTCATCGGGCCGAAGCTTGGTGTCTTCCCATTCGAGGGGCCTGTGGTCCGCTTCCCAGTTCTTCTTGATGGTCTGGAATAGGACCAGTGGGTTCCTGGACCGGTTCCTCAGCTCGTTCTTGGAGAGGTTGCTGGCGATGGTATAGATCCAGGTCGAGAACTTCTTGGTTTGATCGAAGCGGTGGAGGTGCCGGTAGACCCGAACAAAGGTCTCCTGGACCAGATCCTGGGCCCTCTCCCGATCGCCAACCGTTCTGTAGACGAAGTTCAACAGCCGCTTGTCATAGCGATCCACCAACTCTCCAAAGGCCCGTACTTCACCATCGAGGTATGCCTGGACCACCTGACTGTCTGAAAGGGCCCCAAGGGCCTTCGAGACCTCACGGGCCCCTGGGGCTTGAAGGTCCCCTTTCAGCTTTTTCTTTCGGACGTGTGTAGCATTCATAATCCCCTCACTCCTATCCGGGGTGTCGAGGCTTCCCGAGAGGGCGCACCCCTCTTCCTGCTCGGAGAAAGGCAGGATCCGTACCAGGGAATAACCCTTTGATTTTCAGCGTCTCCTCTTGACTTCCGTCCTCTCAGGAGGACAACCCCTGGCTCTTATGGGACGATGCTCTCCTACTCTTGATAACGTTTGAGCCGACTGAATTCACACACCCCCCCACCCCTCCCGGTCCCGCAAGAACTGTTGGGCGAGAAAGAGTCCCACCATGGATTTCCCGTCTCGGATCTCACCCTCCCGAATCATGGCCAGAGCCCTCGACAGGGGGAGCTTGACCACCTCGATGTACTCATCCTCATCCCTCTGAACGCGGCCTTCAGAGAGCCCGGTGGCCAAGAATAGATGGATCACCTCGTCGGTGAATCCCGGCGTGGTGAAGAAGGAGGTCAAGGGCACGAACTCCTGCCCGACGAAGCCGGTCTCCTCCTCCAACTCTCTGCGGGCGCAGGTCTCCCAATCCTCCCCCTCGTGACGAAGACCCGCCGGGATCTCGAAAACGAAACCGCCAGCAGCATACCGGTATTGGTGAATCATGACTACCTCCGGGTCCGTACCCGGCGTGTCCCCAACAAGCGGGACGACCGCAGAGGCTCCCTGATGTCGGATCAGCTCCAACTCACCCTCGCTACCGTCGGGGAACCTGACCCGATCGACGGAGAGATGCACCACCCGCCCATCGTAGACGAGCCTGGATGAGATGTGTCCGGCACCGGCCAGCGGACTCGACTCCGTCGCCCTCACACTGTCACTCATGGGACCACCTCAGGGAACCACGGGAGAATGGAATCCCCTTAGGAGGGCCTCGTTCTTAGAATACGAAGCCCCCCCCTAGAGGGTTGCAAAGGGGGACTACAGAGGAGATACGACTTCAACCGGCCCGAGCCCCAGAGCTTCCAGTGGCTCCCGAATCAATTCCCCGTCCCCGACAACGACGACCATCAGCTCGTCGGGCCGCAGCACAGCCTGCCCGGCCTGCACGGTCGCCTCTGCGGTGACGGATCTGATCTCGTCCCTATAGGTGGAGAAGAAGTGGTCGGGGAGATCGTACACCAGGAGCTCGGCGATTCGGGCAGCTACCTGACCGGTGGTCTCCAACCTCAACGGAAAGACACCCGAAATGAAATCCCTGCTTTGGGTGAGCTCTTCAGAGGTCGGTCCACCCTCCAAAAGCCCCAGGAGCTCGGATACCGCTTCTCGGACGGCGTCGGCTGTCACGTCAGTTGCCACAGCCGTGGAGATCAGGAAGGGCCCCTCCTTCCGCCTGAGACCGAACCTGGATCGGACCCCATACGTGAACCCTCTCTTCTCCCTCAGATTCAGCATCAGACGGCTGGTGAAGGCGCCTCCGAGCACAGAGTTGAAGATCTGGAGAGGGAAGAAGTGGGGTGAGGACCGTGAAGCCCCGACCTGCCCGATCCGGATCTCCGATTGAACAGCCCCTGGGCGGTCCACCACGATCACCCCTCCCCCGCGGTTTCTCGGTACCGACTCAAAGGGTTTGGGAGGATCCGGCACCCCCTCCCACCCGCCGAAGTACGACTGGGCGAGGGTCTCCACCTCTCCCACATCCACATCCCCAACGATCACGAGGCCGCCACCCTGAGGCCGGAATCGGTCCTCCCAGAGACTTCGGGTGTGTTCCGGCCCCAACGCCTGCACCGAGTCCACCGTCCCGGCAAGGGGGCGGTGGTAGGGCACCTCATCGGCAAAGAAGAAATGAGCCGCCGAGTCGTCGGCCAGACTTCCGGGATCCATCTTCCGCTGCCGGATGGCGGCCAGCCGCTGCTGCTTGAAACGGTCGACCTCATCCGGTGGGAACGCGGGTTCCAGCAGGGCCTCGGCCAGGAGGCCCATGGCTCCTTCCTTCCGATCCGCAAGACAGGTCAGAGACAGGGTGATGGAATCCCATCCGGTGTGAACCGAGAGGCTCGAACCGATCTCCTCGAAGGCCTCCGCGAGCTCGGCGCCGCTGCGGCTCCCGGTACCGCCATCCAGGGCTGTGCCGGTGAGGAAAGCCAATCCCGCCAAGGAATCGGGAAGCACAGCCTCTCCGCCTTTCAGAACCACGCTGGCCGTGACCAGTGGAACCTGCTTCATCCGGGCCACTCTCAGACCCAGTCCGTTGGGAAGGGTGGACGCGATAATCTCGGGAAAATCGAAGGGGCGCACGGCACCGGACTTCGGGGGACGGGAGCGGTCAAGGGATCTATCGGTTCCACCGCTCATTCAGAATCTCCGGGGATGTAGGTGAGGATTGCCCGGTTGTCAGGAGCCAGGAACCTCTCGGCCACACCTCGAACCTGATCACGGGTAACGGACCTGACCCGCTCCAGTTCCGAGTTCAAACGACCCGGGTCGTCGAAGATCTGATCGAACATCGAGAGCAGATCGGCACGGCTCCCGACATGTTGGATCTCTCTGAGCAACTGGGTTTCTGTCATCGCTACGGCCCGATCCAGCTCCTTCTGGGTCACGGAGCCCAGGTCGTCCACTTCCTCCAGGAGCGCCGCTTCCAGATCATCTGGACTTGCCCCCGGATATCCGGTGACCCACAGGAGAAGGAGGGAGGCGCTGGTCTGCAGAGGAAACACGTAGGAGAGAACGTCCTTGGCGATTCGTTTGTCCTGGACAAGGGAGCGGTAGAGTCTGGAGGCCTTTCCACTGCCCAGGACGGTCGCAACCATTTCGGCCGCGTGAAAGTCCTCGGAGTCCACGGAAGGGATCCTCCCGGCCAAGTAGAGGCGAGGAAGGGGCACAGCCCCTTCTACCTCCACCCTGACCGTTTCTCCGATTACGGGAGCGATGGCCGTCTCCCCAGGGACTGGAGGGATCGGCGCTCCAACCGGGATCTCACCGAAGTAGCGCTCCACCGAGTGGATGGCCCTCTCCGGATCGATGTCCCCGGCTAGGGTGAGGACGGCGTTGTTGGGCACATAGAAGGTGCGGAAGAACTCCGCGACATCATCCAACGTGGCCGCACCAATGTCCTCCATGGATCCGATCACCGAGTGGTGATACGGGTGGGCTGGCGGGAACACCATCCCTTGGATGCGCTCGTCCCAGTCTCCGTACGGCTGGTTATCATACCGTTCCTTGCGTTCGTTCTTCACCACCTCCTGCTGGTTCCGGAGTTTCTCCTCCGTCATGGCTGGGAGCATCCACCCCATCCGATCCGCTTCGAGCCAGAGGGCTAACTCGAGATGGTTGGATGGGAGGGTTTCGTAGTAGTTGGTCCTGTCGAACCAGGTCGAAGCGTTCAAGGTCCCTCCAGCCCCCTCCACCAACTCGAAATGCCGGTTCTTGGGAACGTTGGCGGACCCCTGAAACATCATGTGCTCGAACAGATGAGCGAATCCTGTCCTCCCCGGGTTCTCGTTTCTGGATCCGACGGCATACCAGAGATTCACGCCAACCATGGGCGTGGACCGATCCACAGACAGGTTCACTTTGAGGCCGTTGGCCAGGCGGTGCCGATCGACTGGGACATTCAGCACGAAATTCCCCTTCCCTCCACCGTTAGCGTGACGTGAGAATCGGGCCTGGAGCGGGCCACCCGGCCGGTCCGGCGTCCACTCACGGCCGGATCATCAAACGCTCCCGGAGAGCCCCCGGGAGGAGCTCCTGTTTCAGCAGGTTGGCTGAATCGGGTCCACCCTCGTCCAGGCGGCTCTCCACAGCGCTCAGCAGAGGGAGGTCCCCCGCCTCGGCCGTCTGCCGACCCCGCTCCAACATTTCGTAGGCGAGATCCTCCCAACCCGCGGCTCCGGCCGCCAGAGCGGCCAGGAGTTGAGCCTCCACATCTTCCGGCCTCAGCCTCGCTCCTTCGGAAAGATCCCGGGCCGCTTCCTCAATCCGACCCAGCTCGGCTTCGACGAGACCCATCACCACCTGAGCCCAGCCCTCCCCGGGCTCCAGGTCAACCGAGCGAGTCAAGGCATCCAGAGCCTTCTCCAACTGGCCTCCGAGCGCGAAGGCCACCCCTAGCTCATACGCTACCGTGGAGTCGTCCGGTGCCAGATCCGCAGCTGCCTCCAGCTCCCGGAGCGCCTCTTGGATGAGACCCTCCCGGGAAAGGTGGGCACCGTACATCCACCGGGCCAGGGCGAGGTCCGGAGCCAAGAGAGCAGCGGATCGGAGGGCTCCCTCGGCATCGGGATCGTCGAAATGCGCCAGCCCGGTTCCAATGGTGGCAAGAACGTAGGGGTGTTCCGGTTCCCCTGCCAACGCTTCCTTGAATCGTTCATAAGCGGAGCCGGGCAGGCCCATCTCCCTTTCGGCCACTCCCATCCAGCAGAGCAATGCGGGATCGGAGGGTGCAACCTCCAGAGCCTCCCCGAGTTCGACCGCCATCCCCTCCCAGTCCCCTTCTTCACCCTTGGCCAGCGCCTGCTGGAGGACTTCGTCGAGCTCCACGGTCAGGCTCCGAATTTGGCGAGGCGGCCGGCATGGGCCAGGGCCAGGCTCATGAGGTGCTTTCCTGCGAAAGTGCCGAGATCGCCTCTCCGGCATTCCGTCTCTCCGAAGACCGCTCCGGTTGGCCTGGCCCACGGCGAAGCCAGCAGGACAGGAACGGAGTGCCAGGAATGGGCCCCCAGAGTGGCCGGCGTCGAGTGGTCCCCAGTTACGACCAGGACCTCCGGGTCCGCCTCGAGGATCCCGGGAATCAAAGCGTCCACCGATTCGATTGCCCGAACCTTGGCGTCGAAGTCTCCGTCCTCCCCCCGGGAATCGGTGTATTTGAAGTGGAGGAAGAAGAAGTCGTAGTCCTGGATGTTGGCTTGGAGAATTTCGACGAGCTCCGATGGTTGGGTCGGAATCTCTTTCACTTCCATGCCTACCAGTCGAGCAACTCCACGATACATAGGATATTGGGCGATCGCCAACGAACGGAGCCCGTACCGATCCTGAAAGGAGGGGTAGCCCTGGTAGGCGGCGAAACCCCGCGCCAGTACCCCATTCACCACGTCCTCGTCACCCAGCGCATCCAGGATCTGGCCAAGGACCTCCTGCATGAGCGCCGCGCTCCTTTCCGACCCCTCGGCCAGCGCGCGAACGGGATTAGGGGGTACTCCGGTCTCCTGCGGATCGGTGTCCCCGAGATCAGCTTCGAGCCCCTCCCCCCTGAGGATCAAGACGGCCCTGTGTTCCTTCTCGTGTTCGAGAAAGACCTCGATCCCATCGGGCGGCGTGATTCCGGTCCTGGCTTTTTCCACCACGCGCCTCGCCTCCGGGTCTGCGGGTCGTCCGGCCCGGCGGTCCGCAACGCGACCCTCCGCGTCCAGGGTGGCCAGGTTCAGGCGCGCAGCAAGATCCCCTGCCCTCAGGTCGAACCCGACCCCCAGGGCACTCAGGGCTCCTCTGCCGATGAGATACTCCACCGGGTCGTATCCAAAGAGGGAGAGGTGCCCGGGTCCACTGCCGGGAACAATCCCTGGGCTCACCGGGATGAGAGCCCCCAAGGAACTCCGTCCCGCCAACGCATCCAGATTCGGGGTCCGTGCAGTCTCGAGCTCGGAGAGGCCCGTTTTGGGGTCCGGCAACCCCCCCAGGCCATCAAGGACGAAAAGAACGATTTTCTTCCCCTCGACTCCTCGTTCTACGAGGGCATCGGGGAACTGCGGCTCGGGCATGGGATTGGTTCGGCTCGGGGAAAAGGGAAGGGTGCGATCGACCCCCAGTGAGACGGCACCCAATATACCATTGAGAAGAGAGGGGAAAAACCGGGGGCCGGGCCCGGGTGGTGGGGCAGGATCTCGGGGGCAGCCCAACCTTCCCCAATTGCCAGAGGCATCCATTCCCTGGTAGGATCAGCGTGGAACCCAATGTAGTGACTCTGACACCCCCAGTTCCTTCACGGAGGACAGAACCGGTGAAATACACACCCTTCAGGATGGAGCGGTGGCAATCCACATATGAGCACCGCGTGGACATCAACCTCTCGGAGAGCGGCGTCCATCCCATGACCGTGGCCGAACTCCTGGCGTTGGCCGGCACGGATGAAGGAGTGGATGGGATCCGGTTGGGATACGGACAGTCCAACGGCTCCGACGAGCTTCGAGCTCGGATTGCCGCCCTGTACGCGGGAGCTTCCGATGAATCGGTCCTGGTCACGGTCGGCGGCGCTGAGGCCAACTTCGTCGGGCACTGGCACCTGCTCAGTCAGAGCCACCCCGCTGCCGTGATGCTCCCGAACTACATGCAGGTCCCGGGGATGGTAGAAAACTTCGGCGCGCCCATCCTCCCGTTCCACCTGCGGGAGGAAACCGGCTGGCAGCCTGATCTGGACCAACTGGAGGACGCTTTGAAGGCGGGAGCGAACTTCATTCTGGTGACGAACCCAAACAATCCCACCGGAGCGTCACTCACTCCCGAGTCTTCGGACGGGATCGTGGAGCTGGCCGACCGGTTCGGCGCCTGGATCCTCTCCGACGAAGTCTACCAGGGAGCAGAGGTGGAAGGGGGAGAGACAGCATCCTTCTGGGGTCGATCCGATCGCGTGCTGGTCACCAACTCCCTCTCCAAGGCCTATGGGCTTCCCGGGCTCCGCTTGGGGTGGATCGTTGGGCCCAAGGACTTGATCGGCGAGCTCTGGGGCCGGACCGACTATACGACCATCTCTCCCTCAACCCTCTCCGACCATCTCGCCACAGTGGCACTGGAGCCGAACACCCGCGCCATGATTCTTGGCAGGACCCGACAGATCATCCGAGAGAACTTCGGGGCGATGAAAGACTGGATCGCCAGTCAAGAAGGGCTCTTCACGTACCGTCCGCCGGACGCCGGCGCGATCTGCTATATCCGGTATCACTCGGAAGTGAACTCATCGGATTTCGCCGAAAAGCTCAGGGCGGAGAAAGACCTCCTGGTGGTTCCCGGTGATCACTTTGGCATGGACCACTACCTGCGCCTCGGCTTCGGGAACCCCCGGGACGAGCTCATGGAGGGGCTGGATCGGATCGCATCGGCGTTCCAGGAAATCGAGGGGTAGAGGGAGGGAGCCGGATCACAGGAGCTCCAGGACCTTTTCCACGGGGCGACCCAGAACGACCCGCCTTCCCCGCTCGATGATGGGCCGTTGAAGGAGCTCAGGGTGCTCCATGATAGCGTCGATCAGGGCCTCGTCTGAAAGAGACGGATCTTTCAACCCCAATTCCTTGAACGCCTTCTCCCGAGTCCTGAGAAAGGCCCTCACGGGAAGGCCAGTCCTCCCGATGAGGGAGGTCAGCTTTTCTCGAGGTAGTGGTTCGACGAAGTAGTTGAGCCGTTCGAAGCTCACGCCCGCTTCTCTCAGGAGCTTGACCAGCTTCCTGCAGGTCGTGCACGTAGGTTTTTCGTAGACCGTCAACATTGCGCCGTCCTTCGTCCTGGAATCCCACTGGGCTGGAACCGGTGCTTTTCCCCCTTTTCGGGGCTTTTGCCCTGAAGATACATACCCTAAGCTACCGTGGTTTTCCGAGCCACCCGACAAACAGGATGGGACACAGGGACGATGCCCACCAACGACGTACTCAGGGATCTGCAAATCCTCTTCCAGTCTCGTTACGGGCTTCTCCATATCGATACCGAGGAGGAGGGGAGGGCCCTCTCTCTACTTCAGCACGTCGCGGATCGGATTTCCGTACCCCTGTTCACCTGGACGCGGATCAAGGGGATTTCGCGGGTGGATCTGGAAGGGAGCATCTTCGAGACCAAGGAGCCTGGGAAGGCGATGGCTCACGTAGCCGCGGCGGACATCCCCGCCATCTATCACTTCAACGGCATCGCCGAGCACCTGGAGCAGGATGAAGTGTTTCGGGCCCACCTGAAAGCGGGCGCGAAGAAGTTGGAGGAGATGGATGGGGCCATCGTCCTCACCGGGGGTGCCATCCCCTTCCCGCCGGACCTGGACCCCATGGTCGCCACCGTGATTCTCCCAGGGCCCGGAGAGGAGGAGTATCGTGAACTCCTCTCCAATCTCCTCAGGGATCTGAGCCAACGGCAGTTCGTCGATGTCGAGTTGAGCAAGGGAGAGATGGCAGGTCTTCTGAGGCACCTCTCCGGCCTCACCCTCATGGAAGCCGAGAAGATCCTCACCAAAGCAATTATCGAAGACGGTCGCCTCACCGCAGAGGATATCCGTCACGTCATCGAAGCGAAGAAGGCGGTGGTAGAGCGGGAGGGGCTCCTGGAATACTACCCCGTGGAGCAAACCCTGGCCGATATCGCCGATCTCGCCACACTGAAGAATTGGCTGGCGAAGCGGAGGAGCGTGATCGCCAACCCGTTGAAGGCTGAGGATTTCGGTCTGACCTTCCCCCGCGGCGTTCTTCTCCTGGGGGTACCGGGTTGCGGGAAGAGCCTCTCCGCGAAGGCGGTATCCCGGGAATGGGGGCTACCGCTCCTGAAGTTCGACACCTCGAACCTCTACAACAAATACATCGGCGAGAGTGAAAAGAATTTCAAGCGAGCCATCCGGGCCGCGGAACGGATGGCCCCGGTCGTTCTGTGGATCGACGAGTTGGAGAAGGCGTTCGCAGTCGGAGGAACCGAGGATGGCGGGGTTTCCCAGCGGATCCTGGGAAGCTTCCTCTCCTGGATGCAAGACCGGAAGGGAGAGGTCTTCATCGTCGCCACAGCCAACGACATCGAGCGGCTCCCGCCGGAATTCCTCCGAAAGGGGCGGTTCGATGAGATCTTCTTCGTCGACCTCCCTGACCGGGACACTCGAAGAGAGATCTTCCGGATCCACCTTCTCTCCAGAGGTCAGAGCCCTCCGGAGTTCGATCTGGAGCGGTTGGCGAACGAGACCCACGGCTTCAGCGGATCTGAGATCGAGGAGGTGGTGGTGTCTGGGCTCTACACCGCGTTCTCGGGAGACTCAGACCTGACGACCGAAGACCTGCGGAGAGAGGTTGGAAGCACCGTTCCGCTCTCTGTGACCATGGGGGAGAAGGTTGCAGCTCTCCGGGAGTGGGCCAAGGGCAGGACCGTCTCGGCCAACTGATCCTGAGGTCCTGGGAGAGTGGGCGTCGGGGTTATGCAGGGGTCAGCTTCCCGCTGCTTCGATGCAGACGGGGTCGTCGTTCTTCGGTGAGTTTACCAGGGTGGAAACAGGAAAGGCGTGAAGATCTTCCGACTCGTAGGGGCGAAGAAGATTCTGGAGGGATGAGGGGTCACTCTCTGCAGCGAGCCAGACCTCGCGGGCCCGAGGGTGGAGGATGACCGGCATCCGCGGGTGGATGTGAGCGATTCCCGGAGCTGCCTCGGTCGTGAGAATGGTAAAGGTGTGGACAGGGGGGCTTCCCTCCGGCTCCCACCGCTCCCACAGCCCGGCAAACGTGAAGAGCTCCCGGTCCCGGCGATGGATCCAGAACGGGGTTTTCGAAAGCTTCCCTCCCTGCCCCTCCTCCCTCTTCCACTCGAAAAAACCATCGGCTGGGACGAGGCATCTCCGCCGCCTGAAGGCCGACCGGAAGGATGGTTTTTCCGCCACGGTTTCGGACCGGGCATTTATGAGCCGACTGCCCATGGCCGGATCCTTGGCCCAGGAAGGGATCAACCCCCACCGGAGCAACCCCATCCGTCTTCCCCGGTCGTCCTGAGCCAATACGGGTACGTCCTGGGTAGGGGCGATGTTATACCGGGGCCGGTGCTCGAACTCGGGAGGAGGCACGTCGAATGCGTCCACCAGGTTGGAAAGGGGGACCGAGAGGGTGTAACGCCCGCACATCGGGGATGATCCAGGGAAGGCCGGCTAGCGGCGGATCAGGAGGGGATAGGCGCCCATGAAGCTCCCCGCTTCCTCCCGGGCGCTCAGAATCCTCGCCGGCAGCGCTTCGGTCTGATCCCCGAGGACCCTCAGGTTGACCAGCGTGACGATGTCCGGATCCTCCAGTTGGATCTCATACCATTCGCTGGCGGGCCGTGCCCTGAATTCTTCGTACGCCGTGGCGAGAGTGCCAAGCCGAATGCCCTCTGGGAGCGGGAGGTGGAATGCTTGGGGGCCGACGCCGAATCGGGTGGCCACTGCCCGCCAAGGCCGGCCGGAGCGCCGGAACCCTATCAGGGCGTCTGGAGTGACCCCCGCACGTCCCGCGAGAAAGAGGACCACGGGCACTTCATCAGGGGTTAGCTCCCATTCCCCGATGATGGTGACCTCCTGGAGCGGGACCTCGAAATGTTCTCCCACAGCCCTGAAGTAGGCTTCTTTCAGACCGGAGCTGGGCTCCTGGGCCGCAGCAGCTCCTGAGGCCAACGCGAGGATCAAGACTTGGATCGAGGCTGGGCGAACCCTCACCGATCACCTCCCACGGTTCTTTGTACTCGAGTATCTCTACTGATAGGGTCCCGAAGCTGCTTGTGCAATCAAAAAAACGCCTCGCCAATCACTGCCAAAATGGCACACGTAAACCAAGAATCCTTGGCACAGCCCTTGAAGAGGAAAATAGAACGGGAAGGGCGGTGGAGGTGCGGGAGGTTTACCAGGGGAAAGGGAGGACGTGATGAACGAGCAAGAGAAGGAGCACAGGATCGGGGCCGACGCCCAGACCCTTCCATTGGCGGATTCCGGAGCATCCAACCACTTCCCGGATCGTCGGGATCTGGTCGTGGACCTCACGGGAATCCATGAGCTCGACGTCACCAGCCTCGCACTCCTCCTGACGGCGCAACAGAACGCCCAGAATGAGGATAAGGCGATCTGGTTGGTGGGGGTCCCGCTGAACGTGTGGCAAGCGCTACACGCCATGGGACTTGGGCGATTCTTCAAACCATTCCCCGTATCTGGAGAACTCGCCGTCTAGGGAAGGTCTGGCCTGACAAGGAAGGGACCCGGGGGGCCGAACGGCCTCCCGGGTCCTTTCTCATCGGCGTGTCGATGTCCCCCACCGCTGTCCCTTCCATGGGACGATCGGCTGGCTCCGGCGGACTGTTACCGGCCGCTACCACCCACAATCTCAGCATAGCTGTCCGCATCCCACTTGGGCCGCTCGGGTGCGTTGGCGATCTCCAACCCGAGGAAGAACATCAGCTGGGTGATCCGCGCTGCCTTTTCGGCATCGATGTTCTCCAACTCATCGGAGGGCTGGTGGTAGTCTTCGTGGGGGCCATTGAAGAAGAAAAGGATGGGAATTCCTTTCCGGGCAAAGTTAAAGTGGTCCGAGCGCCCATAGAAGTTTTCCTCCGGCCAGATATCATCCCTTGGAACCATGTTGAGCTCAGGATGGGCCGCCCATACCCGGTCCAGGGTCTCACCCAGATCCGAATGTTCCTTCCCGATCACGACGATGGAATCGGACCAGTTTCGGGCAATCATGTCGGCGTTGACGTTCGCCACCATGGATTCCGCCGGGACCGTGGGGTAGTTGGCATAGTATGCGCTCCCCCAAAGACCCTTCTCTTCCCCGCTCACCGCCAGGAAGACGATGGACCGCTTGGGCGCGGGATCAAGCATGGCGAAGGCTTCGGCGAGTTCAACGACTGCAACCGTTCCAGAGGCGTCGTCATCCGCCCCGTTGTAGATGCTGTCCCCCTCGGCGTTCGGCCGACCGACCCCCACGTGGTCCATATGGCCGGAGAATACCAGGTATTCGTCCTTCAGCTCCGGGTCGCTGCCTACCAGAATCCCAACGGTGTTGGGAGCTTTCAGCTCCTGAATCACCCGGCTTTCCGCGACAACGGTCAGGTTGAGGCCGGGGACGATGCTGAGTTCGCCGGGGGATTCGGGATCTGACGGGGACGTGGGTATCTCCATGGACACCCCGGCCAGGAGCCTGGCCAAACTTGACTCCCTGATCGTCAGAATCGCGGGGAACCCCCTTCCCCCGCTCTCCCATGGTGTGCGGGATTGGGCTCTCTGGGCCTGGAAGCTCGCTGCCCGATCCCATTCCTCATCCGTCTGGCGACTGACCATCATGATGGAGGCGGGCCCCGCCCCCAGAATCCCGCTCAGCATCTGCATCTGAGCTCTTCGAGATTGGCCAGCTTCGCCCTCCGGAGGGACGACGATGACGTGCCTGCCCCGAATTTCCTCGTCCGACATGTCGGAGGGGAGGTTCGCACCCACCAACAGGGTCACTCCCCCGGAAAGCTCTTCCCCGGAAGGCATCCCGAAGGCTGAGAGGAGGTCCTGCCCGAACGCCAGGTCCGGCCCACCCTCAACCCGAACCACCGAGTTCTCGAAATCGGGGGCGACCTGCTGGATGACATACTCCTGGAGATAGCTGCCATCATCTCCTCCGGGCTTCAAACCGAAGGACCGAAACTCCTCCGCGATCCATCGAGCCGTCATGTCCAGACCCGGGCTTGGCGTATCCCGACCCATCATGGAGTCGTGGGCGATGACTCCCACCCGCTCAAAAAAGTCCGCCTCGGTGATGGAGGCAGCTGCCCGGGCTTCCCCGGTGGACTGGCCAAAGAGGGTGCCAGGAAGGAGGAGGAACGCAAAGGGGATGAACCGTTTCATGGTCAAATCCATGGATTCGGGAACAATGAGATGGAGGGAGGGCCCCCACCTGCCAATTTCGGGGTCTCAAAGGATAGTCCCGCGGCCGGGCCCTGGGAAGCGCATCCGGGAGGATCAGGGACCGTCTAGCGGAGGGACCGGAGGAGAGCTCTCAGTGAATCTTCCGACAAGGGAGCCCGGGCCACCAACCAACCTCGGCCTCTCCGCATCACCACTTGATTCCACCCGGGAGGAAGGGACACTTCCAGAACCTTCGGGGAGAGAGGCCGTTCAAGCGCCTCCTCCTCGATCCCCTCAGCCGCCGCACGGTATTCCGCGGCTTCCGGATCCGTACCCATCAGCAACCCCAGGTACCGGAGCTCCAGCGTGTCTCCCATGGGCAAGAGCTGCCGGATGTGGAGGCCTCGCTCTCCGGGAATCCATTCCTCCCACTCAACCGTGATCACCTCGAGGCCGGGAATAGCAAGAGCACTCTCTTCGGCCACGGTCCGACTCCGCAGAAGGATCACCGGGTCCTCTTCTTGGGGGAGGGAAGGAGCAACGGGGAGGACCGCCTCGGACCTCATCACATCCAGCATTTCCCTCCTGGCTTCGGGGGCGAGGCCCTCCGGAGTCGGAAGATCCTCAGCACGAGCCTTCTCAGAGGGTCCCTCCGCAACCGCCACCGTGCCCCGTTCGGGAGCTCCGGAGTCCTGGAGAGGGGTCTCCACACCGGCCTGAGCCTGGCCGACCCCCTCGACGAGCCCCCCTACCGTAGTGGGCTCTCTCTCTTCCGTCGGAGGGATGTCTGACCGAGCATCCGTTTTCCTTCCCAGCTCGGCTCGCAAAGGAGCCTGATCCTCCGCCTCGGAGGCCCTATCGGAAGCGGACGCCGGGCGGAGGGCCGGGTTCAAGGGCTCTCCGGGAATGGGGCTCGCCTCAGGGGGAGCCTGTGCAAGTTGCCCACCCATCCACCCCACCCCTAACGCCACGACGATGGTTGCGGCCCAGGCCAAAGGGACCCCCTGGAGCAATCTGCGATGGGGAGCCAGAGACCTCCCTTCGGCATCGGAGGTCGCAGAGGCTTCTGCACGGGCCCGGATCTCTTCAAAAGAGGGGAGAGAGACCTCCTCCGGGGCCGTGGATCGGAGGAGGGACTGCGCCTGCTCACGCACCACCTCCTCATCCTGGAGCCGTTCCTGGCAAGCCGAGCAGGACGAGAGATGGTCGCGAACCTCTTCCCCCCGTGCGGAGGGAAGAAGGTCCAGTGATCCGTCCAAGAGGGCGTGAAGCTCTCCGTCAGTTACGTGCCGCATTGTCCCGCTCCATCTCTCCGTGAGCTTCCACCAAACGCCTCCGGGCTCGGGCGAGGGTGGTCCCCACCGCGCCCGGGGAAAGTTCAGTCACCTCGGCGATCTCCCGATAGCTCAACCCGGCATCCCAGAGGAGGAGAACTTCCCGATCTCTATCCGAGATCGCATCAAGGGCCCGCCTCACCTGGGCCCATCGCTCTTCGGTGGCCAGCGCTTCATCCGGAGTGGGGACTCCTTCTCCGATCTCTGACTCGCTCTTCAGGAGGGTGAGGTGTCTCTTCCTCCTCAGAACGGTCCTGGCCTCGTCCCGAGCCAGGTTCAGTGCCACCTTGAAGACCCAGGCTCTGGGTTGTTCCGGGTCATGTTTAAGGGCTCGCACGAAGACCTCCTGGGCCAAATCCTTTGCCCGCTCCACGTCCCACACTTTCCTGTGGAGGAATCGCACCAACTCCTGAAACGTGGTCTGGTAGACCTCACCCCAGTCAACGCTCACCAGTCTGTTCTGTCTCCCACCAGGAACCTGGCCCGTGTCGTCCGAAGGGCATCCGGGGAAAGGGTGGCCACACCCCCCTCCTGGATACGAATGCGCAGGGTCACGCCCTGGATCTCGAACCTGTCGAATTCCTGGGCAACGGACTGAAGTACGGGGATGCGATCCAACAGATCGAAGTAGGCGCGGCTGAACGGCTCGATCCGCAATACTTCATCGCTCTTCCGGACTCCTGCCTGCTTCCATACCCCGTCCTCGCGCTGAAAGAGCCGCCCGGCGATCCGCCGGAGATTCTCATCCGAGTCTGTTGGGCTCACCTGGGTCTCTTCCTCAGCGATCCTCAGCTCCGCCGTGGATCCAACCTCCCGGAGGGCCTTGGCTTTCCGGGCTTGGCCAACGGCCTCGGCACCCCGCACGGAGAAGCTCGGAACGGCCGGGCTGACTCTCGGCCACCGTTGCGGCGGACCTCCTCCGTCCCGGAGCAGTTGATCCTCCCTCGCTCCCTCCTCCAAGACCAGGTAGGAGGTATATGGGCTGGGTAATCCATAACGGAGAGCCGTCTCCCTGATCTCAGCAATCAGCTCCTCGTTCTCTCCAGCGGTCCAGATCCTTCGGGTGAGGAACCCCAGCTTCCGCGAGGCCCAAAGTCGAGGAATGAACGCGTTCGCCTCTTCCACGTGGGGGAAGTCGGCCTCCAACGCGAACTCGGCGGCCTTACCGCCCCTGCGCCCATGGAACCGGAGAACTCCCGATAAAGGTTCCCCGTCCGTTTCGTAGCGGCCGAAGAGAACCAACTCTTCGCCGACGAACACGTCCGGGATCTCCACCGGGAAGACCTCCTTGATCCGGACCGGAGACCCTTCCAACGCCAGGTCCGTCAGGACGGGATGCTTTACTTTCGCGGTCAACAGACTCAGAGCCCGCTCGATGCTCTCACCCGGAGATACGTAGCTGGTGCTCCCACGTCCCTCTTCCGTGATACGATCGAGCAACGCCGTGTTCACGTCGTGACCGACACCGAAAGCGAACACCCGGGTCCTCCCCCGCCTGTGATCCACCGCTGAGGCAATGACCTCCGGAGACATTTCCCCCACCGTGGGGAGCCCATCGGTCAGGAAGATCGTGACCGGGAGGCGGTGGTCGGGGCTCCCCAGCCGCAGCGCCTCATCCAGGGCTCCGGAGATATTCGTCCCACCGTCCGCCTGAAGCCCACTCACCCATTCCCGCGCCCTGCTCAGTGCCTCCGGGTCGGCTTTTCGCCACTCCAGGTTGAATGGCCGAACCGCGTTGCTGAAGGCAACGAGACGGAACCGATCATCCCATGCGAGGGAGTTCAGCAGATCCAGGAGTGCCGACCGAGCCTGCCGGATCTTCTCACCGGACATGGACCCCGACACGTCCAGGACGACGGTGACGTCCCGGGGTTCAGGCGCGACATCCCCACGACCTGGGCTCAGGGAGAGAAGGAAGTACCCGTCCTCCCCCAGAGGCTTGTGCGTAGCCAGGGTCAGGCCCAGGACATCCCGAGCCAGTGGAAGGAAAAGTGAGAACGGTCCTGCCAGATTCCCCTGAGCCTTCACCAGGAGGGTGGATCCATCCCGAGTTGCCTCGAGGGGGTGGGTCGGCGAAAAAGGCTCCAGAAAGGAATCGCCTCTGGGCACGCGGATCTCCATCTCTACTTGAGCTGCAGCGGCCACACACCGATTGGGAGGAGCCGATCCCCCGGTACTGCAGTTGGTGGAGTTGGGGACGCCTCCGGCGTACTGGAGGTGTAGGGCATCTCCCGCCCGTTGGAGAAGCTGGGAATACCGGAGGGTCACTTTTCTGTTCTCTCCGGGATTCATGGGAAAGATCCTCGCCCGAAGGAGGCCATGCCCGGCCAGCTCGATCAGAGCGGGGTCCCGACGTTTCCGAACGATCTCCTCATAGATCTTCCTGGCCTCGTCGGCATCCATGATCTCGCCGCGCAACTCTTCGCCACCCTGGTAGAGGGAGAATCCGTTGAAGACGGCATCGGGAGGAAGAGGATAGAGATAATCGGCCTCACCCAGGGCACGGCCGTGGGACTCGAACCACTCATCCACCACAACCGTAGCGACATTCCCCTTCACTTCCACCCGAACCTCTGATTTCACCCGCTGAACCCAGGAGCCCGGGATCGGCCGGATGGGCTCAACCCACCCCTGAGCGTGAAGGTCCAGAGGTCCGAGGGCCAGGATGATCGACAGGACAAGAGAACGGAGGTAGAAGGGCGGAAGCAGGAGAACATGAGGCCCGGACTTGGCGGGACCCGTTCCGCTCTCCGATTCCGACCTCTCCCACTTCTTCACCGGCCGCCAGATCGTGTTCGTATACATGACTCCACTTCCCCGTAGAGGACACAGAGGACTTTCTCTGACCTGGATGACGAGGGAGGTGGTCGCTCTTGCACACGTCCTCGGAAGGTCCCGGACTCGGACAGGACCTTTAGGCAGGCATGCCGGCTGCCTGAGAGCGCTGAATAGCGAGCGGCCCGCCAGCGTCTGCTGCTGACGGGCCGCTCGATCCGATGGGTGGTAGGTTCAGGAGATCCCCGAACCTTCAGGCCCCCCCTGGTTCTTGGGGCTCCTACCGCCGGGACCCGGCCCGGAGAATGTGAACCGTCCCTGCAAAAGTCTCCACATCGATGCGGGCCGAGGCGGTACCGGCTTCGAAGGTGAGCTCCTTCTCCCTCAGGCCCGGCACTCCATGCCCTCGGGTGGCCTCGGTGGGTGCACCGGGGAAATCCACCTCGATGTCCCCGGCCAAGGTCATGGCGTCGACACGAGCATTCATGTCATCCGGGAGGTACAGCCAGATCTGGCCCGCGTGGGTGCCGAACGTGTACTGGCCTCCGTCCAGAATGCTCCCTTCGAAGCGAAGCGATCCGCCGACCGTCCCGGCCTCGATGTCCCTCGAGGTGACGCCCTGAAGGGTGATGGACCCCGCGGCGGCCTCGACGTAGATATCGCCGGACGAATCGGTAATGGTTACCTCACCCGCGACGCCGGTGACATCGATATCCCCGTCGGCGCCCTCCACCTCTATTGAACCGTTCACCGTTTCCAGAGAGACGCTTCCTCTCCCACCGGAGAGTGTGATGTTCCCATGAATCGTGTGCACGTCCACCTCACCCCCCGCACCATCGATGTCCACATCCAACGCCATTCCCTCAATGGAGATGTCCATGCTCCGGGGAACCGAGATTTCGAAGTCGACGGTACCAGAGAATCCCATACCCCGATCACGGCCGACTTCGACGTGGATGGTATTCCCCCCCTTGTCGATCTCGATGAACCGGGAGCTGGGGTGATCGGCGCTGACCTGGACAGCATCTCGGTCCCAGGTCCTGACCACTACCTCCCCCCTGAAGCTCTCCAGGGCGAGGCGTGAGGCATCACCGGCATCAATGATGGTGTCGGTTTGTTGGATCATCCCTGCGGCACTCAGTGCGCCGATGACGATTGAAGTGAACATGGTCTCCCTCTGGTGCCTTTAGGTGTTCGCGTAGATCGCTGTGGCGGCGTGTCGGAGGAGGTCGACCTTCCTCCGGTAGTTTTCGGACAAGAACCGCCTCAGAAGCCGGCTTCCCGGATCCTGTGACAGGGCTTCCTGGGCTTCCCGTATCGCCCCGTCGATCGTTTCCAGGTTCTCCTCCAGGATCCTCACCGTCTCTTCGTCCAGCACTTCCCTCCCCTGCTCCAAGACCCCTTCCAGGTCAGTGACGGCCTGCTGGTAATCGCCCAAGTCCACGCCCCACATCACGGCTTGGGCCATGGGGCTCTCGCCGAGGGGGAGAGGTGCGCGAGGCGAGTCCTGGGCCGCGCCGGTGAGATACACCCACACCGCCCCCCCGGAGATGACGGCCATGGCCAAGCTGGCGGCCATGAGCTGCCAGGCGGCGAGGGTGACACTCCTTCGTGCAGAACCCGGCGCCCCCCTGGACTCGGCCTTGGCCGAGCCGGCGTCCGGACCGATACGCCACTCGATCTGGGGCCAGAGATCCCTGGACGGCTGGGCCTCTAGAGGGATCTCGCCGAGCCCTTCCACCACCGCGTCGAGCGCTTCGATCTCCTTTTGACAAACCGGGCATTCGCGGAGATGGGCACGCACAGATTCCTCCCTGTCCGGGGAGAGGAGACCCTCCCGGAGATCCTGGAGTGAATCGAAGTCTAGGTGCCCGTTCATAGTCCCAATTTCTCCCTCATCATCCTTCTGGCTCTGTGGATCTGGGCTTTCACCGTTCCCAGGGCGACCCCCTGCATCTCGGCGATCTCGTCGTACTTGTACCCCTCGATATCACGGAGTATGAGAACCGTTCTGGCCCCTTCGGGAAGAGCCGCAATGGCCCGTTCGATGTCTACCCGAGTCCCAGGCATCTCTCGAGTCACTGTCGCCAGGTAATCCGCTGGATCCGCCATCAGATGCTCTCTGGATTCCCGCCTCCCCCTGGTTCGTCCAGCTTGGAGCACCACGTTCACCGCCAACCGGTGGAGCCACGTTGTGAACTTGCTTTCTCCCCTGAAGCTTCCCATCCGCTCCCACGCTCTGACGAACACATCCTGGGTCAGTTCTTCCGCCCGCTGGGGGTCTCGGGACATCCTCATACAGAGCGCGTGAATGCGTCCCACGAGCCTCCTGTAAATCGTCTCGAAGGCTCGGGTGTCTCCAGCTTTCGCCCGCTCAACGAGGGTTTCGGTACTCACCGTCTCAGCGGAGCGGGGTCCCACCGCGTTCTCCAGCGGGAGAGCACCCATTCGGTCTCCGGAGAAGGGTTCGTCGTTCTTCACACCCTTTGATCCCTCGGCGGTTGAATTTGTTTGAACGGACCTACTGGACCGTGGCCACGAGCTCCTGGAACCGGGGATGGTCCCGGAGGGGTCGGAAGATCGGATCCAGTAGAAGGTCGGCCCGCGTCAGGGTGGAAGGGACCGAGAGGGCCATCTCGAGGTTCTCCAGAGCCAGATCTGCATCCCCGAGAATGGCCAGGGCGACCGCGAGGTCTCTCAGGTGGTCCGCGCCCTCATACGCATCCACCGAAACCGGAAGGTTCGAAACGGCTGTAAACCCTTCGGAGAGGGCGGAAAATCCCTCTCCGAGGAGTGCGTAGGCGATCCCGAGCTTTGCTTGAGCTCGGGCCCTCACACCGGTCTGGACCGGACCCGGATTCGCCCTGGCCGCCTCCAGGACCGCCTCGCTCGCCAGGCGCAGGGAATCTGCGTGGGCGTCCCGAAGGTCGGTGTCCCCAATAAAGTGGTAGAGGATCGCGAGGCGTTCATGTGATCTGGGAAGGCGCTGGAGCTGAGCCTCCCGCTCCCCAGATGGTCCCCCGGGACGGGACGCGTTCATCTGCCGCTGGGGACCGAGGGCGCCCTGGAAATCTCCCCGGTAGTAGGCCAGGTCCGCCTCCAGGACTGACCTCACCAGGGGATTCACACTCCCCCGGAGTTCCTCGACGAACTCCCTGGCCGCGACGGTATCCTGCGTCATGGCAAGACGGACCTTGAGCCGATCCCGGTGGGCCCCGGGAACCTCCGGAGCCAGGGCGGAGGCCAGGAGGTAGGCAGCATCCGCCTCCTCATACCGGCGCATCCGAAGAAGGGTTTCGGCCAGGGTGTAGTTCACGTTGTACGAACGGGGATCCAGGAGTGTAGCGTTCTGGAAGGCTTCCAGGGCCCTTTCCCACTCCCCCTGGCCTCTCAGAATGAGGCCGATCGCGCCGAGCACGTTGGCGTCACTGGGCTTGAGCCCCTCAGCTTGCCGGAAATACCGCAACGCCTCTTCTGAGTCACCACGTCCGTAGAAGAAGAAGTATCCCTGGGCAAGGAGGGTCTCGACGGCAGTGGGCGCCAACTCCAGGGCCCTGTCCAGCGCTTCCCTCGCCAACTCGGCCTGTTCCTGGGCACCAGGGAAGTTCCAGAAAAGCCACATCCTGGCCTGAGAAAGCGCTGCATGAGCCTGAGCGAAGTCCGGAGCCTCCTCGGTGGCCTCCTTGAAGAGCTCCGCCGCCCTGAAGGCATTCTCCCGGTTTTCCCGAAGATCCCACTGGGTGATCCCTTCGGCGTACCTGTTGTATGCAGGTCCGCTAACGACGGTCGGGATTTCCAGCTCCTGCAACTCCGCGGAGGTCAACTCCACCTGAAGGGCCCTGGCGATCTCCTGGGCGATCTCTGCCTGGACCCGGAATATGTCCTCCTCCTCCCGATCAAAATCGTCTGACCAGATGTGGTTATCGGTTCTGGCGTCGATGAGCTGTGCCACCACCCGAATCTGGTCGCCCAACCTTCGGACGCTTCCTTCCAGGATCGACCCGGCGCCCAACTCCCGGCCGATGGTCGGGGCGGATTTTTCCGTGTTTCGGTACTGAAGCACGGTCGTTCGGGAAATGACCTCCAGGGTGTCGATCTTGGCCAGGTGGTTCAGGATATCGTCGTGAATCCCGTTGGCCAGAAACCCGCTCTCGTCCGTGCCATCCAGATCGACGAAGGGTAGGACGGCCACCCGGAGGGGGTTCAACTCTGCGGGTGCAGCCGCTGTCTGGACGGGTTCCGAGGGCGATGAGAGAGACCACTCAAAAGCGAAGAAAGCGGCGATCGCCACAAGGGCGCCGCTGAAAAGGAGGAGGACGCCGGAGATGAACGGTCGCCCGGGCTCGATCCCGCCTCTTACCTCCCCATCCTCCTCCTCCAGAGTCCTGGTGCGAACCACGCCCGACGGGGTGAAATCATAGATCCAGGCAAGGATGAGCGTGACTGGGAAGCCCAGCAGAGCCAGAGCGATCACCCACCGGATGGTCCACTCTTCCAGGCCAAGGGCCGGGATGATGATGTCGGCGGCCTCCAGCACCGCGAAAGCTACGGCGGCATACAATACCGCGACTCTGGCCACGTGCCGACGTCCGGCTTCCTGGAGGATGGAGCGAAGATTGGCCAACTGCGGTTCCGTTCCCTGAAATGATGGGTGCTGGCGGGTCTGAATGGGCCGACGGTCGACTCAGAGGATGACCTCAGCTCCCTTGTCCGTACGTAACGTACCGCGGCCTGGTTCCGCCCGACAGGATACTGATGGCTCGAGGCCGTTCCCCCCGGAACGTCCTTCAGGAGGCAAGTCAGGAGGGTACCTCCCGCCGGCAGGTCCCGGCACCACCAGGGTGGACCCGGTGGTGGCGTTGCGATCCGAGTGGGTATCGGGCATAGAAGGGTGCGGCGCCTGGGCCTCCTCGAGCCAGCTTCAGGCGGTCCGCGTCCTTCCAATCCAATCCCCGGTTTCGCATCTTTCGCGCCTGCCGTTCTCCTGAACCCAAGCCGAGGCCCTCATGGAATGGATCAGCACCCCCGAAGCGTGGATCGCGTTGGCGACTCTGACGGTCCTGGAGATCGTTCTGGGGATCGACAACATGGTCTTCATCGCAATCGTGGCGGAGCGCCTCCCGGAAAAGGAGCAGAAGAGGGCCTGGACGATCGGTTTGAGCCTCGCGATGCTCAGCCGCCTGGCCCTGCTCTTCTCCATCGTCTGGATCATGCGCCTGACGACGCCGCTCTTTTCCGTCCTCGGCAGAGCCTTCAGCGGGAGGGATCTGATTCTCATTGCCGGGGGCCTCTTCCTCATGTGGAAGTCCACACGTGAGATCCACCACAAGCTGGAGGGTGAGGAGAAGGACGCCGCCGGAAAATCCAGGGCGGGGACATTCCGCGGGATCCTGATTCAGATCGTGCTATTGGATCTGATCTTCTCGTTGGATTCGGTGATCACCGCGGTGGGCATTGCGGACCATGTACCCGTCATGGCCATCGCCATCGTCTTGGCAGTGTTCGTGATGATCCTCTCAGCCCAGGGTATCAGCGGATTCATCAACAGGCACCCTACGGTCAAAATGCTCGCCCTCAGCTTCCTCCTCCTGATCGGGATGACCTTGGTCGCGGAGGGCCTGGGGCAGCATATCCCCAAGGGGTACCTCTACTTCGCGATGGGGTTCTCCATCCTGGTGGAGCTGTTGAACTTGAGGGCGGGGGATGGAAAGCGGGTGGGTGTGCCGGTTGGAGACCCTCCAGGGTGACCGACCCCTCAGGAGGGTGACTCGGTGGGCCCGGGGAAGCTCAACCCGAGATCCGCCGGGCTGAGCTCTTCGGCCATCTTCCTCAGAATGTCGGCCAAGCGGACGTTCCCCTCTCTTTCCGCCCTGGCGGCGGCTTTGAGGAGATAGGCCACACGGCTCTCGGTGCTCATCTGAAGGCCTCTTTCGGCACTCTCAAGGTTGACTACGCCCTCTTCACTAATCTTTACGCTCGACCCCGGGTCCCCGTTTCAACTCCCGGGGAGACCTGGTGGGGAGGGCTTCCAGATTTGATCCACCCTACTCGCGCTTGCACGGGAGAGGATCCCGGTTGAATGATGGTGGGAAATCAGCCCCTACGCCTCAGGCGCAGATCCATTCCACCTGTTATGGGGTATCGGTACAGCTAACAGCGATCGCTGGCCCATGACCGCCGGATGCCCACGTAAACGGCCCCTAGGAGGGTCGAGCCTGATCACTCAAGAGAGGAGACCGGGAGCTTGGCTGAGAACAACCTCCAGGAGAAGAGAGCGAAGGCTCGGGGCCCTCTCACAGGTCTGTGGCGCATCGCACTTTACTATGTAGTGCTATTTACCCTGGCCTACTTCCTGGCTGAGACCTTCCCCACCGTCCATGAGCTCGTGTTCGGAGGCTTCGAGCGCCTCGCTCAGCAACAGCCGGTAGGGAACAGCCCCGACGATCTCCTGGTTCCGGACGCTCTCAACACCACCCCGATGGCGAATCTCAGCGAGGGCCAGGACCCAGGCCAGGTGTTCGCCCTCCTGACAATTGTCTCCCTCATCGGGGCATTGGCCCTGATGATCCCCGTGGCTTGGGTCTACCTCCTAACCAAGCAGCGAAGGGGGTATGACGAGTCCGTGGTGCAGGCAATGCTCATCCTGCCCATCGCCGTCGCGGGCATCGTCTTCATCGTCCAGTTCAACCTCGCGCTGGCCTTCTCCCTGGCTGGAATCGTGGCCGCAGTCCGCTTCCGGTCCACGCTGAAGGACACGAAGGACGCCGTATACGTATTCCTGGCCATCGGAGTCGGCCTGGCTTCCGGGGCGTGGGTCCTGGGAGTAGCTGCGATCCTGTCGGTAGTCTTCAATGCGGTCATTCTGTACCTCTGGTGGTCCAATTTTGGGAATATCTACGCCGACCAACGCAGCCGTACAGGAGCCATGGGTCTCGCTGATGTCCTGGCCGGACCCGGGTCGGCAGCAACCGCACTCTCCATCGGGGACCCCCAACTCCTCGAGGCCATGACGCAGGAGGAGATCCGGGACGTCGCGACCCGCGTTGCCCGCATGGAGCGGTATTTGAGGGCCGAAGAGAGCCGGAGGAAGCGGGATCGCTTGAACGGACTCCTGATCGTGCATGCGGAGCAGCTCGTGGGAGCCCAGGCTCTCATCGACGAGATCCTGGAGCAGATGGCGAAGCGTTGGGAGCTGGCTGAGATTCTTCCGGGATCCGGCACCACCTCTGCGCTGGAGTACCTGGTGCGCCTTCGGAAGGGAGAAACGGCATCCCGTCTCCTGGAGCTTTTGCGGAGTGCTCCAGGGCGGCAGGTCCTCGCGGCGGAATACCGATCTCTCGAGGGGCTGGCAGTCGATCGATGAACCACTCCGTTACCTCCGACCCAGGGACAACAGATGCAATACGGCGCCCCTGGCGATGGGGCCGCTGGTCTGTCACTCCGGTCCTCCTTCTCCTTCTCGGAGGATGGGGAGGAGATGCCGGCGATGCCCCGGCGGTGCTGGATGCGTTCGACCTCTCGGAGGACGGAGGGGTCCAGACCAAGCTGCCTGGCGCCCTGCGAGAGGTCTCCGGCTTGGCTGTCCTCCCGGATGGGAGGCTCTTTTCCCATCAGGACGAAAGGGCTGTGATCTACGAGTTGGATCCAGTCTCAGGGTCCATTCTGAAGGCCTTTTCCGCGGGGCTCAATGGGGTCAGAGGAGACTTCGAGGGGATCGCAGTGGTGGGCCGTCGGATCTTCCTTTCCACTTCTTCCGGAAATCTTCTGGAGACGGAGGAGGGCGAAGCGGGTTCGGCCATGCAGTACACGGTCCACAGAACCGGGCTCCAGCGTCTGTGCGAATTCGAGGGGTTGGCATACGATCCCGCCTCCAACTCCCTCCTCCTGCCATGCAAGAGGACCAGGACACGAGAGCTGCGGGACCACCTGGTGGTTTTCGTCGTGCGGCTGGATTCGATGGAGCCCTACCACGTGCCTCAGGTGTTCGTTCCGTTCGAAGCTCTCGGGGCGTTCGACCTCAAAGATCTTTTCCGCCCCTCGGCCATCGAGGTGCATCCCGAGACCGGGAGGCTGATCCTCGTATCCGCCCAGGAAGAGGCCGCCGTAGAGCTCAGCCCCGAGGGCAGACTCCTGGGAGGGGAACGGCTCCATCGGAAGACCCACCCCCAAACGGAGGGAATCACCTTTCTTCCGGATGGTACGCTGGTTCTGGCTGACGAGGGCCAGGGCAAGAAAGGTCGGTTGACCCGATACCAGGTACGGAGCACCCCCGAAGAGGGATCCCCATGATCCGCGAAACCGAGTTGAACCTGTTCGTGCCCTCTCCGGAGCTCCTCGTGCGCTTGGCCTCCGGGGAGCGACCACTCGGAGTGAGAGCTGGTCCCCCTCGGATCCGGGTTCTCAGGGAAACCTATTTCGACACCCCTGAACTGGCCCTCCGCCAGCGGGGAATGACCTGCAAGCTCCGACAGGGAGAGGGTGAGGCTCCCTCGGTCGTCGTCACCGTGGGAGAGGGCCCGGACTCCGAGGGCATCACGTCCCGCTCCCGGTTAACTGCCTCCGCGGTGGGCTTCGGTGTTTTCGAGACCCTCCGCGGGAACTCCGAGCCGGCGGCGCAGATCAGAAAGTTCGTGGACCCGGATGCGTTACGGCCCAACCTTGCCGTGGACATCCAACGCCTGGGCAGAGCGCTCCGGACCAGGTTTCTCAGGCGGCCGATCCTCCTCCTGTTCTTCGACCGGATCACTGTCCAAGCCGGTCGGTCCACATCGGTCCTTCACGAGATCCGTATCCGGAGGAGATGGAGGGGAGGTCCCCTGATCAGGGACCTGGCTCAAAGACTCCGGGACGAGTACCACCTCTTTCCAGACGGCATGAGCACACTCCAACGCGCGCAGCGGGTGCTGGCCATGGAGGGGAAGAGCCCCATATCCGAGCTTTCACCCTACGCCCTGAGCCTGGCGCTGGCCCTCTTCCGCGACGGGGAAGTCGGGTTGGTGGAGAGGGGAGATGTACTCAGGATCCCCAGCTTCAGAGGATCCGGCGAGGACGCCGCCCGAGCCCTCCTGGCCGATCTCACCGCACGAGAAGACCAGGAGATCCTTCGCCTCGGCACGACGGAGCCCCGGGAGGGAGGGCACCCGGTGGAGCTGTGGGCCGCCCAGGACCCGCCACGCTCCGAGGGAGAAGCCACCTCTCAGAAGAACCTTATCTGGTACCCCTGGCATCAGCTGCTCGAGGACACCGGCCGGGGCAACCTCCAGGATCCGGATCTTCTTCCCGCTCTGCTTCTCCTCACGCGTCGGCGGCTCCTGGGGCAGCTGAGCTGGATCCCGCCCCATGACGCCTCTAGAGACCGGCCAACGGACCGTCCACCCCACGATCCGGCGCCAGGGGAAAGCGACGATGCGGGGGTTGCACTGGAAGCCGGTTTGAACTCCCTCCGTCAGCTCCGCCGTACAGAAGATCGAGGAGCCTCTTTGGAGGACCGACTCGCCGCGGTGGGCACGCTTTCGAGGGAGTTGGCGGCGCTCTTCAGGGCAGACGTCCAACGGGTGAAGGAGCGGATCCTCTCGGAAGAGGAAACCCCAGACGCGGAGTTCTCTCCCCAAAACGTTCTCGACCTGATCTCGGTCCGCATAAGGGGGATCACGGACCGCCTGTACCAGGTGGTGAACGATGACCTTCTTCCAGGCCTGGAGGCGGAGAACATCCACGTGAGGCAGTGGTCGGGGCTGATGCACGAGGACCGAAGGGCCCTGTTGGAGGTCTTCTCCGAACGGTTCCTTCCTTCCATGAAGGTAGCGGCCGACTGGGGCCCCGCTCTGATCCCGGAGATGCCCCCTTCAGGATGCGCGCTGGGTCTGACCGTAAGGGCGGAGGGGTCCGAAGCCACTCGGTTTTTCCACGTTGTCCTGGACGAGGAAACACCTTCGTTCATCCCGGTCCCGGGAAGCACCGTCGTGCTTCCCCTGGAGGAAGTGATCAGGGGATACCTCTACAGCAGGTTCCCGGATCTGGAGAGGGCTGAGTGCTACCTCTTCCGGTTCCGGACGGCGGAGGTAACGGTGAAAGAAGAGGCGCCAAATCCGGAGTTTCGGCCCGGAGAAGTGGGTTTAGGGGCCGCGGACGAGGCCCACAGCAGAGCTGGATCGGAGGGGACGGCGACAGTGGAATCCCCGGGTGGGCTCGACGCACCTGAAACGCGCGAAACCCCGGTTCCTCCAACCATCCTGGTAGATTCCAAACAGACGGTGGTCGTGCGAGTCAAGGTCCACCAGAGGATGCCGGAGGCCCACCAGGCTCAGCTCTTGAGGGCCCTTGAACGCCAGGTAGCGCGAAGAACCCCCCTGATCGGTTGGTCAGACCTCTACCCGGTCTCAGGTCCCATGGACCTCTCCGGGCTCCCCGACCTCCTGAAGTTGAGGTCCTAGGAGCCTTTCCCGGTAATGGGGCGAGCCGCGTTACCGGGACAGGCTCGTGGGTAGGCAGCTCTATCAGCCCCTTGCGTCCACCGCCAGGATGGCCGCAGTGACATTGTCCGGGGCTCCCCTCCGGTTGGCTTCCTCAACCACGCCGCTGACCACATCCTCCAAGTCCTCACCCCTCGAGCGGTGGAGACATTCCGCCAGTTCCTCATCGTCCATGACCCGCACCAAACCGTCGGAACAGACGAGGAATCGATCCTTCGCCTCTGCCACGCCGAGAAGGACGTCCACCTCGAGCTCCCCATGGGTTCCGAGAGCCTGGGACAGAATGTGACCCAGGTGATGTCCCTTTGCAGCAGAGGGAGGCAGAGTCCCGGCTTCCACCATTCCCGCCACCACCGTGTGGTCCCTGGTAACCTGCCAGAAGTTGTCACCATTCAAGCGGTAGGCCCGGGAATCTCCGACGTGCCCCACCTCGAAGGCCCCGGATTCCTGCTTGACCCGGAGGGCTGTGAGCGTCGTCCCCATCCCGACGAAATCAGGACGCTCCTGAGCCATCTTGAGGATCCGGTCGTTGGCCCTCAGGAACGCCTCCTTCATTCCCTGCCCCTCGTGGAACCCTCGGCAGACCTCCTGAACCGCCAGTGCGCTGGCCACCTCACCCCCCGGGGCTCCACCCATGCCGTCCGCGACGATGGCGATCCCCCGAGAGGGCTCAACCGCCATTGTGTCTTCGTTCTTTGGACGAACCGTCCCTTTGTGGGAGAGTCCAAACGCAGAAATCCGGAACGACAAGTGTTGTCTCCCGCCGAAGGGGCCTGAAGGTCTCGATGGCAACCCTAACACCCCCAAGATGGTATCGTCCAGTTACCCCCTGATCCACTCGACGGCAGCCCACAAAGTACTTGACATTCCTTCACCTGGTTGGACATATTAGACCATCTGGTCTAACTAGTCGGTCGAATTGCTCGATTCTTCAATCTCGAGACTCCGATGGCCAGGAACCGCTTCGACAATCTGGATCCTGAGAAACAGGAGGCCATCCTCCAGGCCGCGGGGGAAGAGTTCGCCGAGAAGGGCTTCGGGGCCGCTTCGATCAACCGCATCATCGTTCGATCCGGTATGAGCAAGGGCTCCGTCTACTATTACTTCGAAGACAAATCAGACCTCTTCGCGACCGTCCTGGAGCGAGGCACCCAGCGGCTCATGGCTGAGGTCGGGTGGCCTGCCCTGGAGGTGTTGGCGGCCGACGAGTTCTGGGATGCTCTCCTGGAGCTCACGCATCGGTCCGTGGCATTCGTTCAGCGGGACGATTGGTGGATCCGGATGGCAAGGGCATTCCACCGGTTCCGGCACGACGCCGGTGGTGGACCGGCGATAGAAAGACTCCAGAATGTCGGAAGGGACTGGTGGAGTGCCATCATCAGCCGGGGCCAGGTGTTGGGAGTTATTCGCACCGATCTCCCATTCGAGCTTCTGGTAGAGATCGCCATGGGGGCGGACGACGGGGGAGATCGGTGGATGATGAGCCACTGGGAGGAATTCAGCCCGGACGACCTCCTGACAATCGTCGACGCCCGGGTGGACCTCCTCAGGGACATGTTGGACAAGGAGAATGAAGGATGGGAGCGATAATCATGCGCCTCATGCGATCCGTGCCCCCGGGAAGACGAATCCTGCCGAGGTTGGGAGGAGTCGCCTCGATCCTCCTCGCCGTTTCAGGGGCGGTCCTGATCAGCCCCGTCGAGGCTCAGGTTCCGGTTCCCGATGTCAGTCGCGTCATGGATTACATCGATGACCTGTACCGGGCCCAGTCCTCCTACTCCTCCATGCGAATGACCGTCGTGAGGGAGAGGGGCACCAGGGAGCTCGAGTTGGAAGCCTGGTCAAAGGGAGACGACGAAACCCTCATCGTCATCCGGTCTCCGGCAAGGGAAGCCGGAACGGCCACCCTCCGCACCGAGGACGGGCTTTGGAATTACGCCCCTCGGGCCGACCGGCTGATCCGCATCCCGACAGGCCTCCTTTCCGACAGTTGGATGGGCAGCCATTTCACCAACGACGATCTCATGAGGGAGACCAGCTACCTGGATGACTACGACGCCGTCCTCTCTCTGGACGAACTGGCAGGTGTAACCTACCTCAAGGCCGTGCTGACGCCCAAACCGGACGCACCGGTCGTTTACTCAGAAATGATCTGGTATATCACCACGGAAGACTGGATCCCGTACCGGACGGAATACTATGACGACGGCAACCTGATTCGCTCAATGACGTTCGAACGGATCCAAACCATCTCCGGGAAGAAGATCCCCATGAGGATGATCATCGTTCCGGAAGACGAGCCCGAGGAAAGAACCGTGGTGGAGTATCTCGAGCTCGAGCTGGATGTCCCCGTGGACGACGAGATCTTCACTCGGCAGGGTCTCAGACGGGCAGCCAGGGGATAGGGCCGGATCGGGAGGAACGGCCCTGAGCGACGAAGTCCTGGTGGACTTGGTGGAAACATAAGGAGATCAACGTGATCTCAGCGAAGATCGGGATCAGGAATCTGGCCAGAAACCGCTGGCGGAGTGGCCTCACCCTCGGTGGGATCGCGCTCTCGGTGGCGTTCATGGTCTGGATCATCGGGTTCATGGAGGGGTGGCTGGGGACCATGATCCGGGGTGCAACGGCGGTGGAGACGGGGCAAGTCCAGATCCACACAGCGGGGTTCGCCGACAAGCCGAGAGTGTACAGGAGCTTCACGGTGAGCCGGGAGATGCTGGAAACGGTCGCAGGGGTGGATGGGGTGGTGGCGGCTTCCCCCCGGGTCAAGTTGAACGGCCTCGTGGGCCACGAGGAGAAATCTCAGGTTGGCCGGATCTTCGGGGTGGATCCGATCCTGGAAGCCGAAACCACTCCGGTTCCCGAAACCATCGTTGAGGGACGGTGGCTCTCTCCCGACCCTGCCGAGTTCCCTCGTCCCAGGGAGGTGGTTCTCGGGGAGGTCATGGCCCAGCAGCTCCGGGTCGGCCCGGGGGACGAGCTGGTAGTCTTCCTGGAGGCCGCCGATGGGTCTCTGGGTAACGACCTTCTGGAGGTCGTAGGCACTGTCCGGACCGGGAACACCGCGGTGGACCGGATGACCGTGTATATGCACCTGGAGGACGCCCGCTTCGTGGCGGCTCTCGACGGGCAGGTTCACGAATTGGCCATCGCCACGACGAACCTCCTCCAGGCCCGGGAAACGGCTGGCCTCATCGCCGTTGCCCTGGGAGCCCAGACACAGGGGGTGAGGGACGGGGACGGCCCGCCGGCAGATGAGGAAGCCCTCCTGGTTCGGCCCTGGCCGGAGATCCTCCCCAGCATGTACCAGATGCTCACCCTCAGCAGCCGGTCCTACTGGATCACCTACCTCCTCATCTACCTGGTGGCGGCCATCGGCCTCCTGAACACCCAACGCATGAGTGCCCTTGAAAGGAAGCGGGAGTTCGGCGTTTTGATGGCCATTGGGATGCGCCCTCGGAAGATGTTCAGGATGATCCTCACCGAGTCTCTGGTTCTCGGAGCTCTTGGAGGCCTCATCGGGACTTTCGTCGGCGCTCTCATCACCTGGTACCACGCCACCATCGGGTTGAACCTGGCCCTCTTCACGGACCACGGAGAGTACACCTTCATGGGAGTGGCCTTCAGTGGGAGGATGTACTCGATCCTCACACCCATGGCCGCACTCCAGCCCATCCTGGTCATGGTTCTGGTGGCGTTTCTTGCCGGCCTCTGGCCGGCCGTGAAGTCAGCCCGTCTGGATCCGGCTCCCACGATCGCAGGGAGGCAATGATGCTCTGGCGAATGGCGTGGCGGAATCTCTGGCGCCACCGGACCCGCACGTTGATCATGACCTCCGCCGTAGCCTTCTCCTACGGCCTCTGCCTCTTCTCCATGGGAATTGGGGACGACGGCCACCAACAGATGTTGGATCAGGCTGTCGAGGGGGCGGGAGGGGACGTCCTGGTTCACGCCGACGGCTACTGGGACAGCAAGTCAGGGGACCTGGTCATCCAGGAAGGCGGGGCGATCGTTTCAGCCGTCCAGGAAGTCCCCGGGGTCGACGCCGCGATCCCTCGGATGATCATCAATGGGCTGGTGAGCAGCGCTTCCGGAACCCGGCCCCTTCTCTTGCAGGGCATCGATACGGATCGGGAGCCCGCGCTCCGGGACTTCGCCGAGGACGTGGACTACGGGGCATACCTCACAAGTTCAGATCGGGACGATCCTCTGATCCTCGGCGTGGTCATCGTGGAAAAGCTGGACCTGGAGTTGGGGGACCGGGTGGTGCTGACCGCGACCCAGCCGGATGGCGAAATCACTCGAGCACTGTTCCACCTCACTGGAATCATCGAAACCGGGTTCCAGGAAGTGGATGAGATGGTAGGCCTCACCACCCTGGAAGCTGCCCAGAACGCCGTGGCTGCGGGAGGAATGCTGACCCAGGTGGGCGTGGTCATGGATGAAGGGCTCGTGTCCGACACGGTGGCGGCCCGGATCCGGAGCGCCCTCGGCTCCCGGGGAGGAGACCTGGAAGTTTTGACATGGCAGGAGGCCGTCCCGGACATGGTCGGCTTTATCGAAGTGGACGATGCGTTCCTCTACATCTACCTGGTGGTCATTTTCGCCATCGTGGCCTTCGCCATCGCCAACACCTTCCTCATGGCCGTCATGGAGAGGGTCAGGGAGTTCGGCCTCTTGAACGCCCTGGGACTCAGGGGCCGGGGCGTGGCGGGCGTTCTCCTCACCGAAACCTTCCTCATGACCGCTCTGGCCATGGCAATCGGATTCATCCTGGGCTACGCCGGTCACCTGGCGGCCAGCCACTGGGGAATCCCGTTGTCCATGTATGGGGTGGAGGACATGGAGCTTTCCGGGGTCGATTTTGCGAGTCTGGTAATGCGCAGCAAGATCATTCCGCTGAAGTGGGTGGGTGCCTCCGTTCTGGTCGCCCTGGTGACCCTCGGAAGCGCCCTCTATCCGGCCTGGCGAGCTTCCAGGTTCGAGCCGGCCGAAGCCATGCGATTCTACGAGTGAACATACAGAGGCTATTGATTATGGACGGGCAAGAAACCGGGACTGGACGCATCGAGGGGACCAGCGCCACCTGGAACAACGGCGCCCTGATCCGCCTGAGGCAGATTACCCGGACGTACAAGGAAGGGGCGCTGGAAGTCCTTGCCTTGAGGGGGGTGGACCTGGATATCGCAGAAGGTGAGTTCACCGCTCTGGCTGGGCCGTCGGGCTCGGGAAAGACCACCCTTCTGAATATCATCGGTGTCCTGGACAAGCCCACTGCGGGCCGGGTGGAGGTCGCAGGCACGGACATCACTCGGTTGGACAAGGGCGAAGCGGCAGACTTCCGCTTGGATCAGGTGGGGTTCATCTTCCAGGCCTACAACCTGGTCCCCGTTCTCACGGCCCTCGAGAACGCCGAGTTCACACTCCTTCTTCGAGGTGTTCCTACCGCCCAGAGGAGAGCGACGGTCACTCCTCTCCTGGAGCGCGTGGGCCTCGCCGACATGATGGACCGAAAACCCCACGAACTCAGCGGGGGGCAGCAACAGCGGGTGGCGGTGGTACGGGCGTTGGCCACGAGCCCGGCTCTGATCCTCGCCGATGAGCCGACGGCGAACCTGGACTCCGAGACCTCGGGAGGACTCCTGGACCTGATGCTGGAATTGAATCAGGAATTGAAGACCACCTTCCTCTTCTCCACTCACGATCCCGCAGTCATCGAGCGAGCCCGAAGAGTGGTGCGGCTCTTGGACGGAAGGGTCGACGGCTCCTCCCGGTCGGCCGGAAGCTGAGGGCTCAGGAATGGAAGGGGCTCGGTCGTTGGCGAACCAGGCGGCGGCCCGAGGGTCCGTCGCAACCCCAACCCGGGACACCGGGAAGATCCGGTACGCTGGAAGGACCTTGGCCGTCGCCGGGATCCTGTTCCTCTCCGGGTGGGTCCCCACCACGTCCCTGCACGCCCAGTTCACCCTCTTCGAGGGGGAAGAGAACTCCGTGGAGCTGGGAGGCTACTTCCAGTCTCTCACCGGGCTGTACGACCAGGGGTATCATCTCCCTGGGACCGAGCGCCTCTCCGGGTTCAATGCCGAGGTTCTCCGGCTGAAATGGACCCTACGGGTCGGGGACGGGGCCGTTGTGGAGATCCATGATCGCCTCCAGACCCAGACCTCCTCCGCGACGTCCGGGTTCGGAGGCTCGGCGGCAGGGTTCGGCGTCAGCGTGGTGCCCGGGAGAACGGTCGATCTGTCCTCCGACATCGTAGATGAATCCCGCCTCAAGGCCTGGCATGATGTGGATCGCCTCGCCCTCACGCTCTATACCGATCTCGGGGACGTTACCGTTGGGCGGCAGGCCATAACATGGGGCATTTCCAGCCTCTTCCCGGTGGCCGACCTCTGGGCCCAGTTCAGTCCGTTCGAGTTGGATACGGAAGAGAAACCGGGAATCGACGCGTTCCGGATCTTGAGCTACCCCTCCGACGGACTGGAGATCGACGCCGTCGTGGCCGATCGCGGTGTCGCAGAGGACCTCTCGGCCGGGATCCGGGCTGGCCTGAGCCTCCCCTGGGCGGACCTGTACTTCGGGGGCGGGAAGCTATGGAATGAAGCCATGATCCTCAGTGGCGTGTCGGCGCCGGTCGGGACCTGGAAGCTGAGGGCAGAGGGGGTTCTTCCCTACGATCTGGACGATGAGGAGGTGGACCTTCCCCGAATGACTTTGGGAATCGACCGCCTCGGCGGCGAGTTCATGCTTTCCGGCGAATACCACTTCAATGGCGTCGGTGAGGAACGGCCAAGTGAGTATGGTCAAGTGCTCGAGGACCCCCGGTTCACCCGAGGGGAGAGCTACTACCTCGGCCGACACTACCTGGGAGCGGTGGGCCTGTGGACCCCGGGAAACGACCGGTTGAGCCTCACCGTTTCTGCGATGGCGAACCTGCAGGACTCCAGCACCATGTTCACGCCCATCATCACGTACGATTTCGGACAGGAAACCCGGATGTCCCTGGGGGGCCTCGTTTCCTTCGGAAACCCGCCGGAGGTGGAAGCCGTACCTAACTTCAGGAGTGAGTATGGAGCGTACGGCGATCTGTTCTTCACCCGGGTTTCTATCTACTTCTGACGCGGAACCGACGCTGTCAGGAGGCCAGTCCCCCGGGCTTCGCCGACGCCCCCCGCATTCCAGACGCGACAAACACCGCCTGGACCTCCGCCGCGGCCCGGGCCAACACCGCCACCCCCTCGGGAGAATCAAATCATGCCCAGGCCCCATTGGACACGAGTCGGCTTCTGCCTGGCTCTCCTCGGTCTCCTCGCTGCCCCGGCGCCCAACGCCGGTCAGTCAGCAGCCGATTCCACAGCAATTGTGAACACAGCTCTGGACTATATCCAGGGGTACTACAGCGGCGACGCGGAGAGGATGGAGCGGGCGCTGCACCCCGACCTGGCGAAGCGAATCGTACGGACCAACCCCAACAACAACCGGAGCGCCCTCGACCAGATGAGCGCCATGACCCTGGTACAGATCACCAGGATGATGGCCCAGCGCCCCGTCCCTGAGGACCAGAGAAGGGACGAGGTGTGGATCCTGGATATCTTCGAGGATGTGGCCTCTGTGCGGGTGGATGCGACCCAGTGGATCGATTACCTCCACCTGGCCAAATGGAACGGCGAGTGGAAGATCGTGAACGTCCTGTGGCAGATGCGGCCGCCCGCTTGATTCTGGCC
This sequence comes from Gemmatimonadota bacterium, assembly GCA_039592115.1. Taxonomy (GTDB): domain Bacteria; phylum Gemmatimonadota; class Gemmatimonadetes; order Longimicrobiales; family Gaopeijiaceae; genus JBDHCH01. Next base: position 5,293 of record JBDHCH010000011.1, on the reverse strand, counting down.
GAAATGGATCCACCTTCAACGGGATCACTCGGGTCGGACACGTGTAACGTCCCGAGTGATTCCTGGTGCCGTACGCCGACACCGGAGCCGTCCACCACAGATCATAGAAAGTGAGTCCCGTGCATCTTCGCCTTTTCTCAATCCCCTACCTTTCCATCCTCCTTCTCGTTGTTCCTTTCCAACTGCAAGCCCAAGACCATCAGGGCACCCTCATCTTCCTGGTTCGCCATGCCGAGAGGGCCGACGATGGCGCAACAGAGGCCGAGGAGGATCCCCACCTCTCCCAGGCAGGGCATGCTCGGGCGGAGGCCCTCCGGGAGCTGTTGAAGAGCGGCGGCCTCACCCACATTCATTCCAGCAACTACATCCGTACCAGGGAGACCGCAGCTCCTGCGGCCCGGGAGGCGGGCTTGGATGTGTCCCCTTACGATGTGCGAGCTTTGGAGGATTTCGCGGAGAAGCTCCGATCGACGCCGGGGAGGCATCTGGTGGTGGGACACAGCAACTCAACCCCGAGACTGGTGGCTGCGTTGGGGGGCGATCCCTACGGAACCATCGACTCCATGGAATACGACCGACTCTACCTGCTTGCGGTTGGACCCCAGGGGGTTCAGACCATCCTTTTGCGCTTCGGAGAGCCGTTCCGATCACGCATGCCACCCCTTCAGTAGGAGATCTCGCCCAACCGGACCGCACCGCATCCGGCTCCACTGTCATATAACTCTCCGCTTTCGGTCACTCATTCACGAATCAGAGGATGCCCGAGCCCAGGAAGGCACCAGCTGAGATGAAACCCACCGAGCTCGAAGCTCAGCTGGAAACCCTTCACCCGGAAAGCTTCGGTTGGGCCCTGCACTGCTGTGGCCGAGATGAAACGGAGGCGGAGGACGTGCTCCAAACCGCATACCTGAAGATCCTGTCGGGGAAAGCCCGCCACAGCGGAAGGTCCTCCTTCAAGACCTGGCTCTTCGGTGTGATTCGGTTTACGGCCATGGAAGCCAGGAGAGGGGCGAGAAACAGGGAGCGCCAGGCTCGGAGCCTCACGCTGCTGGTGAGCGATCCGGGCTCCGGATCCGGGCCCGATCCTCGGGCCGAAGCGGAGCGGAGAGAGCGAACCAGGCAGTTGGTGCAGGCCCTGGAGCACCTCTCGCCTCGGCAGCGCGAGGTCCTCCATCTGGTGTTCTACCAGGACCTGACGATCGATGAGGCCGCGAGAGTCATGGGCATTACCCTGGGATCCGCCCGGACACACTACGAGAGGGGCAAAACGCGGTTGCGCACCCTCCTCGCCAGGAATGGGACAAATGAACGATCAGCGACTGGATCCTGACCTCGGGAAGCTCTTCCAGGAGCTTCGGGCAGAGGATCAGGCCGGGACCCCATCGTTTGCGAACATGATGGCCAGGGCCAAAGAAGACGCTGCTTCCCTGGGCGTAGGCCGTTCTTCACCTGCTGGACATGGCAGGCGTTCAAGGGAGCTCCGGAGGCTCGCCTGGGGAGGAAGTCTCCTGGCGGCCGCGGCGGCAGCCGTGCTACTCCTCCTTCCCGACTCCGGAACCACCGAAGCAGAATTCGAGATGGCGGTGAGGGCCTTCTCCACCCACCCGGCCGGGGGTGCCTGGCGCTCCCCGACGGATGGGCTTCTGGACCTACCCGGATCGAACGTCCTTTCCACACTCCCGAGCGTCGGAAGCCCCCCGTGGCCCCTTGGGCCCGGAACGACTTCCCGGCCGAACCATCTGTGAGGAGCACGATTATGCGGGGCATGACACTGCTGCTCGTTCTGTCCGTTCTGGCCCTGTCGCCCGGGAGGCTGAGCGCCCAAGCCGAACAGGACCCCAACCCGTTCGCCTCGGTCCTCTTCACTCCTGAAGAGATCATGCAGCACAGGAGAGCGATCAACCTGAACGACGAACAACGGGATGCCATCACCCGCCTCATCGAGGACCTCCAGGGCCGGATGGTGAGCCTCCAGTGGCGCCTTCTGGACGAAACCGAGGCGGTGAAGGAAGCCCTGGAGGGGCCCAGGGTCGATCTGGACCGGGTGATGGATCGGTTCGAGCAGACCATGGAAACGGAGGTGGCCATCAAGCAGGTCCACCTCGAGCTCCTGGTCCGGATCAAGAACGTCCTCACCAGGGAGCAGCAGGAAACCCTGACGGAATTGAGGAGCGGGGAAGTCCCGGAAGGACACTGAGCCCGAAATACGGACGCCATGGGCGGCCGAAGCCGAGAAAGAGACTTCCAAGGAGGGAAGCCATGAACACGGTGCAATGGAGAATGACCCTGATACTGGCCCTCGTGGCCGGGATAACCGCTGCATGCGAGACGGGTACAGAGCCCACGGACGGGCCCGCTTTCGACGCCGAGGCCGCCCTGGCCGACCACCAGGCTCTCGATACGCTCCTGGCCTCCCACGCGATGGATGGGTTCCGGGCCATGGCCCGGGGCGTCACCTTCGGGAGCCTGGGGGTCGGAGCGGAATTCACGGGTCAGGGCGCAGCGGAGCTGCAGCTCCTGGGAAGCCAATCGGGGCCCCGGGCGTTTGCAGCTCGGCTCGCGGAGTTGGCGACAGGGGTGGACGGAGAGCTTGCCCGGAACCCCATCATCTCCCCGTTCCGCCGGGGGAAGACGTTCGTCTACGATCCCGCCGTGGGGCGCTACGTGATCGACGAGGATCGGGAGGGGGCGCCGGACACCGGAGTCCGTTTCATCCTCTACGAGCCTGGTCTTGATGGAAGGCCCGATCCGGACAAGGAAGTGGGCCACGCAGACCTCATCGACGAGGGAGACGAAAGCGCTGAGGAGATCTCCCTCCGGTTGGTGGTGTCTGAAGGCGAGACCCCCGTGCTGGAATACAGGACCACCGTCGATGTCCTGGACAACGGGGGGAAGATCACCGTAAAGGGGTTTCTGCAGGGCGACAATGATCGACTCGATTTCGACATCCAGGTCAGGGGGACGGCGGAGGACGACGGAGCCTCCATGGATGTCGAATTCGAGATGGGAATCCGGGAGCGGGACTTCCTCATCACCGGATCCGTCCACGGTGCACAGACCGACTCCGGAGAGGGAGGCGAGATCAACCTCACAGTCCGCCATGGCACCGAGTCCTTCTCGGCGAGTTTGAGGGGTGACGAGGATGCCATCGACGGGACATTTTTCCTGAACGGTGACCTTTTTGCCACCGTGGAAGGGGACCCTGACGCGCCAACGATCCTGGGGGCCTCAGGGGCGGAGCTGACCTGGGCAGAGAGGCTGGTTCTCCGTCAGATCATCGATTCTGCAGAGGATGTCTTCGATTTCTTCGAGGATCTCCTGGATCCGGTGGACGAACTGGTGATCCTCGCCCTCATCCTATAGGCCCGGACGCCTGGCCGTGGCCCGGTCTATGCCGAGGAACCGATGGGGTCATCGCCCGCCGGTCCTCGGCATGCGCCGCGAGCGGTCGGATCTGGGCAGAGTCTCAACTGGTGGTAGGCAACCTCAGACTGGAAGAACGACATGTCGAATCCAGATCGGTTCAGAGCACTGTTGTCCACGTCCGCCCTCGTGGCGCTCGGATTCATCTCCACGACTCCGGTCATGGCTCAGAAGTCCACAACGCGCGGGCTCCATCTCGGAGTCCATCTCCAGGCAGCATCCTTACAGGTGCAGGAGGCCGACCCGGCCAGCGGGGGTGGGCTGGGGGTCCGTGTCGGGTACGGGATCAATCGCTTCGTGACCCTATACGCGGAAGCGGACGGGATTCAAGTGGAAGCCGGCGACCCCGAAAGGCTTTCGGGGGATTGGGGAATGGCCCACGCTGAACTGGGGGCCCGTGTCCACTTCGCCAACAGCCTCCGGGGGTGGGTCCCCTACGTGGGAGTAGCTCTTGGATCCAGGGTGGTGAGCGTTGACAACGCCCAGGCCCTGAACCAGGACGTGGGCACCGTGGACTTCAACGGCGGCGCTTTCTCCTTCGGGTTCGGCGTCTACGCCTATTTCACCGAAACCGTGGCTCTCGAGGCGGGGGTGAAGGTCTCATCCGGTGAGTTCACCGAGATCGACATTGGCCCCTACTCCATAGAAGGATTGGACATCGACGCCCAATCCACTCGATTCAAGGTCGGCGTGGTCTGGTGGCCATAAGTCCGGACGAACAGAAGGCCCGGTGAGAGATGCTTCCCACTCACCGGGCCCTCTCGTTCAGGAGCCCCGCCTCTCACTTCTCCTCATTCTCTCCTTGATCCTTCTCAAGAGTCTTGAGGACCTGCTCCCACTGGAATTTCTCTCCGATCCCCCTGACATAGTAATCCATCCAAGCCATCTCGCTCACGGCCTTCACCAGGCGGTTCCGTGGATCGGGGATCCCGTGGCTTCGCCCTGGATACATGAAGAGCTCTGTGGGCACCCCGAGCTTCTTCAACGCCATGTGGAGCTCTACCGACTGGGGGCTCGGGACCCTCGGGTCACCCTCGACCACGTGGATCATGGTGGGCGTCTTTGCATTCATGATGTATTTCAGGGGTGACTGGTCCCAATAGGTTTCGAAGTCCTCGTAGAGGAACCCGTCCCCCACATAGAACTGCCGGTTCCGCTGAACGTCACTCTGAGCGTACATGCTGATCCAGTTCATGGTGCCGGCCCCGGAGCTGATGGCCTTGAACCGATCGGTATGCGTGAGAATCCAGTTCGACCAGTGCCCGCCGGCGCTCCACCCAAAGGCTCCCATCCTGTCCCCGTCTACGATGCCTTCGGCGATCAGATGATCCAGAGCCACGGTAGTTGGGCCTCAGGACAGCGTACCCGGCCCCGGCGTACACCTGGGCGGTGGTGTTGAACCGGAGGACATCCGCTGAGGCCGGTCCGCCATGGATGGACACGACGAGGGGGTACCTGGTTCCCTCTTCATACCCCACCGGGTAGGTCAGGACGCCGCCGGCCGTCTTTCCGTCGGTGGAGGTCCACTCAACCTCGACGTCCCGCCCGAAGGCCATCTCCTCGACCACAGGGTTCACGTCCACCAATTGGACCCACCGATCACGCTGCGTGACCCGCTCCAGGCTCGGAACGGTGAAGACCGTGGGGGAAGTCCATGGGTCCGAATAGTTGATGAGGATCACTCCCGAGTCCTCGTCCCGATTCACCGAGAGGGCGGCCCGTTCGTTGGTGACCTGGGTTACCTCCCCACTGCGGATGTCCAGGGCGAACAGCTGCTGAGTGACCTTGATCCCCGCGCCGAAATAAAATGTGCTGCCGTCTTCAGCCCAGAACCCACCGCGGACGCTGTTGTCGAAATCGGCCCCCAGCA
>JBDHCH010000010.1:0-44965 GCA_039592115.1 Gemmatimonadota bacterium | reverse complement strand
GTATGTGCCCCAGGCAATCTTCCTCTCGGACGACACGATTGGAGGGAATATCGCCTTCGGACTCCCAACGGAGTTGGCGGATGAGGCCAGGATTGAGGAGGTCTCTAGAATGGCCGAGTTAGAGGAGTTCGTCCTCGGACTCCCCATGGGGTATCACACAAAGATTGGAGAGAGGGGTGTCCGTCTCTCCGGCGGGCAACGCCAGCGGATCGGCATTGCCAGGGCGCTCTACAGGAATCCATCGCTTCTTCTTCTCGACGAGGCCACCAGCGCCCTGGATGGCGCTACCGAACAATCCGTCATGGATGCCGTCTTCGGGCTGGAGAGGGAATGTACGATGGTCATCATCACGCACAGACTCTCCTCCGTGCGGCGATGTGATCGCATCGTTCTCCTGGAGGATGGGAGGCTCGCCGCCCTGGGATCTTGGGACGAGCTGATAGAGACCAGCGAACTATTCCGGGTGCTGGTGCGCCTGAGCGAATCCGAGGTGTAGAAGATCTAATGACTCCAGGTATTCGCAGCACATTCTTGTTCGGATCTGCACTCCTCCTCACCGCCCTACTCATCCCCCTGGTCCGTCGCGCCGCCATCGGCGCCGGGCATGTAACAGCCGTCCGAAGGGACCGCTGGCACCAACGGCCCACACCCGTCCTGGGAGGCGTCGGCATCTTCCTGGGGTTCGGGCTGGTCGTCCTTGGTTCGTCTCTCATTTCTGGCCAGGGTCCGGCGGCTCTGTCTCAGCTCAGGATGGGAATCCTCCCCCTGACTCCCTGGGAGGCCCTCATCGCCGCCAGCTCCCTGGCTTTCCTGGTGGGGCTGTTGGACGACTTCGTCCAGCTTCGGCCGACTGTGAAGCTGGTGGGGCAGATCCTGGCCGCTTCGGTCCTCCTGATGAGCGGGATCGGGCTATGGCTCACGGGCATCTACCTGGTGGATGCCCTCCTTTCCCTCCTCTGGTTCGTGGGCATCACGAACGCCCTGAACCTGCTGGACAACATGGATGGGCTCGCAGGCGGCGTCGCCCTGATCTCTGCAGGGGTGTTGGCAGCGATCTTCTTCATGGACGGGCGCTTTGCCCTGGCCGGGCTGGCCCTGGCCCTGGCTGGAGCCCTTCTCGGATTTCTCGTCCATAACTACCCCCCCGCCAAGATCTTCATGGGGGACTCCGGGTCCTTGTTCCTGGGAATGCTCCTATCCGGCTTGGCCCTCTCCCCCGGGCCGGGGCTCTCCCGAAGCTTGCTGGCCATCATGGCGGTCCCGGCCATGGTCCTGGCCGTGCCGATCCTCGATACCGCCCTGGTTACGGTGAGTCGCGTGCTGGAAGGACGTTCCCCAGCGGAGGGCGGAAAGGACCACTCGTCCCACCGGTTGGTGAGCCTTGGGATGAGCGAGGAGCGAGCGGTCTGGGTCCTCTGGTCGCTCTCCCTTTTCGCGGGGAGCGTTGGCCTCCTCTTCAGGACCGCCTCCCGGAGTTACGCCCTACTGGGCGGTGGCCTCGCCGTGGCCGCACTGGTTCTCGTGGGGGGCTACCTGCTCCAGGCTCGCTTCGAAAAGCTCCTGGAAGCCGGAGTGAAGGGGACTGCTCTCTACGACCGAATTCTGAGGCTTCACACGCGGTTCCCTGTCCTCCTCATGGCGCTGGATGCCCTTCTCCTGGGAGTGGCGTATCTCGGGGCCTACCTGATCCGTTGGGACCAGCCCCAGCTCGCCCAGGAGATGGAGTATTTCCAGCGATCCCTCCCGGTGGTGCTGGTCGTGAAGCTCCTCGTATTCGTCTCACTGAACGTCTACCGGGAGAACCTACGGCATTACGGCCTGGGGGAGGCCCTCCGGGTTCTCCGGGCAAACCTCTTGGCCTCGGTGTCCGTGGCGGCGGCTCTCCTCATGCTGCAACGGACGGGCCTTTCCCGTGGGGTGATCGTCATCGATTTCCTCCTGGTTTCGCTCCTCACAGTGGCCAGTCGCTTCTCCTTCCGGATCATGGAGACCTGGGCCCGGCGTTGGTCGCAGGTCGGCACCCCAGCGGTCCTCATCGGCGATGTGGACGACCTGGAGACGGTGTTGGGGGAGATGGAGCGGGGTCGTTGGCCCGACCTCAGACCGGTGGCACTGGCGGACCGAAGGGCCCAGGACCGACAGGCGCGGTTCAAGGGGTATCCGCTCTATGGAAAAGGGGATGCTCCGGACCGGGCGGTGTCGGAGACCGGTGCAGGTGCCGTGGTCCTGGTGCGGCGCGATCCGGATGGATCCCGGGGTGAGCCGAGGGAAGGGGAACCAGGCCTTGGGGACCTGGGAGGGCGGGAAGTGGAGGTATACAACCTCCGGGTCGGGATGTCCCTCTCGAGGGAATAGGCGCAGATCCTATCGCTTGTCCTAACTGGTTCCCTGAGAATCACCTTTTGGATGGGAATGGCCTGCAGCCGTATATTTCATAGTTTGAGGCCCGATACCTGTCCGGCATTTCAGTCTTCCTCAATGGGCATGACCAACCCAGGTGATCTTCATGGCATATGATGAGCGCTTTTCCACCGAAGACCTGACCCTCGGCGTCATCGGCCTCGGATACGTCGGCCTCCCGCTGGCGGTGGAAGCCGCAAGGGCCGGAATCAAGGTCCTGGGGTTCGACGTGAAGGAATCGGTGGCCCAGATCATCAATGCGGGTCGCTCCCACATCCAGGATCTCACGGACGCCGATGTAGCCGAGCACGTTGGGGCCGGCCGGCTCGAGGCCACCACGGACATGGTGCGGCTTTCGGAATGCGACGCCATCTCCATTTGCGTTCCCACCCCCCTCTCGAAAACCCGGGATCCGGACGTCTCCTTCATCCTCTCCGCCTCGGAAGCTGTGGCGAAGGCCCTCCAGCCGGGGCAGCTGATCGTGCTCGAGTCCACGACCTATCCCGGCACGACCAGAGAGGTTCTCCTCCCCAAGCTGGAGGAGACGGGCATGCAGGCCGGGGAGGGTTTCTACCTTTGTTTCTCCCCGGAGCGGGTCGATCCCGGGAATGAGACGTGGGTCACGAAGAACACGCCGAAGGTCATCGGCGGGATCACGCCGGCTTGTAGGGACGTGGGCGTAGCTTTCTACTCCCGCTTCATCGATACGCCCGTTGCGGTCTCCTCCGCCGAGGCGGCGGAACTGACGAAGATCCTGGAAAACACGTTCCGCGCGGTGAACATCGGACTGGTGAACGAGGTGGCTCTCATCGCCGACCGGTTGGGGGTGGACGTGTGGGAGGTCATCGATGCCGCCGCCACCAAACCGTTCGGGTTCATGAAGTTCACGCCCGGACCGGGCCTGGGCGGTCACTGCATTCCGGTAGACCCACACTACCTCTCCTGGAAGATGCGGACCCTGAACTACAAGACCCGCTTCATCGAGTTGGCTTCGGAGATCAACTCCGAGATGCCCTTCTTCGTCATGGGGAAGATCCGTGAGGGTTTGAATCGTCTCGGAAAAGCGGTCAACGGCTCCAAGGTTCTGGTATTGGGAGTGGCCTACAAGGCCGATATCGACGACGTAAGGGAGTCTCCTGCCCTGGATATCATCCATCTGCTGGAGGCAGACGGGGCCGACGTGTCCTACCACGACCCCTATGTGGCCCGGCTCGAGGAGGACGGTGAGACCTGGGAGAGCGTTCCCCTCACCGACGTAGTCCTTTCCGGGATGGACGCTGCCGTCATCGTCACGGATCATGCCGGCGTGGATTACGGAAGAGTCCTGGAGTTGACGCCCATGGTGGTCGATACGCGGAATGCCACCCGGGACCTGGGCGGGATCCCAACCGTCTCGAACCCGGGTGAATGGATTGTCAAAGGAAAGAACACGGCCTGAAGCTGAGGGATCCGGGTGATTCTGCCATCCCACACGTCGGCACCGGAGATTCCCTGATCCCGTGCCATCCCCCATTCTCGTTCACCGGGTCATCGCTCGCCTGAACATAGGCGGGCCGGCCATCCATGTAGTGAACCTCTCCCAAGGATTGGACCGGGGAGGCGGGTTTCGCACTCGTCTCATCGCCGGGAAGATCACAGGGGACGAGGGTGACATGGGATACTTCGCCCGGGAGCGAGGGGTAGACGTCCTGGAGCTGCCCGCCCTCTCTCGTCTCATCAATCCCCTGGCCGATCTCCGAAATCTGTGGGAGCTCTACCGCCTCTTCCGACGGGAACGCCCGGTCATTGTTCACACTCACACCGCGAAGGCGGGGACCCTCGGACGGGTGGCCGCCTACCTCGCGGGGGTGCCCATCCTCATTCACACCTTCCACGGCCATGTCCTGGGGGGATGCTACTTCTCGCCTTTGGTGACCCGGATCTACCGTGGAATCGAAACGCTTCTTGCCCGGCTGTCCGGGAGGCTGGTGGTCCTGACGGAGGTGCAAAAGAGGGAGATGGCGCAGGAGTTGAAGATCGCTTCTCCCGGGAAGTTCAAGGTGATCCCTCTGGGCCTGGATCTCTGTCCCTTCGCCGAGGTCGATCGCTTGGCCGCTCGCGGAAAGGCCAGAACCGACCTGGGCCTCGGGGAGGAGGAGGTCGTCGTGGGTGTTGTGGGGCGCCTCGTCCCGGTGAAAAACCATGAGCTCCTCTTCAAGGCTCACTCCCTCCTGGAGAAGGCCCTCGGACGGGACGTCCGGATTCTGGTGATCGGGTCTGGGCTGAGACAAGCTGAGCTTCGGGCCTTCGTTCAGGATTTGGGGACGCAGGACCGGGTGACCTGGCTCGGGTGGCGTCAGAATCTCGAAACCCTCTACCCGGCCATGGACGCTCTGGCCCTCACCTCTTTCGATGAGGGGACCCCGGTGGCCGTACTCGAGGCCCTTTCGGCCGGCACTCCCGTGGCCGCTCGGGCGGTCGGAGGAGTTCCGGAAATCATCGATGGAATCCCCCTCACTCGGTTGATCGGAACGGCCGAGCCGGCTGCCGTCGCATCCGCTCTGGCAGAAGTCCTCGAGGCGGAAGTGGGAGAGGGCGAGAGACAGGAGGTCCGTGAGCGAATCCGGGACCGGTTCTCGGTGGAGAATCTGGTCTCCCAGATGGAAGCCCTCTATAAGGAAGAGTTGGGGAAAGTGGCTAGATAGGAACCGGGCAGTGGGTAATGGAGTACGGGTTCGGCTGGAGTGCCCTGACTCAGGGCACCATATCTGAGGACGACTATTCACGCAGGGCTTGGGGAGGAACGGGATGGATTCAGGGCTGACGACACACGTGGATTCCGACGCGCTCTATCTGGTCACCGGTGGAGCGGGGTTCATCGGGTCCCATCTGGTGGAGAACCTCCTGGCGGGCGGCGCCAGGGTTCGGGTGCTGGACGACTTCTCCACCGGACTCCGGAAAAACCTGGAGCCCTTCATGGAGCGGATCGACCTCATCGAAGGGGACATCACCGATCCTGCGGTGTGCCGGGCTGCCAGTGAAGAGGCCAAGTACGTCTTTCATCAAGCCGCTCTCCCGTCCGTTCCCCGGAGCATCGAGGACCCGGCACGATCCCACGAAGTGAATGCCACGGGTACCCTGAATGTCCTCCTCGCAGCCCGAGACGCCGGGGCCAAGCGGGTGGTCTACGCCTCGTCCTCCTCCGCCTACGGGGACACGCCGACCCTGCCGAAACGGGAGGACCAGACGCCCAGCCCCAGGTCCCCGTATGCGGTCGCGAAGCTCACCGGGGAGCAGTATTGCCGGTCGTTCCCGGTCGTCTTCGAGGTGGAGACGGTGGCCCTCCGATACTTCAACGTGTTCGGTCCCAGGCAGGATCCCAACTCCGCCTACGCAGCGGTCATCCCCCTCTTCGCCAGCGCAGCCATGGCGGGACGGTCCCCAACCATCAATGGAGACGGAGAACAGACCCGGGACTTCACCTACATCGAGAACGTGGTCCTGGCGAACCTCCTGGCTGCCTCAGCGCCGGCCGAGAGGGTGTCGGGTGAAGTGTTCAACGTGGGCTGTGGAGGACGGATCTCGATCAACGACCTCTGGAGGGAGATCAAGGCGGCGGTGGGCGGAGAGGTGGAAGCCGTCCATGGGCCTCCCCGGGCCGGAGATGTGAAAGACTCCCTTGCGGACCTCACGCACCTCCGGGAGCGCACCGGGTTCGAGGTTCGCGTTGGTCTGAGGGAGGGGATCGAGAAGACGGTGGAGTGGATTCGGGGCTGAGTTTCGCCCCTGCCTGGGTGCGAAGTGCGGGACATCGCTGTTCCCCTGGCTCCGAGAGGGCCGGTCCAGGGTCCCGCCGAGGGTGTCTCTTGTTTGAGACCGGCGCCAAATCTAGCTTCTCCGCGTTCCGAACCCCCTCATCGGCGGTTCCCGGACAGGCCCCGAACATCACGAGGGAGACACCCCTGTGGCTGACAGTGTCCTGATCACCGGCGGCGCTGGATTCATCGGTTCCCACCTCGCGGAGGCGCTTCTGGGCAGAGGGAAGACCGTCTACATAGTAGACAACCTCTCTACCGGGAGCCTCGAAAACCTGGCGGAGGTGAAGGATCAGCCGAACCTCCACGTTACCGTGGACACGGTCATGAACTGGCCGCTCATGGTCGAGCTGGTCCAGGAAGTCGATCAGGTCATTCACCTGGCGGCGGCGGTGGGAGTGCGGAAGATCCTGGAGGAGCCGGTGGAGACCATCACGACCAATGTCCGAGGGACGGAGATCGTGCTGGATTGCTGCAACCGGGCGGGAAAGAAGCTATTTGTTGCGTCCACTTCCGAGATCTACGGGAAGGCGGGAGACAGGCTCCACGAGGATCACGATCGAATCCTTGGAAGCACCATGCATCGGCGTTGGTCCTATGCCTGCACGAAGGCACTGGACGAGTTCCTTGCCCTCGCATACAACTATGACAAGGGCCTCCCGGTAATCATCGGCAGGTTCTTCAACACCGTGGGCCCTCGGCAGACAGGGCAGTGGGGGATGGTCCTCCCGACTTTCGTGGGTCAGGCACTGAGAGGTGAGCCCATCACCGTGTACGGTACGGGCGACCAAAGCCGGTGTTTCTGCCACGTTCAGGACTCCATCCGGGCCGTGCAGGGGGTCATGGATGACGAAGGAGCGTTGGGAGAGGTCTTCAACATCGGCCACGAGGAGGAGATCACGATCCGGGGGTTGGCGGAACGGGTGAAGGAGCGGACCGCTTCCGACTCGCCCATCCAGGTCATCCCCTACGATGAGGCGTACGAGTCCGGCTTCGAGGACATGCTCCGACGTCAGCCCGACACATCCAAGATCCGATCCCTGCTGAATTGGGCCCCAACCCACGATATCAATGGCATCATCGACTCCGTGATCGCGCACTTCCGCGAAGACCGGGGCCTCTGATCGCCGGAAGGGAACACACCTGCCCATGACCGACCGACTCGTCCCGCCCCACGGAGGGGAGCTGAAGGAGCTTCTGGCGGTGGCTCCTCGCTCAGTCGAGCTGAGGGAGGCCTCCAGGGATTGGCCCACCTGGGACCTGACGGACCGGCAGATGCGCGACCTGGAGCTGCTTCTGAACGGGGGTTTCAGCCCTCTGACCGGGTTCATGAACCGGCCCGACTACGAGGCGGTACGAGACCGGATGCGCCTGGAGGACGGCACCCTCTGGCCCATCCCCGTCACCCTCAACGTCTCCCGGGAGGTCGCGGAGAGCCTGGAACCGACGAAACCGCTGGCCCTTCGAGACCCGGAGGGGGTCCTGTTGGCCGTCCTCACCGTCGGGGACGTCTGGGAGCCGGATCTGAGGGAGGAGGCCGAGAAGGTTTTCGGCACTACGAATACGGAACACCCCGGGGTGGACTACCTCCTGAACCAGACCCCGCCCGTCTGTATCGGCGGAACGGTCGAGGGTGTTCGGCTCCCGGTCCACTACGATTTCAAACACGATCGCCATACGCCCCGGGGGCTACGGGAGGAGTTCGCTCGCCTGGGTTGGCGGAAGGTGGCGGGTTTCCACACCCGGAGCCCGATGCACCGGGCCCAGGTCGCTTTGACGCTGAAGGCGGCGAAGGAAGCCGGCGCCAACCTCCTGATCCATCCGGTGGTCCGGATGACCCAGTCCGGGGACCTGGACCATTACACCCGGATCCGATGCTACGACGCGGTCCTCCGCCACTACCCCCAGTTCACCGCCAAGCTCTCCCTCCTGGACATGGCCATGCGGCTGGCGGGGCCCCGGGAGGCTCTCTGGCATGCCATCATCCGGAGAAACTATGGCTGTTCCCACTTCATCGTGGGCCAGGACCATGGCGGGCCCGGTGCGGACTCCAGCGGAAAGCAGTTCTACCCACTCTACCAGGCCCAGGAATTGGCGGTGGCCCACCAGGAGGAGTTGGGGGTGACCATCCTCCCGGTCCGGATGGTCGTATACGTGCGGGAGCGGGACGAATTCCTGCCCGTGGACGAAATTCCGGAGGGGGTGACGACCTGGTCGATCTCCCAACCGGAACTCAGGTCCCGGCTGGATGACGGCCGGGAGATCCCCGACTGGTTCACGTTCCCCGAAGTGGCACGTGAGCTCAAGCGGAGGCACCCCCCCCGGTCGAAGAAGGGCTTCACCGTTTTCTTCACCGGTCTCTCAGGGTCTGGGAAGTCCACCGTCGCCAACGTGCTCCGGACCAAGCTCCTGGAAGCCGGGGGACGGTCGGTGACCCTTCTGGACGGCGACATCGTCAGGAAGAACCTCTCCAGCGAGCTCGGTTTCAGCAAAGAACACCGGGACCTGAACATCCAACGCATCGGATTCGTGGCGTCGGAGATCACCAAGGGGGGCGGGATCGCTCTCTGCGCTCCCATCGCCCCGTACGCCAACATCAGGAAGTACAACCGGGAGCTCATCAGCCGGTATGGGGGGTATGTCCTGGTGCATGTCAGCACCCCCATCGAGGTTTGCGAGGTCCGGGACCGGAAGGGCCTTTACGCGAAGGCCAAAGCCGGAATCATCAAGGAGTTCACAGGAGTCTCGGACCCCTACGAAACCCCCACCGATGCCGATGTGGTCCTGGATACCTCCGACATCTCGCCGGAAGAAGCGGCTCAGCTGGTCTATCTCCATCTGGAGAAAGAAGGCTTCATCGGACCGGCGGCGGAGTGAGGCCGACCGGGCCTGGAGGAGGCTCTCCAGCTCCATCCTCGAAAGAAGCGCTGAATGCCAAGAGAAGACGATCTCCTCCGGATTCGGGAAGCCCTCGAGGCCGCGGCCGAGGCAGTGAGGCCCTATACCCCCGGGGCCGTGGATTACGACGAGAAGAGCAGCCGGGGGGACCCGGTGACGGCTGCGGACCTGGCCATCGACGAGGTCCTCCGGGAGATGCTCCCCCAACCCGGCGAGGGTTGGCTCAGCGAGGAGACGGCTGACAGTCCGGACCGACTCCACCATGACCGTGTGTGGGTGGTGGATCCTCTTGATGGAACCCGGGAGTTTGTCGACGGGATACCCGAATGGTGCATCTCGGTGGGCCTGGTGGAGGGGGGAAAACCCGTGGCCGGTGGGATCTACTCCCCCCCCGTTGACCTGCTGGTCCTGGGCTCGGTGGAAACCGGTGTGACCCGGAACGGCGAGCCCGCCGGGCTCACCGACCCGAAATCCCTGGCCGGGGCCGTGATTCTGGCTTCCCGGAGCGAGTGGAAGCGGGGGGAGTGGGACCATTACGACACGTCGTTCGAGGTTGTTCCGTGCGGTTCCGTGGCATACAAGCTGGCGCAGGTCGCTGTTGGCCTGGCCGACGGCACCTGGACTCTGGTACCGAAGCACGAGTGGGACGTGGCAGCTGGCGCGGCTCTGGTAACGGCGGCCGGGGGCACACTCCTCCACGCCGACGGGACAGAGCCCCGTTGGAATCAAGCCAAACCGAAGCTGCCGAACTTCCTGGCGGCGAGGGGAAGCCTCCTGGAGGAGTTTAGGGGGCGTTGGGTGGAATGACTCGCGTCCCGAGCTCCGGCTTCCGGACGAAGGTCCACCGATCCCACCCCTGGGCGGCACCGTGAAGGTCCTCCTGACGGGTGGAGCTGGCTTTATCGGATCTTCCATGGTCCGGTATCTGCTCGAGGAGCGCCCGGAGTGGGAGCTGATCAACCTCGATTTGCTGACCTATGCCGGGAACGTCTCCAATCTGGTGGAGGTGATGGATCATCCCCGCCATCGTTTCGTCCGTGGGGACATCTGTGACGGTCCGCTGGTGACAAAGCTCATTGAGGGGGCCGACGCGGTCCTGAACCTGGCAGCTGAGAGCCACGTGGACCGCTCCATCATCGAGTCGGCTCCGTTCCTTCGAACCAACGTTCTGGGGACCCACATCCTCCTGGAAGCCGCCCGTGAAGCCGGCGTCTCCCGGTTTCTCCAGGTATCCACGGACGAGGTCTATGGGGAGCTCCCCTGGAAAGATCCGGAGTTCCGGAGCGGGAGGAACGACGGATTCAGGGAGAACTCCCCCCTCGACCCCCGATCGCCGTACTCTGCCTCCAAGGCCGCCGGGGACCTCCTGGCCCTTTCCTACCACTTCACCCACGAGATGGACGTGGTCATCGCCAGGGGATCCAACAACTACGGGCCCCGGCAACACCTGGAGAAGCTGATCCCTCTCATGGTGACCTGCGCCCTCGAGGGGAAAGCTCTCCCCGTGTACGGTGATGGTCTGAACGTTCGGGACTGGATCCACGTGGGGGATTTCTGCCGAGGAATTCTGGTGACGCTGGAGGGAGGGCGCGCCGGGGAGATCTACAATTTCGGGGGGGAAGCAGAGCGAACGAATCTCCAGGTCGTGAGAGGGATCCTGGGGCTTCTGGACCGTCCCGAAGACCTCATCACCTTCGTCCCGGACCGGCCGGGGCACGACCGTCGGTACGCCATGGACTTCACCAAGGCCACCAAGGAGCTGGGGTGGGTGCCCTCCCGCGAGTTCGGGGATGGGTTGGCTGAGACGGTTTCCTGGTACGTGGAGAACCGGGGGTGGTGGGGCAGTGATCCCTGAGGCTTCAGGAGCCTGGGGCCCCTCTGGTAGCTTCACCGCACCCCCACGGCTGCGGTTCCCTCTGGATTGCCGCGGGGGATTGCCTCCGAGCCGGGGGAAGTGTAAACCTCCTCCCCATGTTTGCGTTCACTCAATGAAACCTCTCGAGGGAGTGATTCGATGAAAGTCACCGTGATCGGGACCGGGTATGTGGGCCTCGTTGGAGGCGCCGGGTTCGCCGAGACCGGAAACGATGTCATCTGTGCCGACATCGATGAGAACAAGATCGCCCGGTTGAACGCCGGGGAGATCCCCATCTACGAGCCTGGGCTGGAGCCCCTGGTCAGAAGCAACGTAAAGGCAGGGCGGCTCCGCTTCACGACGGACGTCCCCGCTTCGATCCGGGCGTCGGACATCATCTTCATCGCGGTGGGGACCCCACCCGACGAAGACGGCTCCGCCGACCTCCAGCACGTGCTGGCCGTGGCAAAGACCATCGGCCAGTCCATGGAGGGCGAAAAGATCGTGGTGACCAAGAGCACCGTCCCGGTAGGAACGGCAGCCAAGGTCAGGGCCGCGATCGAGGCCGAAACCGAGCATCCCGTCCACGTCTGCTCCAACCCGGAGTTCCTCAAGGAAGGGGCCGCCGTGGACGACTTCATGAAGCCGGATCGGGTGGTCCTCGGCGCGGACTCGGAATACGCCGGAGCGATGCTGACGGACCTCCACGCTCCCTTCGTCCGGACGGGGAACGCGATCCTGGTAATGGACATCGCCGCTGCTGAGATCACGAAGTACGCATCGAACGCCATGCTCGCGACTCGGATCTCTTTCATGAACGCCATCGCGCAGCTTTGCGAGGCGACCGGGGCCGATGTGGACATGGTCCGGCAGGGACTCTCCACCGACAGCAGAATCGGGTCCGCGTTCCTGTTCCCTGGGGTAGGATACGGCGGATCGTGTTTCCCCAAGGACGTGAAGGCCCTGGTCAGGACCATGCGAGAGCTCGGGGCCGACGCATCGATCCTGGAAGCGGTGGAGGCGGTGAACGAGAACCAGAAACGCCTACCCGCCGAGCGTATCGCGGAGAGGTTCGGGGAAGATCTCTCTGGGAGAACCTTCGCCGTCTGGGGACTCGCCTTCAAACCCAACACCGACGACATGCGGGAGGCCCCCAGCCTCGTGGCCATTTCCGCGTTGTTGGATCGAGGCGCGAGGGTGGTGGCCCACGACCCGGTCGCCATGGATGAAGCCAGGAGGCACTTCGGGGATCGGATCACCTACGCCGAGTCCAACTACGATGCCCTGGAGGGAGCCGACGGGCTTCTAATCCTCACGGAGTGGCTGCCCTATCGCCGCCCCGACTTCCCCAGGATGAAGGAGCTCATGAACACTCCGCTGATCCTGGACGGGCGGAACATCTACCGTCCGGAACGGATGGAAGCCTATGGGTTCGAGTACATCTCGGTAGGCCGCCGGCATGTGAAGCCGGAACAGGGCTGAGGTCGGCTCATGCGGATTCTGATTACGGGCGCGGCGGGGTTCCTTGGCTCCCACCTCGTGGACCGGTTCCTGACCGGTGGCCACGAGGTCCTGGGAGTGGACAATTTCATCACGGGATCCTGGAAGAACCTGGAGCACCTGGAGGGCCGGGAGGATTTCTTCTTCATCGAGCACGACGTCTCAAAGCCCCTCTTCCTGGCCGAGCGAGTGGAGGGGGTCCTCCACTTCGCCTCTCCCGCCAGCCCTGTGGATTACCTGGAGCTTCCCATCCAGACCCTGAAGGTGGGGAGCCTGGGCACCTACAACATGCTGGGCCTCGCCAAGGACCACGGGGTCCCCTTCCTGCTGGCATCCACTTCGGAGGTCTACGGGGATCCCCAGGTTCATCCCCAACCGGAGAGTTACTGGGGGCACGTGAACCCCATCGGGCCCCGGGGCGTCTATGACGAGGCCAAGCGGTTTGCAGAAGCCATCACCATGGCCTACCACCGTTATCACGGTGTCGACACCCGGATCGTGAGGATATTCAATACCTACGGGAGTCGGATGCGTCCGGCCGACGGGCGGGTTGTGTCGAACTTCATCGTGCAGGCCCTCCGGGGGGAACCCCTTACCCTCTACGGTGACGGGGGCCAAACCCGGTCCTTCTGCTTCGTCGAGGACGAGGTGGAAGGGATCTTCCGGTTGTTCCACGCCTCCCAAGCGGAGCCCGTGAACATCGGAAACCCGGTGGAATTCACCATCCGGGAGCTCGCGGAGATCGTATTGGAGGAAACGGGGAGCACATCGGAGCTGGTGACCCTTCCCCTCCCGGAGGATGACCCGAAGGTACGGCAACCGGACATCACGCTGGCTCGGGAAGTTCTGGGTTGGGAGCCCAGGGTGGGGCTCCGAGAGGGCGTCCGGCGGACCATCCCATATTTCCGTAGGCTGGTGGAGGAGGAGGACGCCGGAGCCAGGACGCTGACATGAACGTCCTTGTGACTGGCGCAGCAGGGTTCATCGCCTCTCATCTCTGTGAGCAGCTCCTTCAGGAGGGCCACAGCGTGGTGGGCCTGGACAATTTCGACGATTTCTACGATCCGGCCATCAAAGAAGAAAACCTCTCGGTAGCGCGGGATCACGCCCAGTTCCATCTGGTTCGGGGCGATATCCGGGACCCGGAGCTCCTGTCGTCTCTTCCCGACAGCATCGACACCGTGATCCATATTGCGGCCAGGGCCGGCGTCCGTCCGTCCATCGCCCAGCCCGTCCTCTATTACGACGTGAATGTCACAGGGACGCTGCGTCTCCTCGAGCTCGCTCGTGAGCGGGGCATCACTCGGTTCATCTCCGCCTCGTCGTCCTCCGTCTATGGGAACAACGAGAAGGTTCCCTTCTCTGAAGCCGACCCGGTGGACACCCCAATCTCTCCCTACGCCGCGACGAAGAAGGCCGGTGAGCTTCTCTGTCATTCCTATACTCACCTCTACGGCATCACCTGCCTGAACCTGAGGTTCTTCACCGTGTACGGGCCGAGGCAGAGGCCGGATCTGGCCATACACAAGTTCGCTCGTCTCCTGAAGGCAGGGGAGGAGATCCCCATGTTCGGTGACGGCTCCTCGGAACGGGACTACACATACATCGAGGACATCCTCCTGGGGCTGAAGGGTGCGGTGGGGTGGGTGCACGAGAACGACGGGGCCTTCGAGATCGTCAACCTAGGGGAAAGCCGGACCGTCGAGCTGAGGGAGATGATCCGAGTGGTGGGCGAGGAGATGGGGATCGATCCTGCCGTTCGTCAGCTTCCCATGCAGCCCGGAGATGTGGAGCGAACCTTCGCAGATATCTCCAAAGCCCGGACTCTGCTGGGGTACGATCCGCAATGGGGGTTCAGGGAGGGGGTACGGGAATTCGTGCGATGGTTGGACCGCTGAGCTCGAGGGGGTCGGAGGCCGAGCATCCCCTCGAACGTTCAGATCCGATCCCGCGCAAAACGCCCTCGATCTCCTCTCTGGACCCGCCCGCCGTGTTCTTCGTACTTTACTACATCGAATGAACCCCGTTCCTTGCCTCGAGGGTGAGCCTCGGGCCTCGTCCTCCGCTTACCCCCCCTGGGATCCGGACCACATGTACGACGCTGACATCTCCTCCGTTAAGCACGTGATCGAACGAGGGATCTCCGCCTGGGAGCGGTCCGACTACACGTCGGCCCTGAAAGACTTCCGGGCGGTTCTGGAGGAATTCCCCAACCTTCCGGATATCCGCAACAAGGTAGGGCTCTGCCTGGCCATGCTCGGGGACCATGAAGGTTCTTTGGGGGAGTTCGAGGAAGCCCTCGCGCTTTCAGACACGTATGCGGAGGCCCACCTCAATCGGGCCATCGTCCTGCAAGAGTTGGGAAGGTTCGAGGAAGCCCGGAGGCATTTACAGCGGGCGGATGAGCTGGACCGGCGCGATTCAGAGGAGTTCCCTTCCGATGTGGGGCACAAGATCGCCGTCGCCCACGCAAAGCTCGGAGATCTGTACCTCGTGGCCGACCACCTCGAGGAAGCGGCCCGGCAGTACAAGCTGGCTCTGAAGGTACGGGCTCGCTTCCTGGACATCCGAGCCAAATATGCCGAGGCCTTGATGGGTATGGCTCGATGGGCTGACGCCCAGGAGCAGTTCGAGGTGATCTTGGCGAAGAACCCGAATCTCACCGGTGCCCGCCTAAGGCTGGGCGTGGTGTTGCACCGACAGGGGGACGAGGCCGGTGCGAGGCGCGAGTGGACCCGGTGCGCCGAGGAGAATCCGAGGGACATGCGGGCAAAGGCCTACCTCGCCGCGATCAGTGGGGAGGCCGCCCCCGCGACATGAGTTCCCCTGGCACGAAAGCTGCCCACATATCGAGGTCGCACCCACAAAGGGATGCGACCTCGTTGGTATCTGGTATAGTGACCCGAAACATGCCTCGATTCAGACCGATTCTGACCCTTTTTGCGACGACTCTCTTCGCCTGCACGCCGTTGGGGGAAGAGGGTAGCTCCATCTTCCGGGGGGACCAGGCCTTCGCCCACGCCGACCTGGAGGAGGCGCTGGCCGAGTACCGACTCGCCGAGCGCCTGGGCGCGGGCAACGCGGTCATTTACGCCCGGATCGCCCATACCTATGTCTCCCTGGGACGAATCGACGAGGCTCGGGAGTACTACAACCTGGCCCTGGAACGGGACTCTTTGTGGGCGGATCAGGCGGTATCGGACTTTGTTCATCTCGCCCGCCTGGAGGAGGCGGAGGGGGACGAGTTCGGCATGGCCTCAGCCATCGAGACCGCCATGGGGTTCCAGCCCGGGATCAGCCTGGACGAGCTGGCTCTCCCCTTGGCTCAGCACTACTCCAACGTGGGCGAATACGGACGGGCGCTTCCGTTCTACCTGAAAACCCTGACGGCTATGGATCCGGACTCCTTTCCCGCCATCCTCCTGGAGACGGCCATCGCCTACGACGAGGTCGGCGACTGTGAGAGCGCGGTCATCCACTACGAGGACTACCGGAACCGGATCCCCCGCTGGAGCTCTGCCCGGAGCGAGGTGGATTGGCGTTTGGGTTTTTGTTCCTTCGAATTGGCGGAGACTCGCCGGGCCGAAGGGGACGATGAAGAGGCCCTTCGGCACCTCGAGACCCTCCTCCGGATCGGGCAACCCAGGAGCCATCTGGCCAGAGGCTACTTCGAAAAGGGAGAGATCCTCGGCGAGAGGGGTGAGTGTGAGGCTGCCCTGGAGGCCTTCATGGAGGTTGCAGTCGTCGATCCCTCAGGTACCAGCCCCCTCGTGGCCAGGGCCGAGGGCCGCATCGATCAGATCCGATTTGGCCCATCCTCCGGATTCGGGCGCCAGAGGGAGGGCACCGGTTCCTGCTTCGCCCCAGATCCTCGAGAGGGATCCCAGAGGTCCTCCCGCCGCCGTGGGTGACGCCCCGTCTCCCAAACCCGGACCCATAACCCCCCGACAACCATGCCCGTGCCCTTTTTGGACCTGAAGCTCCAGTATCAATCGATCCGGGATGAGCTGGACCAGGCCGTCCAGAGCGTCATCGCTTCCCAGGGCTTCGTACTGGGGCCAGAGGTTCAGGGCTTGGAGGAGGAGCTGGCCGGGTTTCTCGGCGTGCCTCATGCCGTGGGCGTGGCCAGTGGCACCGATGCCCTCCTCTTACCTCTGAAGGCGCTGGACCCGCAGCCTGGAGAAGAGGCCATTCTTCCGGCTTTTACCTTTTTCGCAACGGCGGGCGCCGCCTGGAACGCGGGCTTCAAGCCGGTGTTCTGCGACGTGGACCCGGACACGTTCAATGTGACAGGAGAGACGCTGGAGGCGGCCTGGACGGAGCGAACCAGGGCCGTGATTCCCGTCCATCTCTACGGCCAGATGGCCCCGATGCAGGAGGTCCGGCAGCTGGCCAGGGCGCGAGGCGCCTTCGTTCTGGAAGATGCTGCCCAGGCCATCGGTGCCAGGCAGATCGCGCCTTCTGCTTCCACGGGAGGGGTGGGGGTGGAGGGGGCCAGGTTGAGCCTCGATGAGTCGGTGCCTGTGGAAGGGTGGGCCATGGCGGGGAGCGTGGGAGACGCCGGAGCATTCTCCTTTTTCCCTACCAAGAACCTGGGCGGTTTCGGAGACGGTGGGATGGTCACATCGGGGGACGAGCTACTGGCGGAAAAAGTAGCCAAGCTCAGGGTGCACGGTGGGAAGCAGATGTACCATCACGAGACGGTTGGCACCAATTCCCGGCTGGACGCTCTCCAGGCTGCCGTTCTCAGGGTGAAGCTCAGGCACCTGGAAGGATGGGCCCGGGGGCGGATTCGGAACGCAGCCCTTTACGACGAGATCCTCAGAAGCGTCGATGGCGTCATGACCCCTTTCACGGACCCCGGAAACTTCCATGTGTACAACCAATACACCCTCCGGGTGGATCGAAGAGATGAGCTGAGGGATCACCTCACCGGTCGGGGAATCGGGAACGGGCTCTACTACCCGCTGGGTTTGCACTTACAGGAGTGCTTCTCCGCATTGGGCGGGAAGACCGGGGACCTCCCTGTAACGGAACGACTCACGAGGGAGGTGGTGAGCCTGCCCATCTTCCCGGAGTTGACGGAAGGCCAGGTTACCGAGGTCGCCGAAGCGGTGCGGGCGTTCTACGACGGCTGACGTCGGGGCCGAACCGAGGTCGCCGGCCGGCCCCGAGGGGCGGCGGCAGGAGTAACGGGACGCGTGCGCCGGAGTGGGCTTCCCGTCAACCCAGGATCTTCCCATCTTTCAAGGCTGAATGGAGGAGGTTCTGGGCCGTGAGTTCTTCCAGGACCCCTGCGAACCCTGGGTCCCTTTTCCGGGTACTCCTTAAGGATGTACACACAACGCTCATACGCGATCGCCGTGCTGCTTCTGGGGGCCTTCCTCGGGGGTTGTGCTTCTGCGGCGCCCTACCAGGGTTTGGACTCGGACCAACTCTTCGAGCTGGGGGCCCAGGAATTCGAGGACGGGGATTGGGATGAGGTAGTCCGGGTCTTCGAGCGGTTCATTTTCGCCGACCCTACGAACGCTCGAATGGTGGAGGCTCGCCTCTATCTGGCGAGGGCGTATTTCAACCGTGAGGACTACCTCACGGCGGTGTCCGAATTCACCCGGATCATCGACAGACACCCCGGGGATCGGCTGGCCCCTGAGGCGGCCCTTGGCATTTGCCAGTCGTACGCCGCTCTGTCCCCTCACATCGAACGGGATCAGGCGTATACCGTCCAGGCCTTCAACGCCTGTGATAACGTGGTCCAGGATTTCGGCGGTTTCGAGAGCTCGCTGGAAGCGGAAGATCTGCGGGAGCAGATGAGGGAAAAGCTGGCGGAGAAGGAGCTGACCCGTGGCAACTTCTACTTCCAGCGAAAGATGTACGATTCTGGGATCATCTACTTCAACGGGGTCCTGACCCAATACCCGGGCACGGAGACAGGAGCCAAAGCCCTTCTCCGCCTCTATCAGTCGTATACGGAGATCGGCTGGGAAGCCGAAGCTGAGGACGCCAAGGAGCGTCTCCTGAGGGAGTTCCCTGACTCCGAGTCTGCCCGGGAAGTGAGGGCAAATGGGGGTGGAGAATAACGTTGGCCCGCTTTAGGCTGGGCCTTTTCGGAGGAACCTTCGACCCCCCCCATATTGGCCACCTCGTGGTAGCTCAGGATGTGGTGGAGCGACTGGTCCTGGACGAGCTCCTGTTCATCCCTGCTGGGTCCCCCCCTCACAAGACGGGAAAGATAATCTCTCCGGCGCCCCTGAGGGTGGAGATGGTTCGGGCGCTTACCTCCGGGAGCGAGGTGTTCAGGGTAAGTGAAGTCGAGGTGAGTAGAGAGGGCCCATCCTACTCGGTGGACACTCTTCGCTACTTCAGGGATCTCCATCCGGATGCGGAGATCTTCTTCATCCTGGGCGCCGACCAGGCCGCCGCCTTCGACACGTGGCAGTCGCCGGGTGAGGTAGCCTCTCTGGCGACCCTGGTGGTCATGGCTCGCGAGGGCCTGGAGGCTCCGTCGGGGATGTTCACCTCCGTGCCGGTGACCAGGGTGGACATCTCCGCCACCGACATTCGGGATCGGGTCCGGGAAGGACGAACGATCCAGTATCTCGTCCCGGACTCCGTCCGACATATCATCGAGAACAACCGTCTCTACAGAGCCGTGTCATGAAAGCGTTATTGAAGAGGGTCCTGGGGTCGCAACACGCCAGGGAAGTGAAGAAACTTCAGCCCGTGGTCGACGAGATCAACCGGCACTTTCAGGGGCTCGCCTCCTTGTCCGAGGAGGAACTCCTGGGGAAGACCGAGGAGTTCCGAGATCGGATCCAGGACCGGATCCGGCCGTTGGAAGAGCAGGTCGAGAAACTGAAAGAGGAGAAGCGGCACTCCGAGGATGCCAGCCACCGCGAAATCCTCACCCAGCAGATCGGTGGGTTGGACGACGAGCTGAATTCCGCGATCCAGGCAGCCCTGGATGAGATCCTCCCGGAAGCCTATGCGGTCGTGAAAGAGGCCTGCCGTAGGAACGTGGGCAGGGAGATCGTGGTCACCGGGCAGAAGCTCACCTGGGACATGATTCCCTACGATGTGCAGCTCGTCGGTGGGATCGCGCTTCACCAGGGGAAGGCTGCCGAGATGGCCACGGGGGAAGGGAAAACCCTGGTGGCCACCATGCCCCTCTACCTGAATGCCCTTTCCGGTCGTGGCGCCCACCTGGTGACCGTAAACTCCTACCTGGCCCAGCGGGACGCCGAGTGGATGGGAACCATCTACGAGTTCCTGGGCCTCACCTACGACGTCATCGATCTCCATGACCCGGGTACCCCGGAGCGCCGCGCCGCGTACAACGCCGACATCACCTACGGAACCAACAACGAGTTCGGATTCGATTACCTCAGGGACAACATGGTCCACTCCCTGGAGCAGCGAGTCCAGCGGCGGCACAGCTACGCCATCATCGACGAGGTCGACTCGATCCTCATCGACGAAGCCAGAACTCCCCTGATCATCTCAGGACCGGTGGGGAAAGACACCTCCACTCCCTTCAAGCAGTATTCGGCCATGGTTTCGGGCCTCTACCGAAAGCAGACGCGGATCTCCAATGAGCTGGTGGCCGAGGCTGAGAGGTTGCTGAAGAGCGAGGAAGACGGGGGCGAGTATGCCGCGGGAGAGAAGCTCCTGGCGGTGAGGCGCGGGACACCGAAGCAGAAGAAGCTCTTGAAGATGTTCGCCGAAGACCCTGGGCTCCAGCGCCTGGTGCAGCGGGTCGAGGGGGACTACATGCGGGAGAAGCGGCTGCACGAAGTGGACGAGCAGCTGCTCTTCGCCATGGATGAGAAAGGCCACAATGTCCACCTCTCCGACGCCGGGATCGAGGAGCTGAGCCCCAACGATCCCGATGCCTTCGTGATTCCCGATCTTTCCGAGTCCATCGGTGCTGTGGAGGAAGACGAGTCCAAGTCTCTGGAAGAAAAGCGGGTCGCGATCCAGGAGCTGGAAGCGACCTACGCCGCCAAGAGCCAGAAGATGCACGTCATCCATCAGCTCTTGAAGGCCTACACCCTCTTCCATAAAGACGAACAGTACATCATTGGAGACGACGGCTCGGTCGTGATCGTGGACGAGTTCACGGGACGGCAGATGGCGGGACGCCGTTGGAGCGACGGGCTGCACCAGGCGGTGGAGGCGAAGGAGGGAGTCGAGATCCGGGGTGAGACCCAGACGCTGGCCACCATCACGATCCAGAACTACTTCCGGATGTACGACAAACTCGCCGGGATGACGGGAACCGCCGAAACCGAGGAAAACGAGTTCCACCAGATCTACAAGCTCGATGTCCTGGTGATTCCCACGAATCGGCCGGTGGTCCGGGACGATCGGGACGACCTCATTTTCCGCACCAAGCGAGAGAAGTTCGTTGCCCTCATGGACGAGGTGGAGCGACTCAGCAAGATGGAGCTTCCCGTGCTGGTGGGGACTACCAACGTCGAGGTCTCCGAAACCCTCTCCAGGATGCTCAAGCGTCGAGGTATGAAGCACAACGTCTTGAACGCGAAGCACCACAAGAGTGAATCGGAGATCGTCGCGGAAGCCGGTATCCCCGGAGCAGTGACCATCGCCACCAACATGGCCGGTCGGGGCACGGACATTAAGCTGGGTCAGGGGGTCACCGACACGAGGACCGTGGCTTGGGCCAAGGAGAAAGGTCTGGATCCGACTGAGCTTCTTCCGGTCGATCCAGTTCGGTGGAAAGACCCGGAGAAGCTATCCGACGACGACCTTCTCGAGGTAGGTGGTCTCCATATTCTCGGGTCGGAACGTCACGAGTCCCGGCGGATTGACCGGCAGCTTCGCGGTCGTTCCGGCCGTCAGGGGGATCCAGGCGCATCCCAGTTCTTCCTCTCTCTCGAAGACGACCTCATGCGCCTCTTCATGTCCGAGCGAGTCGCCGGCGCCATGGAGAAATGGGGCGTGCAAGAGGGGGAGGTCATCACCCATGGACTCGTGACACGATCCATCGGGCAGGCCCAGAAGCGGGTGGAGGGAAACAACTTCGAGGCCCGGAAGCGACTCCTGGATTATGACGATGTCATGAACCAGCAGCGGGAGGTGATCTACGACCTCCGCCTCTTCGCTTTGGAGGGTGGGGAGGACCTGAAGGGTGAGATCTGGGAGATGATCGAATACTCCATTCGAGATCTCGTGGATGAGTATTGCCCCGCTGATCAGTCTGCTGAGCTCTGGGACCTGGCCGGCCTGCGACGTCGCCTCCTGCTGGACTTCTTCGTGATGGCCACCAGTCTCCCCGAGGCCAATCCAGAAGAACCGGAGATCACGGATTCCGAGGCCGTCGCGGAGTTGATCCTGGCTTCGGCCAAAGACCACTTTCACCGAAAGATCACCGACTTCGGGGAGTTTGGAGAGCGGGTCATGAGCTTCGTCATGCTCACGACTCTGGATGACAAGTGGAAGGACCACCTGTACGACCTGGACCACCTCAAGGCCTCCATCAGCTTCCGCGGGTGGGGACAGAAAGACCCCCTCGTCGAGTACAAGAAGGACGCCTACGAGATGTTCGTGGACTTGATCACGGATATCCGGAGGACGGTTACTTCCTCCTTCTTCCGCGCTCAGGTCGGTGCGCCACAGCAGCGCCGGGTGGCCGCGCCTCAGCGTCTGAGCTACTCCGGGCCGACCGAAGTGCCTGCGAATCGGTTCGGAGCAGGCCAGGGCCGAACCATGACGTCCGGGAGTGGGGCTCCGCTCCCGGGGGCCGGGGCCGGGGGGGTGGATGAGATGGGAATGTCTCGGTCGGCTGCCGCTGGATCGGCCGTCGGCGTTCCCACGGGAGGATCGGGTCCTGACCCTCGACAGCTCCTCACCAACCGGGGCGAAGGTCGGAAGCAGGCACCTGTGACGGCGTCCAACGAACCGGGCCGAAACGATCCCTGCCCCTGCGGGAGCGGGAAAAAGTATAAAAAATGCTGTGGGAAGAGCGCGTAAGGAGAGTCCCGGATTGGGGTCCGGATCCCGGGGCCGAGACGCGCTTGCTCACGAGCTCCCCTGCGGGGTCTCTCCGGAGGGCCCGAGCGACACTTCGCCCGTCCCACCATTGAGATGTCCCACCGACCCGGCCATCCTGAGGGATGACCCGGTCTCCCTCTTCTGGTTCACTGGCCACGGCTCGGGTGCCCATCCATTCCTGGGCCCAGGCTGACCGTCCCCGAGAGCGAATGAGGATGCTGGGTCCCTCCGCCCTCTCTCCCCGAGAGCTCCTGGCCATCCTCATTGGCAGTGGCGGAGCCACGGGTTCCGCCTTGGACGTTGCGGAGAGAGTCCTGGCTCGATCCGGAGGGAGTCTCCGGACCCTCGCCTCCCTTCCGCCCGGGGAGCTCCGCGCGGAGCCCGGCATCGGGGCGGCAACCGTCTCCCGCATCCAGGGTGCCCTGGAGCTGGGCCGCCGGGCCGCGGCTGAACCCGTGGATGGTCTTGGCCGCATTCAGGGACCCGAGGATGTCTTCGCCCGAATGGGACCCCTCCTGAGGGACCTGAAGCAGGAAGAATTCCACGCCCTCCTGCTCAACACCCAGCACCGGGTCATTCGCGACGTTCTGGTGACCAGGGGCATCCTGGATGCGTCGTTGATTCACCCCCGGGAGGTTTTTCGGGCCGCCATCGTGGAGAGCGCAGCGGGAGTGATCCTCGTGCACAATCACCCCTCCGGGGACCCGACCCCCAGTGGGGAGGACCGAGCGGTCACCAGACAGCTTTCCACCGCAGGGACTGCCATCGGAATCCCGGTCCTGGATCATGTGATTGTCGGGGCGGACCGGTTCGTATCCCTTGGCCGGGAGGGAGCCGCAGAGTAGGAGCAGGCCTTTCTCCCGGGTCTCAGGATAACCCAATAGAACCTCCTGCCTTCGGCGATCTGCACTCCGTTCGTCCGAGGAGGAGGGGAACTATCCGGACCACAGGTGTTTGATGGTGGTCTCCAGGGCCCGGCCATTGTGGGCTGAATATCCCTGCAATTGCCCACACCCTCCGTTAGATTTCCTGACCATGGCCACTGAAATCACTAACCGGCAATCTGATCCGGCCCCGATCGTCACCATCCGGGACATTCCCAGGCCTCTGGCCCGGGCGATGGAGCGGTACGCCGAACGGTTGGACGTGGAGCGCGTGAAGGAGGCGTATCGGTTGGCCGTCGAGGCCCACTCGGGCCAGAAGCGGGCGTCCGGGGAGGATTTCGTCAACCACGTGGTGGAGGTGGCAACCCTGCTTGCCCAGTTCAAGCTGGACACATCCTCACTGGTTGCTGCCCTGGTTCACGATGTCGTGGAGGACACCCCGATCACCCTGACCCAGATCGAGGAGCGCTTCGGGTACGAGGTCGGGCAGATCGTGGACGGGGTGACGAAGATCGGTCGGGTGGAGTTCCGGTCCCATACGGAGCAGCAGGTCGAGAACTACCGGAAGCTCCTTCTTTCCATGGCTCAGGACGCTCGGGTCATCCTCATCAAGCTGGCGGACCGCTTGCACAACATGCGCACGCTGGAGCATCTGGGCGTGGACAAGCGGAAGCGAATCGCCCTGGAGACAAGGGAGATCTACGCGCCGTTGGCTCACAGGCTGGGGATGGCGGCGCTGAAATGGGAGTTGGAGGACCTCGCCTTCAAGTTCCTGGAACCGGATGCATACGAAGAACTGAGCAACAATATCCAGCAGAGCCGGAGAGAACGGGAACGGCACATCCTGGAGATGCAACGGCCCGTCATCGAAGAGCTGAAGAGCGCTGGAATCTCCGCGAAGGTAACCGGGAGACCCAAGCACCTCTTCTCGATCTTCCGGAAGATGCAGGCTCGGGGGAAGCCTTTCGAGGAGATCTACGACCTCATGGCCATGAGGGTGATCACCGATACCCTTCCCGACTGCTATCACGCGCTGGGGGTCATCCATGCCCGGTGGACACCCATCGCCGACCGTTTTCACGACTACGTCGCTACCCCGAAGACGAACATGTATCGCTCCCTCCACACAACGGTGGTGGGGCCTGGGGGGCGGAGGTACGAGATCCAGATTCGCACCGAGGAAATGCATAGGACCGCGGAGTACGGGATCGCGGCCCACTGGAGGTACAAAGCATCGCTCCACGGTCATCCCGAAGGGGCCGACGAGGTGGACGAGGCCCTGAACTGGTTCCGGCAGGTTCTGGAGTGGCAACAGGATGCGTCCGAACCGGAAGAGTTCATGGAGTTCCTCCGGATGGATCTCTTCCAAGGGGAGATCTTCGTATTCACGCCCAAGGGGGACGTGAAACAGCTGCCGGTGGGGTCCACACCCATCGACTTCGCGTTCGCCGTTCACACGGAGGTGGGGCTCCACTGCGCAGGGGCAAAGGTGAACGGTCGGATCGCACCTCTCTCCCGGAAACTCCGAAACGGAGACACGGTGGAGGTAATGACCTCCTCGAGGCAGCAGCCTAACCGGGATTGGCTGGCGTTCGTCAAGACCTCCAGGGCTCGTCAGCGCATCCGCCAGTGGATTCGAAAGGAGGAATTCGACTCGGCAGTGGTTCTGGGCCGGGAGATCCTGGACCGAGCCGTACGGAAGGGCAGGAGGGGGCGGGTGGGGGAGGATAGGTTGAACGAGGTGGCCAAAGAGTTGGGGTACGGCGGAGGCGAGCAGCTCATGGAGGTCCTCGGCCGGGGGGACCTGGGGCCGACGGCCGTGATGAAGGCCCTGTTCCCGGACCATGATCCCGAGAAGGTCCCGGAGAGGGCTCCCTCCACCCTGGAACGTATCTCCACCAAGCTCACGCGGTCGGATCGGGGGGTTCGGATCCAGGGGCTGGAGAACCTGATGGTTCGGTATTCCCAGTGCTGTCAGCCCGTGCCCGGCGACCGCGTGGTGGGGTACATCACTCGTGGACGGGGAGTGTCGATCCATCGGATCGATTGCCCGAACGTCCTCCATCTCTCCCAGGATCCGGAGCGGAGGGTGGATATCGAGTGGAGTGCAGAAAAGGGAGAGCATTTCTACGTGAAGATCCGGATGCACGGCACGGATCGTCGAGGACTACTGTCGGATGTGGCCAAGGCCATCAGTGACACGGGAACCGACATTCAGCATGCCGATATGAAGAGCACCAACGGAGGAATGGACGCGGAGTTCGTTGTCGAAGTGCAGGACCTGAGCCACCTGACCCGAGTGGTCAAGGCTGTGAAGAAGGTGAAGGGCGTCCTCGAAGTAGAACGGCGAGAACACTTCGACGAACAGGACCTGTCGGGGCGCTCATAGGCGATGGTTGAGAGCCCGGGGTCGGGGACGGGCCCCTAGCCAGGAGCCGAACAGAACACCCTATGGCCGATTTCCACCTGGAATCCCCTCACCATCCCAAGGGGGATCAACCAAAAGCGATTGCCGAGCTGTCGGATGGTCTGGCCCGGGGAGACCGGATCCAGGTTCTTCTCGGCGCCACGGGCACTGGGAAGACCTTCACAGTTGCCCACGTCATTGCCGCCCACGGCCGCCCCACCCTGGTGATGAGCCACAACAAGACCCTTGCCGCCCAGCTCTACGGGGAGTTGAAGGCCCTCTTTCCCTCCAACTCGGTCGAGTATTTCGTCTCCTACTACGACTACTATCAACCCGAGGCCTACCTCCCAGCCACGGACACCTATATCGAAAAGGATGCCTCCATAAACGAGGACATCGAGCGCCTCCGGCTGAGAGCGACGTCGGCGCTGATGGAACGGGAGGACGTCATCATCGTGGCCTCGGTATCCAGCATCTATGGGTTGGGGAACCCCCGGGACTACAGGGAGCTCATGCTCCACCTCACGGTCGGAGAGGAGAAGGGTCGCCGGGAGATCCTC
Organism: Gemmatimonadota bacterium; assembly: GCA_039592115.1. Lineage (GTDB taxonomy): Bacteria > Gemmatimonadota > Gemmatimonadetes > Longimicrobiales > Gaopeijiaceae > JBDHCH01. Next base: position 18,653 of record JBDHCH010000010.1, on the reverse strand, counting down.
AAAGGGTTGGTAGCCATTCAGTACCGGCGCAACGACTACCTCTTCGAACGGGGCACCTTCCGGGTCAGAGGAGACACGGTCGAGATCTTCCCGGCTTACGAAGAGCAGGGGATACGAGTTGAGCTGTGGGGGGACGAGGTGGAGCGCATCACACGGTTCGATCCCCTCACGGGGGAGATCATCACGAACCTGGAGCGAACCGCGATCTACCCTGCCAGCCACTACGTGACGAGACGCTCCACTGTGGAAGAGATGGTTCCTTCCATTCGGGAGGAGCTGAAGCACCAGGTGTCCAGGTTCCGGGAGAATGGCCAACTGCTGGAAGCGCAACGGATCGAGCAGAGGACGAACTTCGATGTCGAGATGATGTTGGAGACGGGAACGTGTCAGGGGATCGAAAACTACTCTCTCTACACCAGCGGTCGGAGGCCAGGAGAGCGACCCGCCTGCCTCCTGGACTACTTCCCACACGACTTCCTCGTGGTGGTGGACGAGTCCCATGTCTCCGTTCCCCAGATCAATGGGATGTACCGGGGGGATCGAAGCCGGAAGCAGGTGCTGGTCGAGCATGGGTTTCGCCTTCCCAGCGCGCTGGACAACCGGCCCCTGAAGTTCGAGGAATGGGAAGGCCTATTGGATCGGGCGATATTCGTAAGCGCTACACCGGCGGACTGGGAGCTGGAGCAGGCAGGGGGGGTCGTGGTGGAGCAGATCATCCGACCCACGGGTCTGGTGGATCCTGAGGTGGACGTGAGGCCGGTGAAGGGCCAGGTGGACGATCTCCTGGCGGAGATCCGTGACCGGGAGAAGAGGGGGGAGCGTGTCCTGGTCACCACCCTCACCAAGCGAATGGCGGAGGATCTGTCCGAGTACCTGGCCAGCGTGGGAGTCCGGGTCCGGTACATGCATTCGGAGGTGGACACCATTGAACGCATGGATATCCTCAGGGCCCTTCGATTGGGTAAGATCGATGTTCTGGTGGGCATCAACCTACTCCGGGAGGGCTTGGACCTGCCTGAGGTGTCCCTTGTGGCCATTCTGGATGCCGACAAGGAGGGTTTTCTTCGAGATGCCCGGTCGCTGATTCAGACCATCGGCAGGGCAGCCCGGAACGTCGGGGGAAGGGCCATCATGTACGCGGATCGGATGACGGATTCCATGCGAAAGTGCCTGGATGAGACGGCCCGCCGGAGGGACATCCAGCTTGCCCACAACGCTGAACATGGGATCACACCCCAGACCGTGGAAAAGTCTATCCAGGAGATCCAGTTCAGCACCCGGGTGGCAGACGCGAGGGAGGCTCCCGCCACGGTCAAAGAGACTTCCGCTACCTACACCGATGAGGTGAACCGGGAGGAGTACCTGAAGATCCTCGAGGAAGAGATGAGGCAGGCCGCAGAGGCGTTGGATTTCGAGCGGGCGGCTCTCCTCAGAGACCAGATTTTCGAGCTGAAGGTTGCGGAGGATCGAAAGCGAGGTGCCGGCCCCAGGAGTCGCCGATCCCTCGCCGAGGAACTCCGGGAGGTGGCAGAATCATGATCCTCTCCGAGGCCGACCTCGAGCGGTGGGGGAACCGAATCGGCCAGGAGGTTCAAGGCCCCGTCTTCCTCGGCCTGAAGGGACCACTGGGGGCCGGAAAGTCTGTCTTGGCCAGGGCTGTGGCCAGGGGAGCGGGTGTGGAGGGGGCAATCCCGTCTCCCACGTTCAACCTCGTGTTCCGTTATCCGACTGGTAGGGACCTGCCCCTCGTGCACATGGATCTGTACCGCATAGAGGATCCGAGTGAGGTCTGGGAGTTGGGGTGGGAGGAATTGGGGACCTCCGGCGAACTCGTTCTGGTAGAATGGCCTGACCGTGCGAACGACCTCCTCCCGCAGGATCGGTGGGAAATCGACCTCGCCATTCCCGAGAAGGGATCCAGTCTCAGGCAGGTGGGGGTAACCCGGTTCGGGACTCCACCCCATCTACCCGGTTTTCCCGTATGCCTCCAGTGGTCGGGGGAGGTGGAGTGAGCTTGGTGGAGGACGGCGCAGGGAAGGTGGACCCCGGAAGGCACTCAGGCCCCGTTGGAGGCCTCTTCCTGGCCATCGACACCGCTGGGCGAGAGGGCTCGGCAGCGTTGGCCGGGTACCCGCGGGGGGGTGCCGCTGAACTGGAGGTACTGGCCCGGGTGTCCCTCCGGGCAGAGGAAGAACACGCGGCCCTCCTCGTGCCGAGAATCCAGGCTCTCTTCGAAGAGGTCAGTGCGGACCGGGAAGAGATCTCGGGAATCCTGGTCGGGGCCGGACCGGGGTCCTTCACAGGGGTCAGGGTGGGGGCAGCAACAGCGAAGGGCTTCGCGAAGGCCTGGGAAGCGCCGATGTGGGCGTTCTCCTCCCTGGCGGCAGCGGCGGTGGAAGATGGATCTACCCGAGGGGTTTCCCTGGATGGACCCCAGGTTCTCGAGAGGAAGGGAAAAGCGGGGCCGCTGTCCTCCGACTTCGGCACCCTTCGTCCCCGGTGCGTCCTCTTCGACGCCCGAGGAGACCGGGTGTACGCTGCCGCGTATCGCCTTTCCAGGGGCCAACTTCAGACGGCACTCGAACCCCAGGCTGCGACCGTGGGGGAGCTGTTGGAGGGGCTACTTCCACCCGGGGCCCTCTTGATGGGGGATGGGGCTCTTCGGCACCGGGCCATCCTGGAAGACATGGGGCACCCGGTTCTCCCTCCGCCCTTCGGCCAACCGACCGCAGACGGCCTCGTTCGCCTCTTCTCCATCTCACCGGGCGCTTCTCCTTTGGAGGACCCCGGCCGTTGGGAGCCGGAGTACCTCAGAGCCTCCGGGGCCGAGAGGATGTGGAAGACCCGCAAGGGGACGAGAGGGTGATGGCCACGGCCGAGGCGCGCTTGGGCTCCGCGGGTACACTTCCACCGTTTCGGATTCGACCCGCCGATCTCGGTGACGTGGACGCCGTTGCGGCCATCGAAGCGACAGCATTCTCGAATCCCTGGCACCCCCAAACCATCCGTTCAATTGTTGCCCAGGGAAGGGCCCGGGTGCTTGTGGGGGAGGATCCTTCGGAAGGGGTTGTCGGGTATGCGGTGATCTGGTGGGTGTTGGATCAGGGGGAGCTGGCGAACCTCGCCGTCAAAGAGAATTACCGGGGTCGTGGACTGGGGTCGGCTCTGCTGGAGCAGGCGATGGCTGAGGCCCGGGACAACCAGGTGAAGAGTCTTTTCCTGGAGGTTCGGGAGTCCAATCGGGCGGCTCAGAACCTCTATCTCGCCAGGGGGTTTGTGCAGGTGGCTGTTCGGCGGGACTATTACCGGAATCCGCGGGAAGACGCTCTCGTCCTGCTCAAGACGCTGACGGACTGAGGTGTCCGAAGGCTGAAGACCCCTCCATTCGAGGATCTGATGGCCCGAAAAGTGCATCTTTTTGAAGTTAGGCGCGGGGCGTCTTTCTCCCTCGGCTGTAGTGTTTTCCCGGCATCGGGACGGGAAACACTTGTAGTGAATTTGCAATAATTCGTTGACCACCCCCTGTTCGGCGGGTATTATCGACGTACCGACGAGCGTGGCTAAACGCCTGTCCCATCTGCAAAAGGAACCGATCATGTTCCGGTCCGTGGCCGCCATTTCGGCCCTGCTGTTTCTTCCCAGTCTGGCTCCAGCCCAGGTGGTCTCCACGGGTCAACAAGGGACCCACGTGGTGGTGAAGGGGAACACGCTCTGGCATCTGGCTGGGCATTACCTGGGTAATCCTTTCCTCTGGCCGCTAATTTATGAGGCCAATACGGATAGGATCGAAGATCCGCATTGGATCTATCCCGGCCAGGTGTTCGTCATCCCTGGACTGGAGGGTGCCCGCGAGACCCCTGCAGGAGAAATCCCGGGCGCTGCGGAGATTCGGGAGGTTGCGGTGGTGAGTCCGGGGCAGCAACCGGGAGCCCTCGCTCCGGGGGACCTGCCCCCCTGCCCGGGGCGTGGGAATCGGACTGTCTTCTGGGAAGGGGCGGAGGGAGAACGGGGGTGCGAGATGGAGATCCCCGGTCCCGACCGGCGAACCGTCTTCTACGTGACTACCTCAGATGAGGTAATGTCCGGAGCCTGGGCAACACGGGAGGAACAACTCTACGCCGTTCCCCTTGGATTGGTGTACTCGACTCCCTGGCTCGAGCCCTGGGAGACCGAAGTGGGCAACGTCGGAACCATCGCCCGGTTCTCGGGCGTGAATATGGACGCAAGCCCTCGAGACCGAGCCACCTATTTGGAGCGCCTCCAGATAGAGCTGGAGGAAGGGGTCCAGCTGCACGTTGGGGATCTCCTCCAGTCCTACGAGGTCGGAAGATCGGAGGAAGGGCTGGGGCAGGTCGTCCGGCCCACGGGTGTCCTGGCCGTTGTTGACATCGAGGATCCCGGGGTCGTCGCCATGGTCAGCGGGGAGTTCGGGCGGGTCCGCATCGGGCAGCACCTCCGACTGGCTCCCGGATACTCCATGGCCCCGGGGGTGGTGGCCCAGGACGTGGAGAGCACCCTCACCGCCACCATCCTGGGATACAACCTGGACCTGGCGGTTCACGGGTTCGGTTCCGTCGCGTTCCTCGATGTGGGGGAAGCCGAAGGAATTCGACCGGGGGATGAATTCTCGGCCTATGTGAACAAGGATGGGGGCTGGTCCGGGGAGGAAGCTGCTCGCTTCCAGGTGATCCTCGTCAATGGCCGCGTGTCTTCGGCCAGGGTGGTCACCGTGAACGATCCGGCCGTCGAAGTCGGGTCCCAAGTGGTGTTGAGAAAGAAGATGCAGTAGAGAGGGGTGCAGAAGTGGCACTCGGATCACGGGAGGCCACGCTTCTGCGACGCCCTTTCCGAAACGGCCCCGAAGCCGAGCCTGCAGAGTGGATCGCTTCACCTGTCCCGTTTCGACCCAGATCTCTGGGCTCCGGTCCCTTCAGGGGCCGGAGCCTTTCCCTTATCTTTCGGCCGTTTTTCGGGTGTGAGGCCGCGAATTCCCACGGAATGAGGAGATGAAAGCCCTCCGCACCGTTCGTTTCCGCGGCGCGGCTTCCCTGGAACGATCCGTGCAGCTCCAACCGACTCCGGAGTGCCATGACCGGCAAAGCTAAGAGGGTCCTCGTAACCGGCGGCGCCGGGTTCATAGGCAGCCATGTGGCCGACGCCTATCTCGCCCGTGGAGACCATGTGTGGGTAATGGACAACCTCTCCAGCGGAAAGAGGGAGAACGTACCTCACCATGCCACCTTCCTCGAGATGGACATTCGGGACCAGGCGGTCAGGGAGGTCTTCCGCGAGCTCCGGTTCGATCTGGTCAACCATCACGCGGCCCAGATCGACGTCCGCGTCTCTGTGGCTGATCCCCAGTACGACGCTCAGGTGAACCTCCTGGGGCTTCTGAACCTCCTGGAAGGATCAACGGAAGCGGGGACCGGCCGATTCATCCTTGTCTCCAGCGGGGGGGTGGTCTATGGGGAGCCGGAAGCCCTGCCCACGCCGGAGACCGCAGCCAAGCTTCCCCTCTCTCCGTATGGGGTGACCAAGTTGGCTGGTGAGCTTTATCTGAACTACTACCGGGAGGTTCGTGGGCTGGAATACGTGGCTCTGCGGTATGGAAACGTGTTTGGTCCCAGGCAGGACCCCCACGGAGAGGCCGGCGTAGTCGCCATCTTCTCCAACCGGCTTCAGTCCGGCGCGGCTTTGACCATCTTCGGGGACGGGGAACAGACGAGGGATTATGTCTTCGTGAGGGATATCGTCGGGGCCAACATAACCGTCTCGGAGATGGAGTTGCCCGGTCGCACCGGAGTGGGGCCTGGGGAGACCGAGGGGTTGGACGCGGTTGCGTTCAACGTCGGAACGGGGGAAGGAACCAGCGTAAACAGACTGGCGGACATCCTTGAAGACGTTGCCGGGACCCGACCTGGACGAATCCACGAGGATGCCAGGCCGGGAGAGCTCCGTCACAGTACGCTGGACACCCAGCGCCTCAGGGCTCTGGGCTGGACCTGTAGTTGGACCCTGGAGGAGGGCCTCCGGGAGACGTTCGAGCATATCGCCAAGGAGAGAGAGACGGCCTGATGAGGAACCTCCTCCGGGCGGCTGTAGCCGCCACAGTCACCGTATTTTTTCCGACCGGGCTCGCGGCGGGAGAGTTGCACGCTTCCTTCCTCGCTCTTCAGGCCCGGACGCCGACATCGGTGTACGACATGGTCGTGGGGGGGACCCTCCCCACCAAGCTGGTGCTCCTGATCCTGGCTTCGTTCTCTCTCCTGAGCTGGTGGCTCATTTTCTGGAAATGGCGCCATTTCAAGGGCGTCCGACGTCTCGGCGACGGGTTCCTGGAAGTCATGGAGAGAGCCCAAACCCTGGAGGATGCCTACAAGGCCTCCCTCCCTCTTCCCGAGTCGCCTTATAAGCGAGTATTCAAGCAGGGCGTGAATTTCTTCAGCGAACTGAGGCCAGGGGCTCTGCGAGCGGAGGCTCCGCAGACCCAAGGCTTGAGTCTCACCCAGCTGGAGGCCCTCCGGCTTGTTCTGGAAAAGGAAGAGGCTGAGGAGCGGGACGAACTGGCCCATGGCCTGAACTGGCTGGCAATTATCGGATCCATCTCCCCCCTGATGGGCCTCATGGGCACCGTCATCGGCGTGATGAACGCCTTCCTGGGCATTACCGCAACGGGATCCACCAACATCGGGGCAGTGGCCCCAGGCGTGGCGGAGGCTCTGATCACCACTGTTGCCGGGTTGGCCGTGGCGATCCCCGCCGTCATCGCCTACAACCACTTCGTCGCCCGGTTGAACCTGGTCACGGGGGAAATGGAGGGGTTCTCCAGCGAGTTCATCGGAACCCTGGCTCGGGAAGGGAAGGTATAACGGGGCATGGACAGGAGAATCCGAGATACGGGCTCCGGTGCGCCGGACCGGCGCAGTGAAGGAGGCCGGATGTGAACGGGGCCGGGCGCCGAGGCAGGAGACAGGATCTCCCCATCAAGGCGGAGATCAACGTCACGTCTCTCGTGGACGTGGCGTTCACCCTTCTGGTCATCTTCATCATCATTGCTCCGGCGCTCCAAGGAGGCGTGGAGGTGGAGGTGCCGACCGCGGACGTCACGCCGCTCACGACCGACGAGGACGCGTTCTACGTCACGGTAGACAGGGACAATCTGATCTACCTCGCCGGTACGGAGGTAGCGCTGGAGAACATCGAAAGCTCGTTGCCGCAACTCATCCGAGCTGCCGGCACGCAAATGATCTACATACAGGCGGACTCTGCGGCCAGCTGGGGACCGGTCCTCAGAGTGATCGCCACGGTCGCCCAGTCGGAGGGGATCAAGTATGGCCTGGTGGGCGAACCCCTCATCCGCCGATGACTCCTGTCGAGTCCTTCTGGGGGGGAGCCGGGTGGTACCCGGGCGGAGGACTTTTGGCCCATGCCGTATCGTCCGCGGGAGTAGGGTGGGAGGCATGAGGCGCCGCGAACGTCCAGGAAAGAAGTCCCTGGTGGCATCGGCAGGAGTCCATGTGGTGGCTCTCGTCGCGGCCTGGTCGGCCCAGGTATCAACTTCGCGGACGCTGGACTTCGTCACGTACCAGATCGACATCGTTTCACCCCCGCCGGCCCAGGAGGCGGAAGCTCCTGCGCCCGTTCAGGCGGAGGAAGTGGTGGTGGAGACTCCCGACCCCACCCCGGCCCCGGAGGACCCTGAGCCTCCCCCGATCGTCGAGGAGGATCCGGTCAGGGAGGAATCAACGCCGGATCCCACCCCAACGCCCCCTGACCCCGTCGAGGAAGAGGCGGGAGACCCGGACCCGGCTGAGACAGAAGGTGGAGAGGATCTGAACGTCCGGATGGAGGGGCTCAGGCGGGACTACCCGGTCTATTACAACAACGTCATTCGGCAGATCGACCGGTGTATGCGGTTCACCGGTCCCGGTGGGTTGAAGACGTCGGTCTACTTCATCATCGAGCGGGACGGTACGGTGGATGGCGGAGCGATCGACTTCGTTTCCAGGTCCGGGAACGCGGGGTTCGACTTTGCGGTCATGGAGGCCATCGAGTGTGCCGGCAGGGGCCGTTTCGGCGCTCTTCCCGAGGATCTTGGTTGGGACCAGCTCCCCATCATCTTTGAGCTGACCTCCTCCCGGAGAGGACCGGAGTGGTAGACCCTGGTGCATCCCCCGCCCTTTGAAACCGATCTAACCTTCGACACACATGAACCCTTCGACACACATGAACCCTGAAATCAATCGGAAGGTTTTGATGAGGGAAGCGAATTGGACCCGGACCCGCTGGATCCTGCTGGCTGCGTTGGCGGCTCTGATTCCCCAGGTGGGATCGGGACAGGAAGTGGCCGACTCCTTCCCGGGAGTCCGGCTCGGGTTGGTCTACGAGGCGGGTTTCGAACCGGCTCTGGCCGTGAAGCCCTTCACCAGTCGGTTCGGGGGAGGTGGAGCGGAGGTTCAAGTCGAGGCGATCATCGCTCGAGATCTGAGGTATTCCGATCGGTTCGCTCTCATGGATTCCCTTCCACCCTCTCTGGTGGGGGAGGGGATGGACTACAACCTCTGGGATCAGCTCGGGGCCACCTGGCTTCTTTCCGGGCAGGTGGAAGGTCTTGGGGAGGGCCTCGTCCTGGTCCTGGAGCTCCACGACGTGGTCTATGCAGAAATGAAAGAAAGGGGGCGCTTTCCCCTTCCGGACCCGGCTTCGGACGATTTCCGCATGGCTGTGCATCGGGTTAGCGACCAGGTCGTTGAGTGGATCGTCGGCGAGCCCGGGATGGCCGCTTCTCGGATCGCATTCGCGATGTCTGTGGGAGACACGGCCAAGGAGCTCTACCTCATCGACTCGGATGGGGAGAACCTCCGCAGGTTCACCAGGTTCGAGGGGATTACCCAGTCACCCAGCTGGCATCCCTCAGGCGAGAAACTGGCCTACACTTCATGGAGAAGCGGCGAGGCCAGCCAGATTTTCGAGCTGGACCTGGTCACTCGCAGGGAACGGGCCCTGGAACCTGGCCGCTCCGGCCAACATATCACGCCGACGTACCACCCACGGGGCTCGGAGATCGCCTTCGGCCTTCTTGGGAACAACCGGACGGGGATATTCAGTTTCGACATTGATGCGAACTGCTGTCTCACTCACCTTCAGGGAGGTCGTTGGGAGGACCTTTCACCCACCTATTCGCCCGACGGGAGCAGGATCGCCTTCAACTCGAACCGCCTGGGAACGAACATCCCCCAGATCTTCGTCATGTCCTCCCAGGGGGGCGAGGCTGATCTCATCTCACCCTATGTCTACGGTACACCGGGGTATTATACCTCCCCCGACTGGTCTCCTACCGACAACCAGGTGGCGTTCCACGGGAGGATCGGACGGTACGGCCGGTACCAGATCCTCGTGGCCGAAGTGGGAGACCGGGGGGCCAGGGTCCTGCAGTTGACCGCGGACGGGAATAACGAAGACCCGAGTTGGGCCCCCGACGGCCGCCATCTGGTCTTTGCCGGGGAGCGAAGCTACGGGTACGGCTTGTTTGTCGTGGACGCAGCGTCTGGACGAATTCGCCCCCTCGTTACAGGAATTCGTCCTGAGAACCCGGACTGGTCTCCGCCTTTGGGCTCCTCCGGAGGGTAGGAAGGGTTTGCGAAAAAGGTGTGAGCCGCCCCCTAACCATTGCGCGACAGGGGATTTTAAGGTATATGCCAGTGGGTGTGCTCGGTTCCGACCAGGCCGGGCTGAGCTTAGATTCCATGGCGTAGGATTTCCATGGTCCATGCTTGGAACATTTGTTTCTAACTGGGAGTTGGGATGAGATACCGTAGCTTCGTCGTTACTGCACTGGCTGCCACCCTCCTCGTAGGGGCTTGCAGAAGGGATCCACCGCCGCCGCCGGCTCCCACTGGGCCCACGGCCGAGGAACTCGAGCAGCGTCGGCGTGATTCCATCGCCGCTGAAGAGGCTCGCAGGGCCGAGGAAGCTCGGAGGGCCGAGGAGGCTCGTCGGGCAGCCGAAGCCGCAGCCCGGGCGCTCGAGGCGGCCAGGAACGCCCTCACCGCCCAGGTATTTTTCGACTACGACATGTCCGAGATCCGGCCTGACGCGGAGCGGACTCTCCGGAGCAAGGTGGAGATCCTTCGGAACAGCCCGCGGGTCCAACTGCGGATCGAAGGCCATGCCGACGAGCGTGGGTCAAACGAATACAATGTCGCTCTGGGGAACCGCAGAGCCCAAGCCGTGGTAGATTTCTTTACCAACTTCGGCTTGGATGCCGATCGCTTCTCCATCGTGTCCTACGGTGAGGAGCGGCCTGCGGCGATGGGAAGCAACGAGGATGCCTGGGCCCAGAACCGTCGGGCCGAGTTCGTGATCACCGCGGGGCAGAACGACATCAACCCGGGCCAGAATCCGTAGGCTGATGCTCAATCATATTCCATCCCGGTCTCGGGGCTCCGGACTCTGGTCCGGGCCCCCGGGCCGAGGGGTCCGTTGGCTTCTTTTGGTCCTTCTTGGTGTGACCGTGGTGGGGTGCGCCACCAAGCGGGATCTGAGGGATCTCCAGGGGACCATTTCGGCCTTGGCCGCTCAGCAGGAAGCCGCGCTCGGGGAGCTGGAGGGCCTGAATCTGGCGGTTCAGGACACTCTTCGTGGCCAGTCCGATGCCCTGTTCGAATCTCGTGGTGAGATTCTCCGGAGGCTACGGGAGATCGAGCAGCAGCTCATCACTCTCCAGGAGTTGACGGGGCAGAACCAGAGAGCCCTGGCCACGCTCAGGGATCTCCTGGAGAGTCGGCGCACGTCGACGCTTCCCCCTCTGCAAACCGATACCGAGCCTGGGCAGGTCCTGGACCCGGATTTCGCGCAGTCTCCACGTGTGGCTTCGTCTGAAGCAGCCCAGGAGACGTTCAACGCCGGGGTAAGGGCCTTCAACCGGGGCTCGGTGACCACGGCACGGCGGGCATTCCAGCAGTTCCTCCGAGACTACCCCAGCGACCCGTACGCACCTGAGGCCCATTACTATCTGGCCGACCTCCTCTACCAGGAGGATCGGTTGGAGGAGGCGGTGCAGGCCTTCCTCAGGATACCAGAGCTGTATCCCACGGCGGAGAAGGTGCCCGATGCCCTATATCGGGTGGGTGTCGTCTACATCGAGCTGGACCAGCTCGATGATGCCCGACAGTACTTGCAGCGGGTTGTGAACACCTACCCGGGCACAACAGCCGCCGAGTCGGCCCAGGACCGGCTGGACGAGATCTCTTAGGGAGGTCTGTACGGAACCGGCCCAGTCTTCCGGGTCACCCACTCTATTCCTGGATTTCGAACGACCATGCGTTGCCCACAATGCGACGGTAAAGAAAACCGGGTGGTGGATACCCGGACGAGCCGTGGAGGGCGGGCTGTGCGGCGTCGGCGGGAGTGTTTGGCGTGTGGCGAGCGGTTCACCACCTACGAGTACGTGGAGGCCCGCCCCATCCAGGTTCTCAAGCAGGACGGGAGCGCCGAAGAGTTCGACCGGGACAAGCTCACCCGGAGTCTTCGGATCGCGACCGCGAAGAGGCCGGTTTCCGCCTCGGAAATCGAGAAACTGGCCGACGACATCGAGGATGAGCTCTCGAAACAGGCAGGAGTGGAAGTAGCGAGCTCTTTCGTCGGAGAGTTGGTCATGGACCGGCTGAAACCTCTGGATCGGGTCGCCTACGTTCGCTTCGCATCGGTGTACAGGAACTTCCAGGACATCGAAGAGTTCCAAGACTTTGTAGATGACCTCAACACCCGGCAGCGGTTGGAAGCCGAGGCCCGGGAACAAGCGGAGCTTGGAATCTGAGCGAAGCCACTGAATGACGGGCAAAGTGGAGGAACTGACTCGGCGCCGGGGGGAGATGCCCTTCCTGGACCATCTGGAGGAGCTCCGGTGGAGGATCCTCTGGAGTCTCCTTGCCATTGTGGTCGGGACGGTGGTGGGGTTCCTCCTGATCCGGTACTTCGACGTACTGGAGCTCTTGATCCAGCCGATCCGGGCCGCCCTTCCGGACGATCCCGACTTCCGCCTTATCTATCTTTCCCCGGCTGACCCTTTCTTCATCACGCTGAAACTGTCGGTGGTGGTTGGGATCATCCTGGCGTTCCCCATCATTGTCTACCAGGTCTGGTCTTTCCTCGCCCCGGCCCTGGAAAAGCACGAAAAACGAGCGATCATCCCCGCCCTCTACCTCGGGTTGGTCCTGTTCTGCGCTGGGGTGGCCCTGGCCTATTTCGTCGCCCTCCCGGTGAGCATCGTGTTCTTCCAGACGTTCGAGGGTGGCCTCATGGAGGCCCAATACGAAATCGGGAAGACTCTCGCCCTCATCACGAAGATCCTTCTCGGGTTCGGGATCATATTCGAGCTTCCAGTGGTCGTGATGATCCTGTCGGCTCTCGGTCTCGTGACGCCCGAATTCCTCCGCTCCAAGCGACGCCACGCGATCGTGGGGATCACCATCGCCGCATCGTTCCTCACCCCCGGGGATGTCATCACCCTCACCATAATGTTGATGGTCCCCCTCTTCTTCCTCTATGAATTCAGCATCTACCTCTCGCGGCTCATCTGGAGGCGGAAGCGGGCCAGGGAGGCCAAAGAGGAAGACAGCACTGTGAGGGAGGAGAGGGCGCCGGTCCGTGACTCCGACCGTCCGGATGGTTCTCCTCCAAACTCGGTACAGGGAGGTCCCGGATCGGATCCTGATCCCGGGGACGACCAATGAGGCTACACTTCCTCAGGGCGGCCACACTTCCGACCGCCCTGGGAATCCTACCACTCCTTCACCCGCACCAGGCGCCGGCTCAGGAACGGCCTCCGCCCGAAGTCCAGGTCGATTCGACCCGTCTGAGGATCTTCGAACAGCTGGAGAGATTGTCGAGACCTCCCGGGATCGATTCCACCTGGTACGTCCCCGATTCCCTCCTTTCCGACTCGGCCCTGGCCGAACGAGAAGCCCGCCTATCTGGCAGGAGGCCGGCTCCGACATCTGGAGCGGCGAGACGGGGGATGGGCGCGGCCGACTCGGTGATGACGGCGCTCATGGAGCTGGAGGGGTACGCGCTTACCGAGTATTCCTCAGAGGGGGCCGACTTCGGAGCCCAGACCAAGCAGCTCGTTCTCGTCGGCACGGCGGACAGCCGGGCCCGTCTCATCCGCGAGGGGGAGGAGCTTACGGCCGACTCGGCCCTTATCTACAGCGATGAGACGGGGAAGGTCTGGTCCGAGGGTTCAGAAGCGGTCTACCAGCCAGCCGAAGGGGATCCGGTCACCAGCCGAAGGATCGTGTTCGACCTGAACAGCAGCTTCGGGACCGCCACCGATGCCCGCACCCGGTATACGGCCGGAGCTGACTGGAACCTTCGAGGCGACCAACTGCTGGTGGGGGAGGAGGCGGTTTTCGGTCACGACATCATGTTCACGTCCTGCGAAGAGGAGGAGCCCCACTATCACTTCGCTGCGGATAGAATCAAGATCGTCTCCAACAACATCCTGGTGGCCCGTCCGGTCCGACTGTATTTCGCCGACGTGCCTGTGATGTGGCTTCCGTTCATCGCGCAGAGCACCGAGCGGGGGAGGGCTTCCGGGATCCTCAATCCTACGTTCAGTATCAACGACATCGTTCGGACTTCCCGGGGCTATTCGAGAAGAGTTTCGAACATCGGTCTCTACTGGGCGGCGAGCGAGTATTGGGATGCCACCGTTGCGATGGATTGGTGGAGTGGGGAGCACACCTCTCTCACCGGTCTCCTGGAATACAATTGGGCCAGGCAGTTTCTGACCGGGAGGATGAACTTCCGGCGATTCTGGAGCGAAGACGGGAGCACGAACCTGGCTTTCGACGCTGGGAGCAGCTGGCAGGCCAGCGAGCGGACTTCCCTTCGCTTCCAGGCTCGATACGCCTCTTCCAACGATCTGGTCCGGAGGACTTCCTTCAATCCGAGGGAGGTGGTTCAGTCCATCGACTCAGAGGGTGGTCTGAGCCACCGGTTCGGTTTCGGGAACCTGTCCCTGAGCGCGAACCGGAGACAGTATCTCTCGGATGATCGAGTGGAGATGACCGCACCGACTCTGAGCTTTTCCCTCTCCCCGAAGACCTTCTTTCAGGCCTCTCCGGCCCAAGCGAGATTCTACAACAACATTACCTGGTCCGGATCCGCCAACTATCGCAGGAGCACGTCGGACCGGGTGGCCCAGGCCGACTCGGCCTTCACACCATCGGCTGCGGATCGAGTCAGCACCTCTGCAGGGCTCAGTAATAGCCTGAATGTAGGGAACCTCTCTCTCTCCACCGGCGTGAAGATGGCGGACGAAATCACCATGGGTGTCCCGGTGGATTTCGACTCCCTCACCATGTTGGCGGCCGGCCATGAGGATCAGGGGGAGACGGACCTCTCCTGGAACGCTTCCCTGAACTACCAACAGCGGCTCGTCGGGTCGACGACCCTCACTCCATCCCTCCAGGTCTCGGGGCGCCTCCTCCGGTCCGACACGGACTCTCTTGCCAGCTCATTCGTTTCGGCTCCGGCCCGGCTCTCCTTCGGCGCGACGCTGAAGTCGGACCTCTACGGGTTCTTCCCAGGTGTGGGAAACCTCGATGCCATCCGCCACAAGATCAGCCCCAGCTTCACCTTCCAGTATTCTCCCGAGGTGTCTCCCTCTGTAACCCAGACGGAGGTGTTCGGGGCGAGGGAGGTGGGGCGTCAGAAAACTCTTGGAGTCAGCCTGAACCAGACCTTCGAGGCGAGGTTGAAGGATGAGGCGGCGGCAGAGCGGGCCATGGCCCTGGACTCCATCCGGACTGACTCCCTCAACCTGGTGGCAGACTCCCTCCGGACCATGGTTCGTCAGGCTGGCCCTACCTTCGGGGACACCCTTGCCATGCGGGTGGACTCCATGCTCCAGGAGATCGACTCCCTTCTGGCCGATACCACGGCGGGCATCCAGAGCGAGCAAGAGGCACAAAAGGTCATGCTTCTCTCCTTACAGACCTCCGCCTTCACCTATGACTTCGAGCAGGCCAGTGAGACGGGCGAGTGGTTGAGGGGCATTTCGCCGGTGACCCTCTCCAACACGATCTCATCGGATTACCTGAGGGGGCTGAGCATCCGGGTGACTCATGACCTCTTCGAGGATTCGGGCAGCCCGTCGAGCGGTGGGGAAGGGGGGGATGCTGGGCCTACCCGGAAGTTCTCCCCTCACCTGTCCAACATGAATTTCGGGTTCTCTCTCAGCTCCCAGACGGCCCTCTTCCAGAAGCTCGGCGCCCTCATCCGGAGGGGGGAGGAGGAGGAAGCATCCCCGACGGCCACTGGCGGTGAGGAGGAGGAAGGGGAGATGGATCCTTTCGCCTCCAACCCACTCGATGAGGGCAGCGCGATCCCGACTGGCACCCGATCCCAATCGGCCGCAGGCCCACGGCGCTCCGGCGCGGGCCGTGTCGGCGAGTGGCGGGCGAACCTCAGGTACTCTCTTCAGCGCCCCCGAGATGAGACCCGGCCGTCGAACCAAATGGTACAGTCCACTCTCTCGTTCACTCCCACGGAGAAGTGGGAGGTGAGCTGGCAGACTTCCTACGACGTGACTCGGCAGTCCTTCAACGATCACCTCATACGGCTCACGCGGGACCTCCACCGGTGGGAGGCATATTTCGACTTCAGGCAGACCGCCACGGGGAATTGGAGCTTCCGATTCGAGGTGGCGCTGACGGACAACTCGGACCTGCACTTCGACTATCAGCAGCGAAGCGTCCAGGATCAGTCGGGGTCCCGGAGATTCTAGGGCCTCGATAGAACGGGCCGGAGACGGACCCTGACCCGGTCCACCCGCGGCTGGGCAGACCCCCGAAGTCAGCGGCTAGTCGAGGGTTTCCTGACTTCGCTTCCCCCCATGTTCCGTGTCACTCCCCCGATGGGATGTGTCCTCCACGGAGGACAGTCGCGGAGAGACCCCAGCCCGTAACCCCTGAAAACAAAGGGCTTTCGCGTTCGGCATGGGAAATGCCTAATCATTAGGTGAACTCATGCTTCACGCGGAGGGAACCATGAAACGCGCCAGATTCGGGCTGATCGCCCTGCCCTTGATTCTCGCCCTGGGCGCTTGTGACGACGACCCACTCATCGTGGTGGAAGACGACTACCCGGCTGCCCCAAGAGACCTGGCGGCATGGTACTTCGACCGGGCAGTGTACATCACCTGGGAGCTGGGTCCCGGCTGGAATGAAGATCCGTTCCGGGTCTATGGAAAGCGGATCTCGGACACCGATTATTTCTTCATCGCAGAGGTGACGAACTGCTCCGGCGGCCTTTGCTCGTACACTGACGTCAACATCCTTCCAGACATCACGTACGAGTATTATGTGGCCGCCGTGAGCGCCTCGGGTCTGGAAACCCCGTCGGATTGGTCGGTGGAGGTCTATGTGCCCAATCCAACGCCGCCCCCGGACCCAGCCAGCATCGAGGTCGTGGCCTTGGACGACGCCGTGTATCTCCGGTGGAGTCCCAACGCACGAAACGCGGCCGATTTCTCCTTCTACCGGGTGTACCTGCTGGCCGATGACGGTACGAGCTTCCTCCTGGGTGAGACGGACTCGGAGGGGTTCCTCGACCTGCTGGCGGAGAACGGCAACACCTATCAGTACTTCACGACGGCTGTGGACGACCAGGGGCACGAGAGCTCCGGAAGCCTCGCCGCGGAGGGGACACCACGCCCTGACTACCACGGAGAGTGGATCTACGCCAACGAGGACCTGCCGAGTCACTCTGGGTTCAGGTTCGCCCTCGACGACCAGACGTATCCTATCGTCGAAGGAACCAGCCCCGGTCGGCATTTCCGATTGGAGGTCGATGCCGAGGGTTGGTGGTTGGTGCCGGGCCCGGGTGCGGAGATCTACAACGGCATCTGGGAAACGACAGCCCTCAAGTGCGGAGTCGGCGCAGACAGTGACTGCACCTCGGTGGATGTCGCCCCCCTCACCGGGTACACCACCCTGGACATGCCACTGTACCCGCAGAGCACCTATGTCCTGAGGGTCCTTGGGGATGACGGCCAGCTCCATTTCGGAGTGATCAGGGTGGAGCTACTCGGCTACGATCAGGACGGCGCTGCCATCATGATCTTCGACTGGGCCTATCAGCTCCAAGCGGGGAATCCCAACTTGGCCCCGAGAGCGGCGGCCCCCCGGTTCGCCCAACCCTAGCGTATTCCTTCCCGTGCCCGGAAAACCGCGCTTCCGGGCACGGGAGGGGGAGATCGGAATCTCTCGTTTTTTTTGCCGGCTCCGGACCCCGTCCGGGGCCGTTATTTCTCCCCTCCTGAGCCCGGCCCTCGCTTGTGTAGGTCTGCGCCCAGGCTTATCTTGCGGCACCTGAGGTCTGTGGATTTGATCGGACGTCCATCCTCCCTGGGAGGGTTTGGACGTTCTTCCTTTCTCCCGCCCTTCCTCAGCCTCCGCCTGGACGCCCAGTGTGGGTCCGGCTGGAGCTGTCGCCAACTCCGGTGCGCACGTAATGAACCTCGAAGCCCTGAAAGAGAAGGCTCGGCGCCACGAGCAGAAGGAAGAGTGGCCCAGGGCGCTGGACCTCTACCGCCAGGTCATCCAGAGACAGAACCAGGATGAGCCGCCGGATATCACACTCTTCAATCGCGTCGGGGATATCCAAACGCGACTGAAGCACACCGACGCCGCGGTCGAGAGCTACGAGAAGGCTGTTGATCTCTATCTGGAAGCAGAGCTACCCAACAACGCTATTGCGATCTGCAAAAAGGTCCTTCGTAATCTGCCGAATCGGAGTGTCTTTTTCCTGAGGATGGGCCAGATCCGGGGCGCCCAGGGATTCCTCACCGATGCAAAGCAGAATTTCCTCACGTATGCGGAGATGATGACGAGCACGGGGGAGATGGACGCGGCCCTGGATGCCCTTGTGGAGTTCGTTGGTCTCGCCCCGGACGACATCGAGATCAGGACCGGCTTGGCTTCTCAACTCGAATCCCATGGCCGGATCGCCGATGCAATCGAGCACTACGGGGAAGCGTATCGGCGCCTGGCTCTCCTGGAGCGGGACGAAGAGGCTGAAGAGATCTCCAGGAGGTTGAGTGAGCTGGCACCCGAGAAGGAGGTTTTTGACCCGGAAACGATTCGGGCTGAGGCCGCGGAGCAGGTTGGCGAATCCGAAGGGATCGCCTTGGCCCCCGGGGGTGGATTCGAGCTGGGTTCCCATGTCCAGGGCTCCCAGATGGGAGCGGCCGCTGGAGGGATGAGTCTTCCCGAAGTGCCTGAGCCACAACAGGAGGAGGTGGAGGCTGCCGCGGATCCAACGGCAGAGCCGGAGGCATCGAGGAGGATAGAGGCGGACGAGAGGGGACCCGAGAGGGCTTTCGACGTCGATGAGGAAGACGAGGAAGCTGCACCACTCCCGTTCCTGACGTTCGATGACGAGGAGGGAGAACAGCCGGCGCCCGCTGCCGAGCCGGAGGAGGAAGCCGAGGAGGAAGTCCAGTTCCTGCCAAGCTTTGGCTCCGGGGAGGAGGAGGAAGAGGAGGCATTCGCATCCTTCGATCCCGAAGAGGGTGAAGAGGCCGAGCCCCTCCCGACCCTCGGGTTCCAGGGGGAAAAAGGGCCAACTCTCGAGGAGGTGTTGGGGGC
>JBDHCH010000009.1:0-48716 GCA_039592115.1 Gemmatimonadota bacterium | reverse complement strand
ATCGCGGACGCCCTGCCCCTGTACGAGCCCGTCGCTCCCACCCTCGCCGAGATGACGGATGCAGCCCTGCGGTTCCTGGAGGCCCGAGACCAGCGATTCCTCCTGGTGGTTGAGGAGGAGGGTTCGGACAACTTCGCCAACGTGAACAACGCCATCGGGGCCATGACGGCGCTGGCCCGGGCCGACGAGGCTCTTGGAGTGGCCTTGGACTTCGTCGAGCAGAACCCTGAAACCCTCCTGGTGACCGCTGCCGACAGCGAGGCCGGGGGGATGGAGGTCTTCCCCATCCGGGGCGGGGGCCCGAATGTCTCCATGAGAGTCCTGCCCCCTCGACGGTAGCGAGACGCCTCCGTTCATGTCCCCACCGGATCAGTTCGGGAATCGGTGGCCCTTCGCCATCGCATGGGCGTCCTTCGACGACACCCTGGGTGGAGTGGTGGCCCGTGCCCATGGGCTGAACGCCGGACTGCTCCCCCTCAGCGTCGACAACACGGACATCTACAGGATCCTGTACGCGACGCTCTTCGGTCTCTGGCTGCCCTGAAAGGGCGCCGGGACCGCCATTTCGCTTGGCCGGCTCTTCGGCCGACCTCCCATTCCTCGGCAAACCCGATCCCCCAGGGCCTGAACCCTGGGGCACTCCGAGTGTAGACGGTGTGGTTCAACCACATGTGTGCCCGTTCTACAAAGGAGATTCCATGCGTTCCAGCACACCCGTACGTGTTCTTGGCTTGACCCTCACTCTCATCGGTGCTGGAGCAATCCCCACTCAAGCCCAGGAGTGCTATCTGGCGCGGGGGGATATGGCGGCAGCCAAGGAGCGTCCCAGCCCGTTGATGGAAACGGTCATTACGTTGGGGGGACAGGAGGCGAAGGTCTGTTATGGGAGCCCCTCCGTGAAGGGTCGGACCATCTTCGGCGACCTGGAGAAGTTTGGCCAGCCGTGGCGACTCGGGGCCAACGAGGCCACCGCCCTTCATCTGCCCTTTGCAGCCGAGGTCGGGGGGATCGACCTGGAACCCGGGAGCTATTCGCTATTCGCCACTCCCGGAGAAGACGAGTGGGAGATCTTCGTGAACTCCACCTTCGAGCGTTGGGGTATTCCCCTGAACGATGAGGTGACTGCGGCCAACGTGGGGAGCTTCAACCGCCCCACCGCGGCGACAGAGGATCTGGTCGAGCAGCTCACATTCCGGTGGGAGGCCCACGGAGACGACATGGGTCACCTGGTGATCGAGTGGGAGAATACTCGAGTGGAAGTCCCGATGAGAAAAGGAGGGATGTAACAGTCCCGCACCCCGGCTTTCGAGGCCGGACAGGGGGGTTCAGAAGGAGAGCTTCACGGTCTCCTCACCCCGGGCGAAGTAATATGCGCGGCGGGTTTCGGAGGGGAACTGCACCACTCTCAGCACGTTCCTCTGGTCGCCGAACAGTTCGAAGAGAACGGTATTGGTGACTCGGGCCGTGTGAATCGGGTCAGGAGCCCTGAATCGCACCTGGTACCACCACACCGGCTCCCGGTCCAACTCGTCGTCGCCGGAGCCGATGATGGCACCCGGCAGGGGTGCCCCGCCCACCTCCAGGATGAAGTTCTCCCTCAGGTAAGCCAGGAAGAGGCTGTCCATCTCGGGAGTCACGTCCAGACGGAGGGACGCCATCTCGTGAAACCGCCTGAGAGCCTCTTCGAGGTCATCCTTGAAGATTCTGATCTGAAGGATGGCCACGCGTCCTTCCACTCCCAGGTTCCCGTAGGCGACGTGAAGATCGTGGGGACGGGAGTCCCTGCCCGAGGTACCGGGAGGGCTGTCCGGCATGCTCTCGGGCCTCGCAAAAGACGAGGCCGCCGGGCTGGACCCGATCATCGAGCCCAGCAAAACGACCAACAGGGGGAGCGGAGGGTGCACGATCCGATTCAGGCTCGACCGGCTCCCGATCAGGAGCCGGTCCCCTCTGCCGTCCAGGTGTTGTCGGATCGGTCGATGTCTGCGTACGCCTCCTCCGGATCCAGAACCACCTTCGCAATGGATTTCCCGCTGAAGAACCCTTTGGTGAAGGTGATCTCGTTGTTACGCCAGGTGTCCACGGGAAGTTCGATCCGCTCGATGGAGCCGTCCTCGTAGGTCACCTCAAGATCGATGGGCATCACCAAGCCGCCCTCGTTCCGGATCACGATTCGGTGGTAGTACTGCCCCTGTGCTGTGGTGCCCACCAGATCCTGGGCTGCCTGGGAGGATACTCCCGCCAGAGCCTGGTCATTTGCGTGAGTGGTGTAGAACCAGCCCCTCCAGAACCAGGCCAGGTGCTCCCCCGCGCCGTCCTCCATGGAGCGGAAGAAATCAGCGGGTTTGGGTTGCTTGAACATCCATTTCCGGGCATAGTCGCCGAAGGCCTCGTCGAAGGGACCTTCCCCCAGGATGTACTCCCGGAGCATGAGGAGCCCGGCGGCGGGCTTGGTATACCCGTTGTTGCCGAAGTCCTTATGGATGAGGTCCGACTCGGTCATGATGGGGACCTGATCCGGGTCCTGCATATACGACACGATGGCCGGGGCTGGCCCCATGTTGCCGACGAACTCGCACTCCGCGTTCTGGGTCCACTGGGCACCGCAATAGGTCTTGGCGTAGTCCCATTGGCCGTAGAACTGGAGAAAGCTGTTCAGGCCCTCGTCCATCCAGGTCCACTTCCGCTCGTCGGAGTCGACGATCATCGGGAACCAATTGTGTCCCACCTCGTGCACCGTGACCCCGATGAGTCCCCTCTCGGCTTGGTTGCTGTAGCTCCCGTCCGGCTGGGGTCTCACACCGCAGAATGCCACCATGGGGTATTCCATCCCGCCCTGGGGGCCGTTCACGTTGATGGCCTTGGGGTAGGGATACTCGAACGCCATCCGCCCGTAGGTCTTCAGGGTCTGGACGGTTGCCCGAGTCGAGACCTTGTCCCAGAGGGGCATGGCCTCCCGTGGATAGAGTGAGTGGACCTTGATCACGTCATGATCGGGGCTATATCGGAATCCTGCGGCATCCCACACGAAGAGCTTGGAAGAAACCCAAGCGAAGTCCCTGACCTTCTCCGCCTTGTAGTGCCATGTGATCATCCCGTCCCGCACGGGGCGTGTGGCGGGGTCCATGACCTCGTCGGCCGGGATGATGAAGCTGGGCTCCTCGGATTGGTAGGCCAGGTCCAACCGCTGGAGTTGGGTCGGGGTCAGGACCTCCTCGGGGTTTTGTAGCTCACCGGTGGCGTCCACGATGTGGTTCCACGGCACGGTGATCTTCACGTCATAGTTTCCGAAAGTCAGGTAGAACTCCCCCCTTCCAAGGAACTGGTCCGTTTGCCACCCGTTCACGTCGTCGAAGACGCTCATGCGAGGAAACCACTGGGCCATCTCGTAGATCCACCCGTCTTGCAGCCGCTCCTTGGCCCCCCGCCCCCGATCCGGCATCAGGAAACTCCAGTCGATCTCCAACTCGATGACCTCACCGGATCGTAGTGGGTGGGGAAGGTTGATACGCATGATGGTGTTGTTGATGCGGTACTCGGCGTCCACCAGTGCCCCCTCGTGTCCCACCAGTTGAACCCGCGTGATGTTGTGGCCGCCGTCGAACTGGGTCAGCCCGACAAAGCGCCGGAACTGGGGGGAGATCTCCTCGGGGAGTGCACCCTGCTGCTGATACGACCGGCTGTGCTGGACGGACCGGACGTTCTGGTCCAACTGCACCCAGAGGAACTGGAGGTCCTCCGGTGCATTGTTGTGATAGGTGATCCGCTCCGAGCCGCTGACGACGTGTGTTATGGTGTCCAGGCTGGTCTCGATGACATAGTCCGCCCTCTGCTGCCAATAGTCCGGTCCCGGAGAGCCAGCGCCGGTCCGATAGCTGTTCGGCGTGGGCCACTCCTCCATCAACCTGAACATGGACCGGTTGGTCTTGGATCCATCGTCGTGTAGCCAGTGCTGGGCCTGGGTCGGGGTGGGAGCCAACAAGGCCAGCATGAGAAATCCGCCCAGCCAGCGGGGCAGCAGAGGGTGCTTCATCGTCGAATGCTCCGTGAAGTATTTTGTGGTCCGGAATCGGCCCGGTTTGCAGCGCATCACTCCGTCCCAGTGGCGGCCAGTCAACCGAACAGCCGCTCCACCATGAGTGTGAGCGCTACACCGGCTGTGGCACCGGAAAGCACCAGGATCCAGTCGTGGCGCCGCATCCGGGCCAAACGTACCACGAGAAAGGTCAGGATCAGGACAGCGAGAACGATACAGATCTGCCCCACTTCCAGACCAACGTTAAAAGCAAAGAGGGGAAGGGCAATCCCCTCCTCCTCTCCAAGGAGGGCTCGGAGGAAGTTGGAGAATCCCATTCCGTGGATGAGTCCGAACCCGAGGGCCAGGAGATATTTCAGGGCCCTGGCCCGCCTTTTCTCCACCAGGCCGTCGGCTTCCGGGGAAGACGAGAGGATGTTCATCGCCCCTGTAACGAAGATGGTCACCGGGATGAGGAATTCCACGAGGCCGTCGTTAATGGTGATGAGTCGGAGGGTGGCCAGAGCCAGGGTAATGGAATGGCCCACGGTGAAGGCGGTGACCAGGATCAGGAGCTTCCGCCAGTGTTTGGGCTCGTATCCGGCACAGAGTGCTACGATGAACAGGATGTGATCGTAGCCCCTGAGGTCGGCGATGTGCTCGAAGCCCAACCTGAGGAACACCTGGAACTCGGAGAGCATGTCGGCCTATTTGTGGTCGGATGGTGGAGGGACTGACATTCGGTTGCGGGCACGTCATTCGAACCCCTCAGTTTCCCTGCTTCCGTCGGGACCGTCAACGCCCTCGGGCAGGCTACATCTCTTCCGCCGCCGCCGGGGCAGAGACCGAGGGAGTCGGTGGGCTTTCTCAACCTCACTCCTCAGGATCAGGATGGATCGATGAGACGACTCAAGATGCTCACGCTGTGGACGACGACCCTTCTGCTGGCCTCCGTCGGGTGCCGCGGGCAGGAGAGCCGTGAGGCCGCCCCTCCGGACCCGGCTGGCGAGCAGCAACTC
Organism: Gemmatimonadota bacterium; assembly: GCA_039592115.1. Classification (GTDB taxonomy): domain Bacteria; phylum Gemmatimonadota; class Gemmatimonadetes; order Longimicrobiales; family Gaopeijiaceae; genus JBDHCH01. The sequence goes on along the minus strand of JBDHCH010000009.1, from coordinate 43,682 downwards.
CCCCTCTTCCAGGATGTGTCCATGACCCATCTACCTCCGGGAGTCCTCGACGGGCTCACCATGGACGCCGCGGTAGCCGATCTGGACGCAGATGGGGATCTGGATATCGTCCTGGCCAACGAGTTCCGTCCGAACATCCTTCTCCTCAACGATGGGACCGGCCACTTCTCCGACGGCAGCGCCCAGCTCCCCGCCACCGAGCATGACAGCGAGGACGTGGGAATCGCTGACTTCGACGGAGACGGCGACCTGGATATCATCATCGTGAGTGAAGACGATCAGACCAACGAGCTCTACTTCAACGACGGTGCCGGCTCGTTCAGCCAGGAGAGCGATCGAATCCCCGTGGGGGGAACCACAAACGGTTTGGTGGTCGCAGATCTGAACGGAGATGGGTCACCGGATGTCCTCCTGGCGAACAACGGGCAGGATGCCGTCATCATCAACGACGGATCCGGCGGCTTCGTGGACGAAACCGAAGCCCGCCTTCCCGTGTCCCCTGATGTGACCCAGGACCTGGAGCTGGGGGATGTGGACGGGGACGGAGACCTGGACCTGGTGGTGGGGAATGAAGGCCCCAACGGGCTCTATATCAACGATGGGTCCGGTCGGTTCGTCGATGAATCCCGCCGAAGGATTCCTTATCGTTCCACTCCCGAGGAAACCCGGGAAGCGGATTTCGGAGATGTGGATGGCGATGGGGACCTGGACATCCTCTTCGCGAATGTGGCCGCCTTCGTTGATGGTGCCGATCCACGGAACAGGCTCCTTATCAACGATGGCCAGGGTGTTTTCACAGACGAAACCCTTCGTCGACTGCCGGCCGACACGGAGTCCTCGTTCGATGGGGATTTCAGAGACCTGGATGGGGACGGGGATCTGGACATCGTCACCGGGAACTCAGATGTGGATCTGAGCCAGCGCCGTATCGCTCCTGCCCCATTTCGCGCATATCTGAATGATGGATCCGGGCACTTCGTCGAGGCCACTCTCCAGGTGTTCGGGGAGGGCATCGACGGGACCGGCCTGGATCTGGAGTTCGCCGACTTCAACGCTGATGGGATTCAGGATGTGTTCCTGGCGAGCAGGGGAACGGCGGATCGCCTCCTCCTCGGCGTTCGGTGATCCCCTCGGGCGCCGCCGAAAGGGCGGCCCGGCCTCATGGACGGTCCGTGGAGGGCTCCTTTTCGCCCGCGGCCTCTCCCTCCGCCTCGATCAGATAAAGAGAAGGCCCCCGCAATCTCTCTCCTTTCACGATCACCCTGAGGTAGTAGCGGCCCGGCTTCGGGAAGACCACCTTCTCCAGGGGCATGACGAGGCGAGTCCTGGCCAGGGGCCGGTCGGGAGGACGGGCCTCCACGTCCGAGTGCCCATCCACGGTCAAAACCACGTTGGAGTCCGGGCCTACCAGCTCGGCTTTGAAGCTGTACCTGCCCTGGTCCTTTCGACCCCACTCCAGGACGAGCACCAGGACCATGCGTTCCTGTACCGCTGGAAACCCGGGTGCAAGGAGGTCGTGGAAGATCCCGTTGACATCGAGCTTTCCGGTGGAGTCTTCGACAGCATCGTCACAAAAGAACACGTACTGGAGATCCACGATCTCAGCCCTCCTCTCCTGCACGGGCGCCCCTCCGGTTGCCTTTGGGCGCACCCCACCCCCCACCCCCTGGGGAACGGACGCTGATGATGTCTCCCGCCAGGGCGTCGAAGGTCACCTTCCCAGGTAGCATCGTCTCCTCGCTTCCTCGGATGAGGACATTCTCCCCGGGCGCTCCGTCCTCCCCGCCCGCGGCGCCCCGGGGGCCCTGGAGCCGACGCTCCGTCAACAGGGTGACCTGTCCATCGCCCAGGAGTTGGATGTCACGGCGCAGCCCGTCTCCACCACGGTTGTAGCCCTCCCCGCCGCTCCGTCGGCGAATGGAATAGTGGGAAACCCGGAAGGGGTAGGCATGTTCGAGAGCTTCCACCGGAGTATTGAGGGAGTTCGACATGTGACTGTGGACCCCTGAGAGACCAGGCCCCTGTGGCGCCGCACCGAGCCCTCCCCCCACCGTCTCGTAGTATGCAAAGGTGTCTCCGGTCCGGGGATCCAGCCCTCCGACGGTGGTGTTGTTCATGGTTCCCTGGGAGAGGGCGGGGGCCAGGTCGGGCAGCGCTTTGCCGAAGGCTTGAAGCAGGACGTCGGTGATGCGTTGGCTGGCCTCGACGTTCCCCGCAGCGACGCTGGCGGGCGGGGAGGCGTTCACCAGACTCCTTGGTGGGAGTCGTAGCTCCACCGAGGTCATGGAGCCGCCACCGGCGGGTAGAGGCGTGCCCAGGAGGGCCTCCACCATGCACCGAACCACATACCGGGTGGCCGAAGACGTGATGGCTGCCACGGCGTTGATCCCCCCGGGTGTCTGGGAGGATGTGCCTTCGAAGTCCAGGACCATCCTGTCCTCCGTGACCGTCAACGCCATCCGGATCGGTACGGGATCAGAGCCGAACCCATCGTCGTCCATGAAGTCTTCAGCCTCATACCGCCCGTCGGGGATTTTGCGGATGCCTGCGGCCACCAGGCGGTCCGCGTAGGCGATCAGCCCTTGCATGGCAGCAAGAACCTCCGCCGACCCCCTGCGATCCACCATCTCCAGGAGACGCGTCGCCCCAGTGTGGAGAGCCGCCAGCTGGGCGTCCAGGTCTCCCGCCCGTTCCACCGGAGTCCGGACGTTGGCCAGGAGGGTTTGCCAGAGGTCCTCGTTCCGAGTGCCCTCCCGGTACAATCGGACCGGAGGGATACGGAGGCCTTCCTGGTAGATCTCCCGGGCCAGCGGCATGGAGCCGGGCGACATCCCTCCCACGTCCGAGTGGTGGGCCCGGGAAGCCACATAGCCCAGGAGAACAGGCTCCCCCTTCTCTCCTCCGGAATGCGTGGCCGTGTCGTTACCCGGTATCGCACCCCCGGAATACAGTGCGGAGATGAGGGTAATGTCCGGCAGGTGGGTCCCGCCCCGGAAGGGATCGTTGAGAATCACAACGTCCCCAGGGGCCAGCGTCCCGAGCTCGTCCAGGGCCGCCTCCACGCTCATGGGCATGGCGCCCAGGTGGACGGGCATGTGGTCGCCCAGGGCGACGGCCACGCCGCGATCATCGAAGAGGGCGCAGGAGTAGTCCCGCCGTTCCTTGATATTGGGAGAAAAGGACGCTCGTCTGAGGGACGCACCCATCTCCTCGGCCAGAGCCGTGAAGAGGTGGCGGTAAACCTCCAGGGTTACGGCGTCGGGGCCTGTTTCCGGAGATTCCGGGGCCCTGGTTTGCATGGTTCAGTCCTTCCATTAGGTTAAGAGTCTGAAACATATGAGAACGCTCCGGGAGTTTGTGCAAAAGGCTCCCGTGAGGCTATAGCGGAGGCAAATGTGGCGAAGGAGAACATGGTGACAAGGGCGCGGGACGAGTTGTTCAGTCACATCAATCGTTGCGGCGTCCTTCAGGCTGAAGAAGACGATCAGCGGCATTGGATGGATGAGACCATCGACTACCTGGCGGAACGGTATCCTGACCTCTCGGACGGAGATCTACAAGACCTCTACTCCGTAGGCATTCGGTTCTGCCAGCCGGCGATCCCTCATGGCCGGAAGCGGTATGGTTTCAACACCAAGGACTCCGGTCCGGGTACTCCGGTCCAGCCGGAAACGTCGCCTGCCGAGGAGGGACTGGTTCCCCAAGAGGTCGGAGGCGAGAGCGCTCAACAGGAGAGCTGAGACCCAACGACGGGGGGGAGTGCGATCCACTCCCCTCCGCTGATCCTGCCGCCGACCGGACCCTTCTTCCACCTTCCCCCACCCAAACCTGGCGAGAATGGGTAGCGGCCCCGCCTGCCCCTCTGTATACTTGCCCCCCAAAACTCCATCGGAATCCCTACGGTTGAACCCGGGTGCCGGCTTCCGGGCCGAGCCGATCCACCAGGAGGACGCATGACCGCTCGCCGCAATTCCCTTTTCCAGCTGAGCTGACGGATCCCCATGATGAACGAGTCCTCTTCCGGGCAGAACCCTGGGAGTCCGGCGAACCCGATTCCACTGCCAAAGGACAAGAAGACCCTCCTGGCTTATTACGCCGGGGAGCGTCTTCCCTCCCCCATGGGAGGCCAGTTCGACATCCTCGGGGTGAGAGACGGGGAAGGAGGCACCGGAAGGGTCGTCCTGGAGTGTAACGTATCATCCCTGCGATATGTGCTGGTGATCCCCAAGGCTACGCGGGCTGAGCGGGCCGTCGTGAAGGAGGCGATCGAAAGGAAGGAGGAGAGCATCTGCCCCCGCCACGGCCACTTCCAGCGCCTGACGAAATCGGGGAAAGACTGGGTTTGCGGCCTTTGCGGAGTCAGCTTCGGCAAAGGATAGGAGCCCCACCCAACAAGAAATCCAGGCTGCCAGGGTGGTTACCCCGAGACCGTGCGGTTAGCTTTTGGTCGATCTGGGGCTGGCGTCGTATCTTCGGCCAGCCCGAGGCCATGATCCAAAGCCTAGTGAGAGGAGCTTCAGGTGGAGGAGAATCGGTTCCTCAGCTCAGAGGAATACGACGAGCAGGCGCACAGGCTGTATAACGACGGGGATTTCGAAGGGGCCCTCGAGATGCTTCGAGAGGGCCTTTCTCTCTACCCGAACGCCGTCGAGCTTTATGTGGGCCTCGGCTATGCCCGACTGGCCCGGGAAGAGTTCGCCTGGGCCCGGAGATCCTTCAACCAGGCGTTGGGTCTGGACCCTCTCCATGAAGACGCTCTGGTTGGGATGGGGGAAACCCTCCTGCGGCTTGGGGAAAGGCAGCGGGCTCTGGCGTTCTTTCGGAAGGTTCAGGCCATGGGGTTCGATCAGGATCTGGACCTCATGCTGACCATGGGTAGAGCCCTCTATCGGGAAGGCCTCTTCCCGGATGCTAGAGATGTGTTCTCGAAGCTCGTAGCGGTTCATCCTGGCAGCGCCGAGGGAGTTTCCTCCCTTGGGTATGCCCTCCACCGTCTCGGAGACGAGGTCGGGGCGAGCCGGCACCTTCGACGGGCCTTGAAACTGGATCCGGACCTCCACGAAGCCCGAGTGTACCTGGGGCACCTCCTCTATGACCGCGGAGATTGGGAAGCAGCCCTTCGTGAGTTCGAGCATGTACCTCCGGGCGAGCACTGGGATTCCCTCGCGGTTTGGCGGATTATCGAACTGAAGCGGACCCTCTGGCAGATGGAAGCCGGGGACGCCCGCCTTCTCCCCTGGGAATCCAGGCTTCAAGACCTGGAATCCCTCTTGGATCCGGTGGATCAGCTTCTCGCTGAGATCGAATCGGCGGCAAAGTGGACGCCTCAAACCTCCCCCGTGGATCTCGACCAGCTGGAGCTCTTCCACGCGGCTCCAGGAGATGATGAGGATCCAAAGCAGATCCGGCTCCCGGAAGGACAGCTCCTTCGGGGCACCTGGTTGGAAATCGTTCGGCAAATGAGAGATATGGCCGGGTTTGCGCATGAGCCCCTTACCCAGTATATGAAGCGTCTGGCGGAACGCTGGCATGAGCAGCGGGGAATCGAGGTTCCCTCCACGGACCCCCGCAATTTCCTTCTTGCGGCGGTTCGCGCCGGACTACTGACGTTGGAGGAGGACTCAGACAGATGACTTTCGATCCAAACGAAACCCTGCAGCGTTTTCACCGGATCCTGGTTCGGGAGATCCAGGCCAGCAATCCGGAATACCTGACGGCTCCTTTTTCGGTAGCGGAGATCTATCAGAACCTCGTTCCTTACCGGACGCACCGGGATGAGATCGGTGTTGAGATGAACGCAGACTATGAGCACGCCCTGCTCAGGCTGCTGGCGGGTGAGAACGATTTCTTGACCATCGAGTCCAAGACCGCCCGGGAGGAGATCCAGGAGGAGCTCGAATCCCCGAACCCGAACACGGGTCTTTATCGTGATTTTGCTGCCGCCGACGTCCGGCTGAACCCGGAGATGATCGATGAGGCGTTGATGTGGGACCGGGCCGACGAAGGAGGTATCTTGGAAGAGGAGGTGTCCGGTGCCGAGCCGTTGGAGGAGAGCGCCGACGCCATCCTCGAGGTAGGGGCAGAGATGGCGGGATCGATATCCGAGGGCGAGGACGGCCCGGTCGGGGGAGATCTCTCCGAGGAGGAGGAAATCGGAACGGAGGAGGAGGACATGGCGAAGAAACGTTCGGAGACGTACGACGGAACCGAGGAGAGCCTCGAAGAAGGGGCTCTGGACGCCGTTGCCGGAAGTGATGGGGAAGCTGATTCGGGGGAGGTTCGGTTCGAGCTCTCGGACTCTGACGCTCCCACGCCTTCCGGGGCGGATCCAGAGGAGGAGGACGGAGCCGTCGCTGCGGGCCAGGAGTCCCCTCCTGCAGCCGGACCCGGCGCAGAGACCTGCGCATGGTGTCGGGAGACACTTCCTCAACGACCTGGGGTGAACTTCTGCCCCTTCTGTGGATGCAGTGTTCATTTGGTTCCTTGCTCGGAATGCGGGGAGGAACTCGAGCTAATCTGGCGGTTCTGCATCGCCTGTGGAACGGAGGTTTCGTCGTGAGCAAGACAATTCGGTTCTCTTCGCTCCTCGTGCTGCTGGCTTTTGGTGCCGCATGCGGAGGAGGTGGAGACGCACCGCCCGCCGAGGAGACACCACCTGCCGCGGAGGCGCCGGCCCCGGCCGCTGCCCCGGACATGGATCTCCCTGAGGGAGTGACTGCCGAGATGGTTGCCGAGGGTGAGGGCATCTTTTCCGGCGCCGGGATCTGCTTCACCTGCCACATGCCTGGCGGAGTGGGCGGTCCCCTGGCCCCGAACCTCACCGATGCCGAGTGGATCAATACCGACGGTACCTACGAAGGAATCGTCCAAACCGTCACCAACGGGGTGCCGGAGCCTGAGCAACACCCGGGGCTCATGCTCCCCAAGGGCGGCACCAACATCACCGATGACCAGGTTCGGGCCGTGGCAGCGTATGTCTGGACCCTGAGCCAGGGCGGCTGAGGCTGCACCGCTCTCGCGGTTTGAAGCTGGATCGCAGCATCAGGACATGGAGGCCGGTCCCCTTCTCGGGGGCTGGCCTCCTTCTGTTTCTCCTCACCGGGGGTGCTACTCTGGGCTGTGACGGCCCTGCAGAGCTCCCGGCGGATCCTGAAGTGGAGAGGGCCAGGATCCTTGGGCTCCCGGACGGGGCCCGGTCCTATCGAATCCTCCTCGGAGGAAGGGGAGCCGAGGAGCACCTCCTTCCCCCGCGGATCCGTGCCGTTCCCGGAGATGCCGTGGAGTTCACCACGGTGGATCACAGAGTCCACTGGGTGACCTTCCCTCCCGACTCCCTGTCGGCCCCGTTGGCGGCGTTCCTGGCGGTGACACAGCAGGGAGAGAGCCCGCCGCTCCATTCCAGGGGGAGCCGGTTCATCATTCTTCTGGAGGATGCCCCCCCTGGACGCTATCCGTTTGTGAGTCACGGACATGGGGGGGTCGCCCACGGAGTGATCGAAGTGGCGGCTCCCGTCGACTCCCTGGCCTCGACGGGCTCCTGAACCCACTATTCAAGATCCGCCTGGCCCCTCGGGGGTTGAGGTAGGAGCGATCCTGGAGAGCACGTTGGCGCATGAGCGTCCGTCCGCCACACGTGAGGGATGAATGGACCCGAACCGTAGCCTGACCCGACGGCAATTTGACGAGGTCATCCGAAGGGCGGCGGAAATCGCCGCTTCGGAGCCCGATGGGGGAGAATCCAGCCTCAACGAGGAGGAGCTTTTCAGGATTGCCCGTGAGGTCGGGTTGGACGATCGGCATGTGCGGAAGGCTCTTGTACAGGTTCGCTCCTCTTCGCCGGTTGGGCGAAACCCCGTATCGGCCCTTTTCGGCCCTCCAGTCCTTCACGCCTCCAGGGTTGTTCCTGGAAGGGCGGATGCCTTGGCCAAGACCATCGACGAGTTCATGGTGGCGGGCCGCCTCCTTCAGGCTGTTCGAAAGGGAAGATCCGTGCTCCAGTACCGCCCTGCCGTGGACTGGGCATCCCAGATCGCCAGAGCTGCCTCCTCGACCTCCAAGAAATACTACGTGGCCTCGGCGAAGTGGGTGGAGATCCGACTCGAGCAGGTCGATGATGGGCACACATTGGTGGAGCTGGAGGTGGAGCCTGGCACCCGGGACGACTACCTGGCCGGTGGGCTGATCGGGGGTGCGGGAGGTGGCATCGGAACGGGGATCGGCATCGCCATGGCCGTGGGCGTGACAGGCGGGGCCGCAGCCCTCGGTGTGGCCGTGGGTGTAATCGCCGGTTCCGGAGTGTTCGGCGGGATCTGTTGGGGTTCAGGGTATTACCACAAAAAGCGCCTCCTGGAGGTCCGGGCTGAGATGGAAGGGATTCTCGATCGCCTCGAGATGGGTGAGGCACTGGAGCCACCCTCTCCGTCCTGGCGCCGATGGGTACGGCGCCACTTCCACGGTGTGGCCAAGGAGTTTCTCAGGGATGTCGATTGAGGGGACCCCTGACCGCTGAACACGAGAGCATGGTCTGGAAACGCAAAAGGCCCTCCCCTTGGGGAGAGCCTTTCAATTTCTTCTTTTCACTCCTCCGAGGGGAGCGAAGAAGACGTCCTGGTGTCAGGGCCTCGAGCGACGTTGGCGCCGCCGTTCCCGCCGGATGGCGGCCTCGCGCTTCCGCTTCCGCTGGGCGCTCGGCTTCTCGTAGAAGCGCCGCTTCCGGAGCTCTGAATACAGACCAGACCGCTGAACTTTCCTCTTGAACCGCCGGAGGGCCCGGTCGAGGCTCTCGTTGTCCTGGACGATGACTTCCAAACTGATCACGCTCCCTTCAGGCGTTTTGGTGCAAACTGAGCACAAAAAGATAGACACTGAGCCAGGAAGTGGCAACCCGTATCCCCGGCCTTTGGAGCAAGTTGCGGTCCCGGGGAAGCAGGGTCAGGGGAGCCGCCCCTCCCGGTGGAGAGTGTGGGCGTAAAGGGCATAATCCTGACGATGGGCGAGGAAGTCCTCGGCCCATTCCTCGAAGGGGGGAAGCGGAAGGTGGTTTTCGATGAACTCCACCACCATCATCGAGAATTGGAGCTCATCCTTGGCCCGGAAGTCGAAAGCTTTCCCCTCGAGGATCCTGTCCACGGCCCCCTGGAAGTTCTCGGGATGCACCAGGGCGATGAAGTGGCAGACCTGATCGAGACGATATGAGGCGTAGAGGGACCGGAGCTGAGCGAGGTCCAGGTGATCGCTGTTTCCCTTCCCTCCAGGCCACTCGCCGGCCAACTCCTGGGAGTTTTTGGCGAGCTTCTGTCGAAACCAGCGGCGCAGCTTCGGAGAGCTCTCCTCTGATTTGTCCCGAGTGTGCAGAGCAGACGAAAGGAGGCCCCCGAGCAGGGGTCGCCCGAGGCCCCTGGCTTTCTGATCGATCTCCGATTCTGATCCTTCGACGAAGATGTTCGCGGTCCTGACCTCGTCCTCTTCCAACCCGCCGTCTCTCGGACGGAAGGAGAAGTATCCGTGCCAACGTCGACGCGGATCCTGAAAAGTGACCAAAAAGCAGGCCCAACTCTCCCCATCCCGTTCCAGGAATCCGACCGAACGACGGCGAAGACGTTCCAACTGGTATAGGCTCCGAGGTGAATCTGAACGAGGGGGGCCGGCCGATTTGCCAGCCGGAAGTGATCTCGAAAGATGTTTTCGGGAGGGGATGGGGGCAACCCGTGGAAAACCGTAGCGACAGACCAGCCAGTCGCGTACGAGTTTCTTGCGGTGACAGTAAACATTTGATTATCGTTCAAATCGCTGCTGTTCCTTTATCATGGACCTCAGGGAGCCGGATTCAGTCATGACGGATCTGTCCCCACAGCTACCTGCGCCCCAACCTGAGTCTCGGCCGGAGGCAATGGCCGATGTCCCAGGCGTTTGCGAGCTCAGCCTTACGCGAGCCGTCGTCCATTATCGGAGCGTCCACGAAGTGGATCTCCCAGAGGGACGCATCGAAGACATCGGGCTGGCTCTCGTGCTGGACGGACAGTACGCTTCCTCGGCGCAGGTGGTGGACCTCGGGAGCGGGAAGGTCAAGGAACTGGACCTGAGCACGGAGCTGGTGGTTCTGGACTGGGTGTATGAGCCGACCCTCGATCACGTCCATGGGATCCTCAGGACAGCAGCCGACCCCTCCGCCGAGGGGAGGGAGGCCCAGGACGCCCTGCGACAGTACTGTTTCCACCTCGCTCTCCGAGTGCTCCACAGAGCTGGATTCAGCCCCCTCTCCCGCCCGACCCTTCTCAGAATCGGATTCCGGGACATCTGCCGCGACCTGGACTTGCATGAGGGTACCTCCGTGCGCTTCGTCATGGGCCGGGGACGGTTGGCGAGAGCCCGGTTTGACTGCGACGGGAACGCTCTCGTCCTCCAAACGGCATACCAGGAACCGGACCTGGTGTTGGAAGATGCGTTGGTAGGCGCCTTTCCCGGCCGAGACATTCGGCGCGTCCTTCCGGACGGTTCCACGGAGGGGTTGGCCTACCAGGTGCGGTTCCCACTCTCCCTCACCTTCCTGGAAGCTCGGATGTTGACCAGGGAACTCAGGGAAGGACTGGCTCACCTGCTGGCTCGGTTCGAGCCGCAGCGGTTCAAGGCCCTGAAGGAGCTTCTCGAAACGTTCGGATCCCGGGAAACCCTCTCCCAGCTCTTCCTCCGGGAACCCCGGGAAGTGAGCCAGCCGATCGCCGCACCGTCTCACCGAGGCGGGACGGTGGTCCACTAGCCGAACCCGGGATGGTACCCCTCCAGGGTGGCCCAGACGGCCCGACCGGTATCCCCCCTCTCCAGGAGTTGGTCTCCCAAGACCCGGAGTTGAAGTCTCGCTACCGGGCCTATCGGACTCGGCAGGCCCACGGACTGGTTTCCCTCCTCCCTCAGGAAGCCATTCGGCCTCTCTATGCCCGGGCCCGGCAGTGGGCAGCGAAGGTGGGGTTGACGGTTGGGAAGGACCCCCTCGCGATCCTCCTCCTCTATTTGCAGGAGGTCCTCCCCCTGCCTCCTTTCGACGTTTGGATGAGGGACCGGGGCCAGAATCTGGCAGCCCACCTGGAGGAGGAGTTCACTTCAGCCCCGGCCCACCACAGGGCCTCTCCCCCGGTAACCGTGGAATCCAGAAGCCTGCGTTTGGGGGAGGAGCAATGGAGGGCCACACTGAACCTGTTTCGTCGGGACGAGGTGTGGCGCGGCTTCATCGGCTTCCGCCCCATCAGCGATGGCCCGGGGTTCAGGACAGGGGACATCTTCCGCGAGGACGATCCCGAGGAGATCCGAAACAGGTTCCTCGCGCTCGAACCGAAGACCCTTCGAGCATTCCTTCGATCCGTTCTTTCCTGATCCTCCATTATTTCAAATAATCCGTCTCTGGCTTCCCGCCAGTTTTTTCATCCCTTGAATGGGAAGCCACTCTCAATTCAGCACTTACGGAATCAAAATTCGCAATAAACCATCTGTTCATGAGGATAGGAACAGGTGGTTTTCGTGTTTCGCACGATTTCTTAAGTGCTTTCGCTGCAACGGCTTACAAATCTGCATTGTCATGGAAGAAAGATCCTTGGGAGGGTTGCGTGCCCCTCAATCCGCTTATAATTTCCGTTCGTTCTTCTGAGCAGTATCCCCCAGCTCCACGGCATCACTGCGGCTTCGCCGGCGTTGGGATCTGTAAATTCTTCATTTTTTTGACCTTACGCCCCTGATGAGGTAGGCCGATGTGGGAAACCCGTTCCGTCCAGATAAGTGTTCGGCTTCCGAGGGATATTGCCGCGCAAGCCGAAGAGGTCCAACGGACGGATCCTGAGTTTCTGAGTCGGGTGGTCCTGTATGGACTCACTCGCCGCTCCATTTATCGGCACCTCAGGGACCGGGAAGAGACTTCCCCGTCGAAGGTGGACGCTACGCCTACGCCTCCTGCGTGACCCTTCTGGGGTCCCCCGGGAGGGTGGTGCCGCGAGCCTTGGGGCTCGCGGTTTTTTTTCTCTTTCCGTCAATTCAACAAGCTTGACGGCCCCCTGGCAGGACATAAACGTTCATGGAGGGATCCGGGTTGCCGGTGTTGGCAGATCCACTCCCTCCAGGGTATTGGGAGCGAACAGGAGGAGCCTTCGTGGCGGTCGATGATGAAAAGTCACCGGCGGGGATCAGCGGTGCCGAGCCCGAGGAAGTCCTGTGGGCCAAGTACCTCGATTTCTGCTCGGCGCAGGTGGCTGACATCCTCCTGCTGCTGAGTCCCGACGAGATGTTCGTGCTCGCCCAAGACGCGGCTCGGGAAGCTGGGGTGACCGGGGACCTGGGGTATGAGACCATCGTGGCCCTCGCCACAGAGCGAGTATCCAAGAAGCTGGCTCTGCCCGAGTTCGACATTTGGGCCCGGGATTACCAGGAAAACCCGGGACGTTACGACCAGTACCTCATGGGCTTCTGGGAGACCGAAGTCCCCCGACGCCCGGACGGTTGAACCCGCCGTCTCCTGAGATGCCAGTTGGTTGCGAGGGGTCCCCATGGAATAGGGCCCTTTTCTTGTGCCTTTCGGCCGTGGTTCTCGGAGGCAGCCTCATGGTCTTTTCCCCGCGTCTGGCGGAAGCACTTCTCTTCCAACCCTCGAAGGAGGATCCCGGCAGGCCCCCGCGTCTCGATGGGATCCCGGGGGAGGCCATATCACTGAACACCTCGGACGGAGTGGTGATTCAGGCGTGGTGGTACGCCTGTGGTGGAGCGGATGCCGGGGCGACCCTCCACTCCCGGAACCCAGGCCCGGCAGTCCTCTTTCTCCACGGAAACGCAGGAAACATCGCCCATCGCACACCTATGGCCCGCGGCCTCCTCCGACACGGACTTTCTGTGCTCCTGCTGGAGTATCGAGGGTACGGCGGTAGCGAGGGGTCTCCCACTGAAGAGGGGATCTACCAGGATGCTATCGCCGGCCACCGATTCCTGGTGGAGATCGTTGGTGACCCGGGGAAGATTGTCGTACTCGGGCGGTCCATGGGGGGTGCTGTTGCGGCTCGGTTGGCTGCGGAGAAGGCGCCCGGCGGGTTGATTCTGGAGTCCGCGTTCACCTCCCTCTACGACATGGCTCGGGCCCTCTATCCCTTCCTTCCGGGGTTCTTGTTCAGAAGGATCCGGGGCCGATTCGATACGGTGCAAGAGCTCCAACGGGTGAACTCTCCAACCCTGGTGGTCCACGGCGCAGAAGACGAGATCGTGCCGGTCCGCATGGGAAGGAATCTCTTCCAGGCAGCCCGAGGGGCCGGTAGCCAGTGGATGGAGGTGCCCGGGGCGGGCCACAACGACGTGTTCTGGGTTGGCGGCGAGGAGTACTTCCGGGCTGTGGGCGGATTCTCCAGGGAACACACTGAAGGCGGACCCTGATCCCTCAGGGTCCGCCCCCACTTGTGCAGACCTTTCCTAGAAAGGGAGGTCGTCGTCCGGTTCGGAGATCGGGGATGGGCCAGGCCCTCCCTCATCGGGATCCGGGCCGCCTGAGGGGGGCGTGCCCCTGAAGCCTCCCTCGGATGGCCCCCCGGTTCCAGACCCGAGCATGACCATCTCGTTGGCGACGATGTCGGTCCAGTATCGGGTCCCTCCCTGGTCATCTTGAGTCTGGGAGTACTCGATGCGTCCCTCCACGTAGAGCCGATCCCCCTTGTTCACCCACTGCTCCACGATGTCGGCGAGGCGTCCGAAGAAGGTCAGTCGGTGCCAGTCCGTGCGCTCCTGTTGCTGCCCGCTCCGATCCTGATAGGACCGATTGGTGGCCAACGAGATCTTGGCAACCTTCGATCCGGAGGGGGTCATCCGGACCTCGGGATCACTTCCCACATTTCCAATCAACATCACTTTGTTCAGGGACCGGGCCATCCTCTTCAACTCCTCATCTGGAAAATCTGTAGGTGGAGCACAGTGGTTGCTTCCCCGGTGAAGGGTAGGCGAAAAAAAAAGGTAGAGGGGCGGACGGAAAATTGAAATGGGGTTCCTGGCGGAAGGCAACCTGGAGTTCCTACCTTTGCAGCGTGTTTCCATCCGATTCCTCAGGCCTTCAAAGGGTCCACACGGGAGCGCGTGTAATGAGCGACCTCCAACACATCCAGATTTCCTGGGACGGGGAGTTGGCCGTCATCACCATCGACCGTCCGGAAAAGCTCAATGCCCTGAACTCCGAGGTTATCCTGGAGCTGGGAGACGCCTTCGACAGCCTTCGGTACGACGATCAGGTAAAGGGAGTGATTCTCACCGGGGCGGGGGAGAAAGCGTTTGTCGCAGGCGCGGACATCGGTGAGCTGGCGCAGATGGACGCCCTCTCAGGGGTGGAGGTCAGCCGCCGGGGACAGGGGGTATTTCGAGCGATCGAGCGGTTTCCGAAGCCGGTCCTCGCTGCGGTCGGGGGATTCGCCCTGGGGGGGGGCTGCGAGCTGGCGTTGGCATGTCACCTTCGTGTGGCGAGTGAGAATGCCCGGTTCGGATTGCCGGAGGTGAGCCTCGGAATCATGCCCGGCTACGGTGGGACGGTGCGATTGGCTCGCCTCATCGGTTTGGGACGTGCCGTTGAGCTGACTCTCACCGGGGAGATGATCGATGCTCAGCGAGCCCTGGCAATCGGCTTGGTGAGTGAAGTCGTCTCCAAGGGCAACCTTCTGGATGCGGGCAAGGTCCTGATGCGGAAGGTGACCAAGAATGGTCCGGTGGCCGTCCGAATAGCGATGGACTCTATCTATCGAGCCATGGATGCCCCCCTTGCTGAGGCGATGGCGACCGAGGCGGCCAGCTTCGGCCTGCTTGCTTCGACAGAGGATATGAAGGAGGGAATGACGGCGTTCCTGGAGAAGCGGAAGGCCGACTTCCAGGGGCGTTGAAGCGAAAAGACCCGGGACGTGAGGGTCCTACCGTGCCCCCGTCCCGACTTCTGAGCCCGGGGGGCCGGATCCGGCCCCCCGGGCTCCGTTCATGCCCGCCTGTCCGACATCTTCATTCTTAGGCCAGAAATCCCGGAATCCCTTCTCTTTCAAGGCTTTCCGCCACTGCCCAGGGGTAGCCAAGCGGGAGAAAGTAGGCTAAATTCCTCCATGCTGATTGGGATCCTTCCGGGCCTCCCGCCATGCACCTGAGCCACCTCCAGCTCCGGCACTTTCGGAATCTGGCCGCGCAGCAACTGGACCTTCCGGCCGAAGGTGCCGCCATCGTAGGCGAGAACGCTCAGGGAAAGACGAATCTTCTCGAGGCCATCTACTACCTCGAGACCTTCCGATCCTTCCGGGGCACACGGGACGATCGTCTCGTTGCCTTCGGCAAGGAGGTGTTCCGGGTGGTCGGGGCGTTGGAGGGAGCCGACGGGATCGACAGCGTGGAGGTCGCTGCCGCTTTCCAGCTCCGAGGGAAGCGGAAGAAGGTTACCGTGGACGGGCAGGAGCCTCATCGGCTTGGGGATGGATTGGGTCGGTTGGCGGCTGTGATCTTCTCCCCTGCAGACGTTGGCTTGGTGAGCGATGGGCCGGGGGCCCGGCGACGGTTCCTGGACATCGTTCTTTCCTTGAACGTTCCGGGTTACTTGCAGCGTCTTCAGCAGTTCAAGCAGATCCTGACGCAACGGAATGCGGCGTTACGGAATGGCCAGGGCAGTGAGCACGTGCGGTCATGGGACCGGGGTCTGGTGATCTACGGGGCCCAGGTCATGGAAGATCGCCTCACCTGGGTGGACCGGTGGAGGGATTCCTTTTCCGCTTATTTCCGGAGGGTTTCCGGTTCCCGGCCGGGCCAGATGAGCTACCAGCCGGGTGTGAGGCTCGAAGGGGCCAGGGATGCAGAGGGTATCGGGGAGGCCTTCATGGAAGCCCTGTCGGATGCCCGTGGGCGGGAGGTCAAGCTCGGGAACACGGTGGTCGGTCCGCAGCGGGACGAACTCCTCCTGACAGTGGAGGAGGAGGGGGGAGAGAGGGACCTACGGGAGTATGGCTCCGGAGGACAGCGGAGAACCGGAGCCCTCGCCCTCAGATTGGTGGAGGCGGCCACAATCCGGGTGGCCCGCAAGCAAGAGCCCATCGTCCTCATGGATGATGTGTTCGCCGAGTTGGACCCCGGGCGGAGCGAGAGGATCCTCTCCCTGATGGAGGAAGAAGAGACAGGGCAGGTGCTCCTGACGGTGCCCAAGGAGAGCGATATCCGTCTCCGGCGGGAATCCTTGCCCCGGTGGAAGATCCGCAGCGGAGTCGTGGAGAGATGAGGTTCTCGGGTGGGTGACGCCGGTGGGTAATGCCAAGGGACCCGAGAGGGTGGGTGATCTCTTGAGCGGATTCCTTTCGAAGGCGGGCCTTCGAGAGGCGGTAATCCGGGCGGATGTGGTTGGGGAGTGGGATGAGCGGGTCGGAGAGGCCATCGGGAAGGTCACCCGAGCCCAGGGAATCCGAGGTACCGCGCTCATCGTGGAGGTGAGGTCCAGCGCCTGGCTGATGGAACTGAACCTCATGAAAGACGAGATTCTCGAAAAGGTGAATGAGGGCCGCACCGAAGGGCTCGTAGAGCGAATCGTGTTCATACTTGCCGAGCAGTAACGGAGCGGGGAACCGCTCCCCAGTGAGGACAGGAACCAACCCGATGACGGCAAAGAAGAAAACAGGAAAGAAGACCGGTGGTGGCGAGTACACCGCCCGTCAGATCCAGGTACTCAAGGGGCTGGAGGCGGTGCGGAAGCGCCCGGGGATGTATGTCGGCTCAACTTCCTCGAGGGGGTTGCACCATCTGGTCTACGAGGTCGTGGACAACTCCATAGACGAAGCCATGGCCGGGTTCTGCTCGAAGGTGGACGTGACCATCCACCCGGACGACTCCGTCACGGTGGTGGATGACGGTCGGGGCATTCCAGTTGATCTCCATCCCACCGAAAAGGTCCCGGGTGTGGAGTTGGCGATGACCACTCTCCACGCCGGGGGGAAATTCGACAAGTCCAGCTACAAGGTGTCGGGAGGCCTCCATGGTGTGGGGGTGAGCGTCGTGAACGCTCTTTCCGAGTGGCTGGAGGTCGAGATCACTCGAGAGGGAAAGAGATACCACCAGCGGTACGCTCGGGGCAAAAGGGAGAAAGAGCTCGAGGATCTCGGCAAGGCCAAAGGCAGAGGTACGGCGGTGTCTTTCAAGCCCGATCCAGAGATCTTCACCGAACTCTCGTTCAACTTCGAGACCCTCTCCAACCGACTTCGGGAGCTGGCGTTCCTGAACAAGGGATTGAGGATCCTCCTCAGAGACGACCGGAACGGGAACGGACGGCAGCGGGAGGAGGAGTACCATTACGAGGGAGGCCTGGCTTCCTTCGTGGAGTTCCTCCGGGGAAGCCGAAATGCTCTTCACCCCAAGATCATTTACTTCGAGACGAGCCGCGAAGAGGCGGAAATCGAGCTGGCCATGCAGTACGACGATGGCTTCAGCGAGAACACCCACACCTTCGTCAACAACATCAACACCCACGAAGGGGGGACCCATCTCACGGGGTTCAAGGCGGCCCTGACCCGAACCATCAACGACTATGGCAGGAAGAACAACCTCTTCAAGAAGGCGGAAGAGGGCCTGTCGGGGGACGACGTTCGTGAGGGCCTTACCTGCGTGCTCAGCGTGAAGGTCATGGAGCCCCAGTTCGAAGGGCAGACCAAGACCAAGCTGGGCAATTCGGAAGTCAGGGGCGCCGTAGAGACAGCGGTAAACGAACAGCTCTCCATCTTTCTGGAGGAGAACCCGAAGGCCGCAAAGGGGATCATCGAGAAGGCCGTCCAGGCGGCTCGTGCCCGGGAAGCGGCTCGAAAGGCTCGGGATCTCGCCCGGAAGAAGAGCGCTCTGGAGAGCGGCGTGCTCCCGGGGAAGTTGGCGGACTGCTCGATCTCTGATCCAAGCCTGTGTGAGCTGTATATCGTTGAGGGTGACTCGGCCGGTGGTTCGGCAAAACAGGGCCGGGACCGCTCCTACCAGGCGATCCTGCCCTTGAAGGGGAAGATCCTGAACGTGGAGCGGGCGCGAATCGACAAGATCCTCTCCAACACTGAGATCCGGGCCATGATCACGGCCATCGGCGCCGGAATCAGGGACGACTTCTCCCTCGACAGCCTTCGGTATCACAAGATCATCATCATGACGGACGCAGACGTGGACGGGGCCCATATCAGAACTCTCCTCCTGACGTTCTTCTTCCGGCAGATGCCGGAGCTCATCGAAGGCGGCCATGTCTTTATCGCCCAACCCCCCCTCTATCGTGTCCACAAGGGGAAGCAGGAGTACTACGCCTACACGGAGGCCGAGCGGGCGGAGTACTCGGATCGTTTGGGTAATGGAAAGGGTGGAGATGGGGCGAAAGGAGTTGGGATCCAGCGGTACAAGGGTCTCGGGGAAATGAACCCGGACCAGCTCTGGAAGACTACCATGGACCCGGAGACGCGGACCCTGCTGAGGGTGGACATCGACGATGGAGCCATGGCCTCACGCCTCTTCGACGAGCTCATGGGCGATGAGGTGGAGCCCAGGAAGCAATTCATCGAAAAGAACGCCCGCTATGTGAAGAACCTGGACATTTAGGGGGGCGGACTCTGTTCCTCTCATCCCCTTCGGGGACCATACCTATGAAGAACCCAAGTCGTTCTTGTTTCGTCCGCTTGATGGCTGCCATCCTCGGCCTCCTGGCGTTCTCGCACTCTGAGGCTCCCGGGCAGGAGACCGACCTGACCGCTCTCAGGGCCGAGATCGACGCGCGGACCGAGGCGATTACCGACAGAGTGGTGGCATGGCGCCGCGACCTTCACCAGCACCCGGAGTTGGGGAACCGGGAGTTCAGGACCGCGGGGGTCATCACCGAGCACCTGAGGTCCCTGGGGATGGAAGTGCAATCGGAGGTGGCCCATACGGGGGTGGTTGGTGTTCTCAGGGGTGGTCGACCTGGGCCCGTTGTGGCCCTTCGGGCGGACATGGACGCATTGCCGGTGACCGAGATGGCTGACCTCCCATTCGCCTCCCGAGCTACCGCGGAGTACATGGGCCGGGAAGTGGGCGTCATGCACGCCTGCGGTCACGACAACCACATGGCCATCCTCATGGGCGCGGCGGAGGTGCTGGCAGGAATGAGGGAACGACTCCCGGGCACGGTGAAGTTCATCTTTCAGCCTGCCGAGGAGGGGCCTCCGGCAGGGGAAAGGGGTGGGGCCCGCCTTATGGTGGAGGAGGGGGTCCTGGATGACCCACGTCCCGACGCGATCTTCGGACTTCACGTCATGCCCTCCCCCACGGGCTCCATAGGGTACAGGGCGGGAGGTGCCATGGCTTCTGTCCAGACCCTGGGGATCAAGGTGAAGGGTCGTCAGACCCATGGGGCCATGCCCTGGGGCGGGGTGGATCCCATCGTCACCTCCGCACAGATCATCCTGGGGCTTCAGACCGTCGTGAGTCGTCAGTCGGATATCACCCGAGCGCCGGCGGTCGTAACCATCGGTCAGATCAATGGCGGGGTCCGGAGCAACATCATTCCCGACAGTGTGGTCATGATCGGGACGGTGCGCACGCTGGACCTGGACATGCGCCGCGATGTGGAGGAGCGCATCCGCCGGGTGGTAGCCGGGATCGCCGAGAGCGCTGGGGCCGAAGCCGAGGTTTTCCTGTCGGCCGGTGGGGCCATCACCTTCAACGACCCTGACCTGACACGACGGATGGTGGGAACGCTTGAGCGGGTGGCAGGCCCAGGGATGGCCACCGAGGTTCCGCCCAGCACCGGAGCGGAGGATTTTTCCTACTACCAGCTGGAGGTGCCTGGTCTCTTCTTCTTCCTGGGCGTCATCCCGGACTCCATCCCATTGGGAGAGGCGGCGGTGAACCACTCTCCGTACCTCTTCGCCGATGAGGGTGCGTTACCGGTGGGCGTCCGGGCCCTCTCGAACCTGGCAGTGGACTTCATGGCCGGAGGTGAGGGAGACTAGCCTCCACCGGGCGATCCGGTCTAAGATCCCTCAGTCGTCAGTCCATAGTGATGCCAGCTGAAGGAGAGTCGATCATGTCCCGTTCGCTCGTTCTACTCGTTGCCGCGGTCCTTTTCTCTCTCTCCTCTCTGGGCCCCGGGGACGCTGCGGCTCAGGCATCCGATACCGTTCGGTTCACGCCGTCAATCGCCCAGCCCACCTTCGCCGTCCGGGAGCCGGTCCTCACCATCAGGCCGGGCACGGTCTTGATCTCAGAGACCAACTGGGGAGGGTACTTCAGCCCTGAAGGCGGGGCATTTCCCGGTGAAGTGGGACCTTTCCTCATCGAGGGGGCGACAACGGACGACATCCTGGTGGTGAAGGTCCACCGGGTTCGGCCCAACTACCAATACGCCGCCTCCAACATCGGCCCGAATTTCGGTGGCCTCTCCACCGATGCTCGTGTGAGACTCCTCAACGATCCCATCCCCTCGCACCGGTACCTCTGGGAGTTGGATCTTGAAGAAATGACGGGAACCGTGGCTCTCCCGGGCAGTGAAATGGACGAAATCACAGTTGAGCTGAAGCCCATGCTGGGGAGGCTCGCCGTGGCACCCAGGGGGCAGGAGGCATTCGGCGGGCTCTGGCCGGGGGATTTCGGCGGGAACATGGATGCCCAGGAGATCAGGGAAGGTGCCACCGTGTACCTGCCCATCTTCCATGACGGGGCATACTTCTACTTCGGCGACGGTCACGCCAGGCAGGGGTACGGGGAGGTGAACGGGAGCGGCCTGGAAACCTCCATGGATGTGGTCCTGGAGGTTGACCTGATCAAGGGGAAGACCATCGACTGGCCCCGCATCGAGGATGACGAGTTCATTATGGTGGCGGGCAGTGCTCGCCCCCTCATCGATGCCTTCCGGCTGGCCCACGTCGAGTTGGTGGAGTGGCTTCAGGAGGACTATGGCTTCGGGCGGTGGGACGCGTACCAGCTCCTCGGACAACTGGCGGAGAGCACCGTGGCGAACATCGTAGATCCCATCTACACCGTTGTGGCGAAGTTTCCCAAGAAGTACTTGCCTCCTTCCAGGTAAGCGCTCGCCGGACCGGAGGTGCTAGGGAAATCCTCTCTTCCGGGAACATTTCAGGGAGCAAAACGGTTAAGGAAGGCCTGCACCGCTTGTGCAGGCCTTCGTCGATGGAACACGGCTCGTCCCCCCCGGGGGGGGAAGTCCAAACACCAGAGCAAAGAAAATGGTCATCCGGAAGCCCAACGAAATCCGATCATCGGAGATCACGCCCTACGAGGTATATCTCAATCGGCGGAAGTTCATTGGTCAGGCCGCCAAGTTGGCGGTGGCCGCAACCGTCACGCCCGGTGCTCTGGCTGCCTGTGACTTCGGGAGCCAGGCGGCTGGCGCCGTGCCTGGGGAGTCCGGTTCGCTTCTGGCCGCTGAGGGGCTCGGCCAGGAGGAATTGACACCCTTCGAGGATGTCACCCGGTACAACAACTTCTACGAGTTCGGCACGGGGAAAGAAGACCCCGCTCGCAGTGTCGGGGACTTCCCACGCCGACCCTGGACGGTCCGGATCGACGGACACTGTGAGAATTCCGGTGAGTACGACGTCGATGACCTCGTTGGGCGGTTTCCGTCTGAGGAGCGGATCTACCGGCTTCGGTGTGTGGAGGCCTGGTCCATGGTCATCCCCTGGCAGGGCTTCCCTTTGAAGGACCTCCTGGCGTGGGTCCAGCCCACCAGCCGGGCCAAGTACGTGGAGTTCACCACCCTCTACGATCCGGACCAGATGCCGGGACAACGGTCAGGAGTGCTGGACTGGCCCTACGTGGAGGGCCTGCGGATGGATGAAGCCCTCCACCCCCTCACACTCATGGCCACCGGGCTCTATGGCCAAACCCTCCCGGGTCAGAACGGCGCTCCCATTCGCCTGGTGGTTCCGTGGAAGTATGGCTTCAAGAGTATCAAGTCCATCGTGCGGATCCGCCTGGTCGAGGAGATGCCCCGGACCACCTGGAATATCTCAGCGCCGAGGGAGTATGGGTTCTTCGCCAATGTGAACCCCGAGGTGGATCATCCACGGTGGAGCCAGGCCCGGGAGCGACGCATCGGCGAGCTTCGTCGGCGCCCGACGCTCCCCTTCAACGGGTATGCCGAAGAGGTCGCATCCCTGTACGAGGGGATGGACTTGAGGCGTTGGTTTTAGGTTGATGGAGTGGATCATGAGGAAACCCACCCCTGACTTCCCGCTGAAGACCTCTGTCTGGATCCTTGGTCTTTCACCCCTGGGATGGGGAGCTTGGTCGTTCTTCTCAGACGGTCTGGGGGCCAATCCCGTCGAGGCGCTGATGCATCTTGCTGGGCGGTGGGCGCTGGCCTTCCTTCTTCTGGGATTGGCGGTATCACCGATTCGTCGATTCACCGGCTGGGGACGGGTCATCAAGGTGCGCCGGCTCCTGGGCCTCTTCGCCTTCTTCTATGCTGCGACCCATCTCCTCGTCTACCTGGGGCTGGACCAGGGCTTCGCCTGGTCGTTCATCCTGGAGGATGTTGTCGAGCGTCCGTTCATTACCGTCGGGTTCACCGCTTTCCTCCTGCTGCTCCCCCTGGCCGGCACTTCCACCCGTGGATGGATCCGGCGTCTCGGGCGCAGGTGGCGACTCCTCCACCGCCTGGTGTATCCTGCGGCCGGGTTGGCTGCGTTGCACTTCTACTGGAAGGTCAAGGCCGACACCTCCTGGCCGCTCCTGGTCGCGGGGCTGCTGGCGGTTCTGTTATTCGCCAGACTGCCCTGGGGCGGATTCCGGAAGAAGTCTGGAGCGAGGAAGAGGGGTGGGCTACGTCGGGACGGATCGGCACCGGAGCGTGAGGCTGGCAGGAGTCCCCTCGGCACCGTGGGGAGACTCCTGGAAGGCTGAATGAGGGTTGCAGTCCACCAAGCTGAGAGCGGGGGATGACCATCCATCCCCCGCTCCCTTCAGGGACACCCTGGACGGACCGGAGCGCGTTGTGTTCCGGTTCGGCTATCCGGCGAAGGTCAGCCGCCCCTGTGCCCCATTCGACCCTTCACGCCACGCTGAGAAAGGTCGATCTCGAACTCCTCACCGTCCACGTCCAAGATCACGAATTGGGTCCCGTTGAAGGTGACCGTGGCTTTGACGTCCCGCTCTCCGATGACCTCGTCGCCCTCCATGACGATCACGTGGACGTGGCGGGTGATGGTTCCACCCAGGGGCCAGGGGTTGTCGATGCGTGGCACGCCTTTCACGACGTCCGTGTGGGTCGCCTCCATCTCCATGTCGTAGGTCCGGGTCACCTCGTCCTTGTGCCGGCTCCTGAAGATGTCGGCCTCCGCCTCCCCATTCCAGGTCCGCTGGGTCTCCTCCCCCTCGAGCCCGGTGACCATCATGTCTCGGCTTCTCTCGATCTCAGCGCTCCAGAAGGTGTGCTCAGCCTCCCGCTCGAACTCCCATTCCACGTGGATGGAGTCCGTGAGGAGAGGGTCGTAGGAATCCTTGGCAACGTCGTCTTCGAAGAAGGTCACGTTCCGGGTGAAGGAGTAGCTGCCCGACCCGTCGGTCGGCGAGAACTCGGGCCCACTCCCGACGAGAGAGAGGGTGAAGGGGTCCAGCATGACGGCCAGATCGTTGAAAAGGCCGTCGGCGGCAACCAGGGCTACGTCGGCCCTGAGGGCCTCATCATCGATGAGATCCGGTGCGGTTCCGGTGTCATCACACGCAGCGGCCCCGAGGGCCACGATACTTCCGAGGGTGAGGATCCTGATCCAGTTCTTCATGCGTCTCTCTCCGCGTCTGGGTTGCGGGCAGGTTCCGAAAGATGTGATGCCCCTCACCCGAGATTCGTTAAACCGGACGTGCGTTTACATTTTCGCCGCGGGCAAGAAGGAGAAAAAAGGAGGGGGCTCAGCCCCCCCCTTTTCCCAATACTCACCCGCTGTCCGGTTCGGATCAACGCCCTCCGGGCAAGTCGACGGTCGGGAACGTCTTCTGCAGAACACCCGTGGCTCCGAGTGCCCGATAGAGGTCGGGCATGGTCACGGAAGCAGCCTGGTTCACGTGGGCCACAGCGTCCTCCACGGTTGAGGGTGCCCTCTCTACCTGGAACATCTCGTCCTCGGTCGGGCGACAGTGGCAGCTCTCGATGCTGGACATGAGGCGGGTAGTCTGGCTGAAGGCTTGCCCGGCCTCACGGTTGATCGTGCTCAATTCCCGACGGGCATTGTCGAAGGCTTCCTGCGTCTCCTCGCTCACCTCATCCCGGGCCTCCAGCACGCCAGCGAGAAGCTCCATCTCCTCCTGGATGTCCGTCATCACCTGGCGTGCCTCATAAGCGGGCTTCAGGAGGCCGAACAGGGCTTCGATGGCCTCCCTGCGAGCGATGAAGTCGGCTTCTGCCACGCCCTCCAAGCGAGGATCCGGTTCCACCACCACGGGGGTGGTGAGCGTTTCTCCGCCGGCCTCGAGCCGGACCGTGTAGCTTCCGGGCCTCACAAAGGGCCCTCGGGGTCCCCTGAACCCTCCGTCACCCTCCATTTCGATCGGGAGGTCCATGCGAAGGTTCCAGGACCACTCGTGCATCCCCTTGCTTCCCGAGCCCGGCTCCTGAACCGTGCGGACCACATTCCCGTTCCCATCCAGGATCGTGATCCTGGCCGTGAAGTGGTCCAGGTCCTGCGTGTGATCTTCTGCGCCCTCTTCCGGGGGATGCATCTCTCCGTGTGCGTGATCCGGCTGACCGTGTTGAGCCAGGAGGTAGCGGATGCGGGCACCCCGCTCTGGGTTCGGGGCCGAGAACATCCCAGCGTTGAAACTCTCCGGTGAGGCGAGGTTCATCATCCGGCCGGGCTTGACCGGGAACAGGTAGGCCCGCTCGGCGTTCGTGGCCTCCGTCAGCTTCTCGAGGGGAGTGACGTCGTCGAGGATCCATATGCTCCGGCCGTGAGTCCCCACGACCAGATCATTTTCCCGGGGATGGATGAGTACTTCGTCCACGGGCACGGTAGGAAGGTTGTTCTTCAACTGCACCCACTCCTGGCCCCGGTTCAGCGAGAAGAAGACTCCGACCTCATTCGCCAGAAAGAGGAGGTCCGCGGTCCGGGGGTGCTCGATGATCCGATTCACCGAGGTTTCCGGCAGGCCGTTGGCGATGCGCGTCCAGGTCTCCCCGTAGTCCTCACTGACGAATGCGTACGCCGCGTAATCGTCGTTCCTGTGCCCGTCGAAGGTGGCGTACACCCGGCCTTCCGCGTGGGCCGAAGCGAAGATCCCGCTCACATAGGTTCGGCTTGGCAGCCCCCGGATCCGGTCCACCACGTTTGTCCAGGTAGCGCCCCGGTCCCGTGTCACCTGAAGGTTCCCATCGTCGGTCCCTGCATAGAGGACTTCCGGATTGAGAGGCGATTCGGCGATCTGGGTGAGGTCGCCGTAGAAGCTGATCCCATCGTTCCGGGAAAGGCGGATGGCCGACAGCTCAACGCCCATGATCTGCAGCGTGTCCCGATCGAAGCCCTTGGTGAGATCGTCGCTGATCTGCTCCCAGGATTGCCCTCGATCCGGGCTACGGAAGAGAACGTTGGAGCCGTAGTAGAGGACCGCCGGATCGTGATGGGAGATCTCGAACGGTGAGTTCCAGTTCCATCGGAAGCTGGGGAGATCCTCCCCACCCTCATCAGGGCGCCCAAGGGGCCGTATGGATTTCCGCTCCCCGGTTCGCAGGTCGATGCGTACCGGCCGACCCGTCTGGGCTTCGGCGTAGACGATATTGGGGTCGGATGGATCCATGGGCGTGTAGAACCCGTCGGCTCCATTGATCTCCACCCAATGGGTGTTGAGGATTCCGTTGGTGGAATAGGTCTGGCTGGGTCCGCACCAGGATCCATTGTCCTGAAGACCGCCACAAACCCAGTAGGGGTCCTGCATGTCCACGCCGATCTCGTAGAACTGGCCCAGAGCCACGTTGTCATACATGCGCCAACTGTCGGCTCGGTCGAACGAGGCGTAGATCCCCCCGTCATTCCCGAGGAGGAGGTGGTCGCCGTCGTTGGGATCGATCCAGATTGCGTGATGGTCCACGTGGACCCCCTGCCAGCCCATCACCTCGAAGTTCTTCCCCCCGTCGCTGGACCGATAGAACTGGGTGCCGCCCAGATAGACCTGTTCGGCGTCATTGGGATCGACGCGGATCTGGCTGTAGTACATGGGCCTGGGGTTGGTGTCGCTCTGCTTCACCCAGGTGTCCCCCCGGTCGTCGGAGCGATACACTCCCCTCCCCTCCACAGCCTCGACGATGGCGTAGACGATGGATCCGTCCCCGGCGAAGACATCCAGGCCGATGCGACCCATCTCCGTCTCGGGGAGACCGTCGGTGAGCTTCTCCCAGCTGGTCCCGTTGTCCATGGTCCGGTAGATCCCGCTTCCGGGCCCACCCCCGTTGAAGCCGTAGCCCGTCCGTTGCCGCTGGTACATGGCGGCGTAGAGGGTTCGGGGGTCCTGGGGATCCATGGCCAGGTCGATCGCGCCGGTGAACTCGTCCACATATAGGACCTTCTCCCAGCTGTTCCCTCCGTTCAGGCTCCGATAAACACCTCTCTCTTCGTTGGGACCCCAGAGGTGGCCTACCGCGGCCACGAAGACTGTGCCTGCTTGGGGCTGGGGGGCGATGCGGATTCGAGAGATGGTGTGGGTTTCCTCGAGTCCCATGTGTTGCCAGGTCCTTCCACCGTCCAAGGACTTGTAGACGCCGTTACCCCAGGGAGAGCTCTGGCGGTTCTGGGGCTCACCGGTTCCGACCCAGACGAGATTCGGATTCCCCTGTGATAAAGTCACGTCACCGATGGATGACACGGCCTGGTCGTCGAAGAGTGGCTCGAAGGAGGCACCATGGTTGGTCGTCTTCCAGAGCCCTCCAGTAGCCGTTCCGACGTAGAAGGTGCTGGTGTTGGAGTGGTCCACCGCGATGTCGCTGACTCTCCCTCCCATGACGGCCGGGCCGATGGGGCGGTACTGAAGAGCCTGGATGACGTCCGGCGTGATCTGGGCCTCGGAAGAGGCTGGGGGCAACAGGAGCGTCAATGCCATCCATAGGAGGATGGGAATGGAATAGGACCGATGTGTAGGTACTGTGGTCATAGTGCCTCCTGAGCGAGGGTGCAGGCAGAGACCGGGCTCGGCCCCGGGGACTCACTTGCGGAGTCATCGTCTCCGTTCCCAAGTCGTGGTTTACCTTCCTGGAATGGGGTCAGATTACAGTTCGGGCCCCGGACGTCAAGGAGGGGCCGTGACCCGGCACCATGCGGATCGCAGGGAACATCCTTCCCCTTTCGGTGGTTTTGTTTAAGATTGAACGGTTCAATCCTCCTGACTCGGACCCTGGAAACCCATCATGATGCGCACCCCGGTTGGGGAATTCCTCGTCTTGGGAGGTACGTTGATCCTCGCCGCATGTGGCGGCGGTCCGAGTGAACCCGACGATTCCGACTTCCCCCCGGTGGTCCGGGAGGTGAAGGAGGACCCCTCATTCGCTGCGGACATTCGGGACATCTTCTCCAGGGAGGGGTGCTCCAGCGGGGCCTGCCACGGGGCGGGAGCGGCCGCCGGGTTGAACCTTGAGTTGGGATCCGCGTATGCGTCGCTGGTGGGAATCGCCGCTACTCAGGAGTCATTCGAGCGGGTCACGCCGGGAAAGGCGGATGAGAGCTACCTCATCATCAAGCTCGAGGGGCGGCAGCAGGTGGGGGCTCGGATGCCTCTCGGTGATACGCCGCTGGATGCCATCGACATGGGCAACCTGAAGAACTGGATCAACAAGGGCGCCAAGAACAACTGATCGCCCCCGATAGATTTTCTATCCCCTGAGACGGAGTCGGCTGGCTCGCGGTCGGGGGCTTGAGCTTCAGGACAACCAGGATCCATACAAGTGCCGAAACTCGTCGGGGCCTCCGCCCTCGGGGCCGTGTTAGGGCTCGGCCTCTCTCCGTTGGGTGTAGAGGCCCAGGAGTACCAGGTCGATCTGACCCGGGAGAGGAGGGTGAGCTTCCTCTCCGATGCTCCTTTGGAGGACTTCCGGGGAGTCACGGACCGGATCGACGGATTCGTCTACCTGGAGGGGGAAGGTTTGGTGGGGGGAACCGATCTGCGGGCCAGCGAGTTCTTCTTCGAGGTGGATCTGGCGAGTCTCGACACGGGGATCGGGCTCCGGAACAGGCACATGCGGGAGAACTACCTGGAGACGGAGGACTACCCCTTCGCCTCGTTCTCGGGTCGAGTCGGGGTGCTCGAGGGTTTGGGAGAGAGGCGGTTCTCGGCCGAGGCCGTGGGAGAGTTGGAGATCCACGGTGTGGCAGTGGAGCGGGCAATCCGATGCCAGGTTACGACAGTTGGCTCGGGGGGACGGGCTGCCGAAACGTCACCGGGGTCGGATGCGACGAATGCACCGGCTTCTTCGGAGGGTGCTCCTCCCCTGATCCTCAGAGTGCAGTGCGCGTTTCCGGTTTCCCTCTCAGACCATGGGATTCCGATCCCCAAACTCATGTTCATGAAGATCGACGAGGTGATGGAGTTGGAGTTGGATTTCCATTTGCAGGCGGTTGCCGAGGAGGGAAAGTGAGAAAGGGACCGATTCTGGTCAGGGCCTCCGCCACTTGCCTGGCACTGGCGCTCATCTCTTCGGTGCCGACTCTGGTGGCACAGGATACTCCAAGGCGCTGGGAACGGAGGGCCGAGGCGACAAGCCCGCCCGTGACCATCTTTCACGCTACTCAGGTC
This sequence comes from Gemmatimonadota bacterium, assembly GCA_039592115.1. GTDB lineage: Bacteria > Gemmatimonadota > Gemmatimonadetes > Longimicrobiales > Gaopeijiaceae > JBDHCH01. Next base: position 14,939 of record JBDHCH010000009.1, on the reverse strand, counting down.
ATTAACCTGCCAACCGCCGAGACGCTGTCTCGGGGCGAGTGGCAGTTCGAGATCGCCCACCGGTTCTTCCCACCGGTCTCCGAAGGCCAGGAAGGGTTTTGGGGGCTCGACGGCCCCGCGTTCATGCGTCTTGGGTTGGGATATGCCTTCTCACAGAACGCGATGGTGACGCTGGCTCGGAGCAACTTCCTGGACAACTGGGACGTTCAGGCGAAACTCAGGGTCTTCGAGAGCGGGTCGGGCCCCTTTCCCTTGCACGCCGCCATTCAGGCCGGCGCGGGCTGGAGCACGAGCGTGGGAGATAGGGACGCCTCCGACTCGGGGAATTTCCAGTATTACGGCCAGCTCGTTCTGAACACCCGGCTGGGCGATCGCCTCGCCCTGGGCGTCGTTCCCTCATACCTGTACAACGTCCTCCTCGACTCCATCGATCCTGTTCAGGATCTCTACTGGGGCTTCTACGGCCAGCTCTACCTCACCGAGATGATGAGCATCATGGGGGAGGCGAACCTGGGCGAGAACCGAGCCGAATTGGAGAACGACACCGGCAGCCTCGGTCTGGAATTGGAGACGGGAGGGCATTTCTTCAAGGTCTTCCTCACCAATTCCGTTCGACTGAATCCCAGCCAGTTCCTGGTGGGCTCCTCCTATCCATTCGAACCTGAGGAGTGGCGGTTGGGGTTCTCCATCACCCGCCTTCTTCGTTTTTGAGCGACACCGGCTTACCACCTGAAAGGAGATCCAACGTGCGTGCACAGATCGTTACTCTCTCCCTGGTCTTCACCCTGGGCGCTTGTGGGGGAGACGGGGGAATGGGACCGGACATGAACGATCCCGGGGACAACAACGGGGGAGGGGGCAACACCCCTTCCCGTACCATCAAGGCCGAGCCCTCCTTCGCTAGCGACATCCAGGAGATCTTCGACCGGAAGAGCTGCGGAAGCAGCATGTGTCACGGCTCGGCCCTACAGGCTGGACTGGACCTCCGGAGCGGAAACTCCTACACCAACCTGGTGAACGTGACGGCCACCCAGGTGAGCATGAACCGGGTCACGCCCTTCGATCCCGCTGCCAGCTACCTCCTGAAGAAGCTGGACGGCACCCAGACCGTAGGCGCCAGGATGCCCCTGGGTGGGACGGTCCTGGATTCCATCGACATCCAGAATATCAAAAACTGGATCAGCAACGGGGCCGAGAGCAACTGACGCTGGTCAGGAGCCGTGGGACAGATCCTATCCGACCCCTGAACCGGGAATCGAAGTAGGCTCTTCCTCCGATGGCACCCCCTCTCGGGGCGTATCGGCGAGCGTCCGTATGCGGAGGCCCGACCGGACGCCCTCGACGCTCTGGTCCGTGTCGATCCGGACGGTGCGCGGCTGCCCCGGGAGGAGGTCGAAGAAGTTGTGGGAGAACTCCACTCCGCTCGCGGACGAGGTCGGATCGAGCCGTAGGTACACGTCTTTGGCCAGGACCGGGGAGGTCAGGGTCAACAGCGATGCCCCGTCTTGCTCGCTCCATTCCAGGTGGATTACCGGCGTCTCCAGTTGTAGCCCCTTGGGCGGAAGGAAGTAATGGAGGGCCGGCGAGGGTCCCTCTTCCATGGACGCCAGGAAGACGGTTCTCGAAGGGTCGGCTTCCTGCAGGAGTTCGCCGACTCCCCTCTTCCAGAGGAGGGTGCTGGCACCCGGGGCCAACGACACGTCCACCGGAGCCTGCCAAAGAGAGGTTCCCTGGAAGTCCATGAGCTCCAGGGCCATCGTCCCCCTAACCTCCTGTAGAGAATCGGAAACGCCCCACACCTCCACTGTGTCTCCCCTCTGATGAATAGAAAGCAGGAGCGGGGCGAAGGCCTCTCGAGCCGCATAGTGAAGGGCTTTCCAACGGCCGAAGTAATCCCGGCCAGACCAGGAGACCACGGGCCAGGTGTCGTTCAGCTGCCAGTAGAGCGTCCCCATGGTCCGGGGCATCGCTCGTCGATGCGCCTCGAAGGCTGTCCGCATTCCGCGAGCCTGGAGCAATTGGCTCACATACACGAAGTCCTCGAAGGTGGCCGGGACCGAGTAGTCACGCTCCATGTACTCGGTGATGAGCTCGTTTCCTATGGGGTGCTTCTGGTGCACCAGGAAGATGGGGCTGAACAGTCGTCGGTCACTCACCTCCGTGAACGCTTCCACCGTTGCCATGGGAGGGAGGGCCTGAAACCCGAACTCACTTGAGAACCGGGGAAGCTTCTCCCAAAAGACGCTGAAGGGTTCCCTGCCGTGCCAGACTCCCCAGTAGTGACTGTCGCCCCGGTTGAGGCTCTCGGGGTCCCCCCACCCGAGACTGGGTGAGGAAGGCCAATACCGGCGTGAGGGGTCCTCTTGCTCCACGACCCGCGGAAGGATCCCGTGGAAGATGGCATCGTATGCACCGCGTACCGCGGCCGAGTCTTCGGGGGTCCGGTAGGCTCTGGCCCATCCCCATCGCTGCCATCCCTCGTCCATCTCGTTGTTTCCGCACCAAAGGGCAATGCTGGGGTGGCGCCTCAGACGCCTGACCTGGTCCCCGGCCTCTGCCTGGATGCTTTCCAGAAAAGTCGCGTCGCCGGGGTACATCCCATTGGCGAACATGAAATCCTGCCAGATGAGGATCCCGTGCTCGTCCGCGAGGTCGTAGAAGACGTCCTCTTCGTAGATACCCCCGCCCCAGACTCGGAGCATGTTCATGTGGGCCCTTGAAACGTCCCGGAAGAGGGCCCGGTAGTCCGTCTCGGTGACTCGCGGGGAGAAGTGGTCCAGGGGGATGACATTCGCCCCCTTCATGAAGACCGGGACACCATTCACTCGAAAAAAGAAGGATTCCCCGATGGAATCGGGCTCGGTCACGAGCTCCACCGTCCGAATGCCGAACCGGGAATCGAGGGCATCCCCTCGCCGGCCGGGCTCCAGCGTCGTCTCCAACTCGTAGAGGTGGGCCTCCCCCATACCGTTCGGCCACCAGAGCTCGGGCTCCGAGATGGTCAGGGACATCGCTATGTGGTTGGCTCCCGGCGCCAGGACGGCCTGGTGGCTCACCGGCTCGAACGCGCCCTCCGGACTGGCGAGTACCACCGTGGCCGGGATCTCCCCTCCGGCGGCCCTTCGGTCCGCCTCCGTGGCGGTGACCTCCAGGGTCACCCGGGCCGTGAGGAATGCTCTCTGTCCGCGAATGGAGTCCGTCACCACGTGGACGTCCGAGAGGCGGGCGCCGCTCCATGCGAGGAGCTCCACCGGGCGCCAGATCCCGCTGGTGATGAGTCGGGGCCCCCAATCCCAACCGTAGTGGTACGCCGCCTTCCGGACGAAGACCCGGGAGGGCGGGTCCCCCCGGTCGTTGCCGGCGGGGAGGGGGTAGGGTAGGGCGGCTCGCGCGGCCAGGGCCGGGGGAAGGGGGGAGCGGAATCGCACTTCCAGAGTGTTCTCGCCGGTGAGAAGGTGGGGTTTGACGTCGACGGACCATCTCCGGAACATGTTGTCGGTTTCCAGGACGGACCGGCCGTTCAGAACCACCTCGGCGAACGTGTCCAGCCCCTGAAAGACCAGCTCAACCACCTCCGCCTCGAGGAATCCGGACTCAACCTGGAACGTGGTCCGGTAGATCCAGTCCTTTTCCCCGATCCACTGGAGTCGCTCTTCGTTGTCCCTCCAGAACGGGTCCGGGATCAGTCCGTTTGCCAGCAGGTCCGTGTGGACGGTCCCGGGAACGGTGGCGGGGACCGCAGCCGTGAAGGTGTCGACACCGGAAACCGTCCATCCCTCATCCAGGACCATGGACCGGCTCGCGGGTCCCGGCGACTGGCAGGCAGACAGGGTCCACCCAGCCAGGGCCAAAACGGACACCAGCCTCAGGGCCCCTGAAGGAAACCCCAACTCCTGCACTCCCCTGGCCCTCCTCATTCCCACGTTCTCTTCAGTGGGTGGGCTTCGGTATTGAAGACCACAGACCCGAAGTCCAGCGGGTCGTCCGGTGCGAACAGGAGGTAGGCGTACTTCAGGGTCTCGGCAAGAAAGAAGCTCTCCATCCCGTCACTCCACTCCTTCGTGCGGACGTCATCCAGGTGTGCATACCCGACCTCCGTGCGACACCACCGCACGATGCGTTGGAAGATGTCCCATCCCATTGCCTTGTACTTCTCGTCACCGGTGAGGTTGTAAAGGACATAGGCTGATTCCAGCGCCTCCGGGCGTAACGGATATCCTCCGGACACGACCTCCATGGTCGTGTAGTCCATCCCCTCCGGCTCCACGTCGAAGGTGGCCCACATGCGGTATACGGAGTCCATGAGGCGGACGGCCCGATCCAGGTGGCCGGATAGTGCGAGGACTCCGGGCCAGAACGCATCCAACGCCCCGAACCGAGTGGCCGTTCGCTCTCCCGAGGCCATGTCAGCGTGGCCGTACCAGAGATAGCCATCCACCTCGTCGGCGAGATACCGGTTGGCGGCGGCCACGCTCGCGTCCCACATGACCCTGAAATCCTCGTCCCCGAAGAGGAGCCAGGACTTGAAGAGGTACTCGTAGTAGGAGTCGATGCGTCCAGAGAGGTGGGAACTCCGGTCCTGCCACTCGCCGGTCTCCACGTCGATGGTGGTACCGACCAGGCCGATCCCCGAACGTCGCTGATACACGGCGGTGATGGCGGTCTTGGCCGCATCATAGTAAACAGGATTCCCTGTGATCCGGCTCAAGGCCCCGAACTCCAGCATGAGCGTCCCGATTTCCGCCGGATTGTTCACCTGCCATTCTCGCTCCCCGGTCCGGAGGTTCACCCGCACGTAGGGCATTCCGGTGGCTGATTCGAATGCGGGAAGCATCCGATCGGCGAGCTCGGTGGCAAGCTCCAGGAACCGAGGATCGCCGTCCATCTGGAAGGCCGTCAGCAACCCCCCCAGGAGGCGGATGTTCATCTCGAAGACCTGAACGGGGAAATCGTGATCGAAGGTTAGCCCCTCCATGACCAGGTCTTTCGCCTCCGCCGCCTCTGCCTCCAGGCCCATTAGAAGCATGGTGTCGAAGGCATCCAGGGGGGTCATGACCATGGAGGCGTCGTACCAGTCCCGATGACCCCGGGACAGGGGCCTGAGCGCGTCATGTCCTCGGGCGTACCGAAGGTATCCGTTCCAGGCATGAAGGAACTCTGCCTTCACAGCCTCGGCCATCTGCTCGTCCGATGGACGGGATTCCGCCTGCGGGATGACCCCCTCCCGGGGACCTGGCATCCGTGGGGGATCGGTTGGGGCGGGGGAGGTCGGTGAAACGGTGGGGATGGGGGTTGGCGGTGGGTCGGAGGCACTTGCGGGGGCCGCCGCCGGTCCGGTGGCCCAGTCCGATGGCTCCGGGCCCATCTCCAGTTCCAGAACACCTCCGGAGGCGATGGCTTCGTGCCAGAGATAACTCCGCCCGTACGGGGCGCCGTTCAGGCGAACCGACTGTATGTACCGGTTTTCTTCCGAGGTACCGATGGCACGGACGGTGAAGCTCTTTCTTCCTCCAACGTCGATGACGGTTTCCGGGAAGAGAGGACTGCCGATCACCCACCCCGCCTCTGCTGGGTTCACCGGGTAGATTCCCAGGGCCGAGAGAACGTACCAGGCCGTCATCTGTCCGCAATCCTCGTTTCCACTCAAGCCGAAGGGCGTATCGTCGTATTGGGTGGCGAGGATGTCCCTGATGCGATCCGCCGTTCTCCAGGGTGCGCCGGCGTAGTTGTAGAGATATGCGATATGGTGGCTCGGTTCGTTTCCATGTGCGTACTGGCCGATGAGCCCCGAGATATCGGCGGAAATGTTCTCACCGGTGATGATGGTGTCCAGCTCGAAGAGCGAATCCAGCTTGGCCAGGAAGGCGGCTCTTCCGCCCATCGCATCCATGAGGCCGGCGACGTCGTGGGGAACGAACCAGGAGTGCTGCCAGGCGTTCCCCTCGGTGTAGTCCGTTCCCTCCCGATGATCAGATCGCCGGGGGTCGAACGGCGTGGCCCATTCCCCATCGGCGGTCTTCCCTCTCATGAAACGAGTGTCCGGATCCAGGAGGTGGCGCCATGCCTGGGACCGCTCCATGAACTCTGTGGCCAGCGCCTCGTGGCCCAGATCCTCCGCCATGGATGCAATGGCCCAATCGTCGAAGGCGTATTCCAGGGTCTTCGTGACGGACTCTCTCTCCAACTCGGTGGGGATGTACCCGTACGCCCGGTAGAACGTCAATCCTCGATGGTCTTCCCGGGCGCTTTTCACCATTGCCTCCAGGGCCTTCTCCGCATCGAATCCCCGGAATCCTTTTCGGTGGGCGTCGGCGATTACGGGGACGGCATGGTGCCCCGTCATGGTGTTGGTCTCATTTCCCACCAGGGACCACACAGGAAGGAGGCCATACTCGTCGTAGTAGGAGAGCATGGAGTTGATGAGGTCGTCTACCCGATCCGGGTCGATGAGGGTGAAGAGGGGATGCTGGGCTCGAAACGTGTCCCAGAGGGAATAGATGGCGTGCTTCCGGTAATCCATCGCTGTGTGGATATCGCCGTCGGCGCCCCTGTACCGGCCGTCCACGTCTTCGAAGAGGACCGGGGCCAGGCGGGTCCGGTAGAGCGAAGTGTAGAAGGTTCTCCGCTGGGACTCGGAGCCACCCCGTATTCGGACCTTTCGGAGCTCACGCTCCCAAAGGCGCCGGGCGTCCTCCCTGACCCGATGGAATGCCCAGTGTGGGACCTCTTCCCGGAGGTTCGACAGAGCTCCCCCTTCGTCCACATAAGACAGGCCCACCTTCAAAAGGAGCTGGTCCCCGGCGTCCATGGGGTCGAAGGCGAAAAGGGCCCGGAGGGATCTGGCCGTTGCCGTAGCCCCAGGGGGGGCCTGGGGTTCGGCCTCGCCCGTCGGCCCTTGCCTGGATCCGAGCGCCTCCTCTCCAAGGATCCCCAGGGCATCGGCCGAGTCGGCCAGAGCCACCCGCCGGATCGGCCTGGAAAAGACCATGGCAAAGAAGAGCTTCTGGTCCCGGGCCCACCCCCTTGAATATCGATATCCAGTGACGAGGGTGTCGTTCACCACCTGGATCCGGGTTTCCACCGGCGCGTCCCAATTGATGGCATACCCGAGGTCCAGGAACAGGGACGGGTCTGGCGTGGCGGGGTAGGTATATCGGTGAAAGCCGACTCTGGCTGTGGCGGTTAATTCGGCTCGGATCTCCTGGTCTTCCAGGGTCACGGCGTAGTACCCCGGCCGAGCCTCCTCACTTTCGTGGGTGAACCGGGAGCGGGCGGGACGGTCGAACCGATCTTCATAGGCGCCGTTGATGGGGACCACGCCCTTCACGGGCATGACCAGGATGTCCAGAAGGTCACCGATCCCCGTTCCACTCAGATGGGTATGGCTGAAACCCACCAGGATACTGTCCTCCCAATTGTACCCGGCGATCCAATCCCATCCTCCTTTCCCCTGGTCGGGGCTGAGCTGGACCATTCCAAAAGGGACAGTCGGTCCCGGATAGACGTGCCCGTGTCCGCCCGTCCCGATGAAGGGATCCACGTAACGAGTGAGGGGGGAAAAGTCGTCGACGCTACCTCCCCGAGAAGGCGAGTCGAGGGGATCGCATGCTGAGGTCAGGAGAAGGACAGATGCCCACGCCGCCCAGCGATAGCCCATCGGTGGAAATCTGCCTGGAGAGAGTGCACGGCTCATGGTGGCTGCCTTTGACGCCAGTGTGAGGATCGGGGGAACCCGTTCTGTCCTGCGGCGAAGCCCAGGGAGGATCGGCGTCCCACGTGGACAGGCCTTCCCTACCGGAGGAGGTGGGGACGCTCCCGGCGTACCTTGAGGATCAACTCCCCGAAGAGGGTATTGGCCCAAGCGAACCAGGCCCGGGTAAATCGGTCCGGGTCGTCCTGGTGAAATGATTCGTGCATGAACCCGGTGCCGCCATGGGTTCGCTTCAGTGTCTCGAGGCACCAGGCAATTTCGGTGTCGTCCTCCGAGGTGAGCGCTCGCATGGTGATGCCCAGGGGCCAGATCATCTCCAGGCCCACGTGGGGCCCGCCCACCCCCTCAGCCGAGGTTCCCCGGAAGAAGTAGGGGTTCTCGGGGCTGAGGACGAACGCCCGGGTGCGGCGGTAGAGGGGATCCCCGGGTGGGCAGGCACCCAGGTAGGGTAGGGCAAGAAGGCTGGGGATATTCGCATCATCCATGTGGTGCCGGTTTCCGAACCCATCGACTTCGTAGGCCCAAACCTCGCCATGGACGGGGTGGTCGACTACCGCGTGTGTGGCCAGGGCCTCCTCAACCTCGCGGGCCAACGTCTCACACGTACCCGCGAAGGTCATCCTACCCGCGATCTCTCTCGACATCTCCGCGAGCTGTCGCAGAGCGACGACGGCGAAATGGTTCGACGGCACCAGGAAGGGGAACGTGGTGGCGTCATCCGAGGGTCGAAATATCGAGACGATGAGACCCACGGGCCGTATGGGATTCCCGTATCCCGCGCCGGCGACAGTGTCGGTCTGCCACCCTGTTACCCTCTGGAACTTGTACGGCCCCTGCCCGTCCCTCCGCTGTTGCACCTGTAGGGTGTGAACCGCGAGCTCCATGGCCTCCACCCAGTGGTCATCGAACGGCCCGGTGTCTCCGGTGACCTTCCAGTAGGCGTGAGCGAGACGGATGGGGTAGCAGAGGGAGTCGATCTCCCACTTCCTCTCATGGAGTTCCGGCCTCATTTCCGTCAGGTCGTCCTTCCATGGACTTTCGCCGGGCTCCTTGTTGAATGCGTTCGCATAGGGATCCAGGAGGATGCACCGAGTCTGTCGGCGGATGACGCCTTCGATGAGCTCCTGGAGATGCCTGTCTTGGGGAGTGAGTGGGAGGTAGGGCCAGACCTGGGCGCTGGAGTCCCGGAGCCACATGGCCTCGATATCCCCGGTGATCACGAATGTGTCCGGCTTCCCATCCAGCGTGCCGAGGTCGACGGTGGTGTCCAGAGTATTGGGGAAGCAATTTCGGAACAGCCAAGCCAGCTCCGGATCTCGGATGTCTGCCGAGACTTCCTCGAGGATGGCCTCCACCGCGGAGGAGATGAACCGCCGCTCTTCTGGGGGAGGCCGCCTCGATAGGCGCTCCTGAGAACGGCCCGGAGCCCGCAGAAAGATTGGCCCGGAGGGCACTTCGACCGTAGGGGATTCGCCTCGCAAGGGTGAGGTTTGGATTCCCCGAGGGCTCTTCCCGGGAAGCGTCTCCCCCTCCAACCTCACCACGCCAGCACTCAGGACGGCGGCGCTCCCTTTCTTCAGGAAATCTCTGCGGGACGGCGCTCCCATGGTGGCCTCAGTCGAAGATTGCTTCGACGGCCTGGTACGCCGCATGGACAGACTCGATGGCCGCCTCCACGTCCTCCCTGGTCGGGTCCTCCAGAGCCATGAGGAGGATCGCCAGCTGGCCTCCCATCTCCGCCACCAGGCTCTCGAAATCGCCTTGCTTGCCCTCCAGCCTGGAGGGCAGTTGCGCAGCCTGGAGAGGTGGGAGGGCGGCGGCCATCTGGTCCGCCTGTTCCCGGATCTTCTCCAGATCGTACCCGGGTCCATAGTAGTGGTACACGCCGTAGAGGTACCGATGGAAAGCGTCTAACTCCGGCACCACAGGGCGGATGATCCGTACCATGCCCTCATAGCTCATGTGAAAGACCTCGGCTGCCGCCAACATACCGTCTTCGTCCCCCTCTTCGGCCGCGGCCTTCAACCCCTGGAACGCCTCCATCAACCGATCCTTCCCATCGTCCCATTCACTCTGCTTGTCCTGGAGAATCCCGGGGAGAGCGGCTGACTCGAGCTCCAGGAGGAGAGGTTCGAACTCCGGGACGGATGCCTGAATGGCCGGAAAGTCACGGCCAGGGAACGCCTCGTGCCACATGGGAGCCATGACGTCATGAACCGCATCGAGCTCCGCTACCTCGGGGAGGAGCTCCTCGGCCGGTACTTCGGGGACCGACGCCGGCTTTTCGGCACAGGCCGAGAGGGTGATGACAGCCGCTGCCAGAGGAAGGACGCTCGTGAGGGTGTTGTGGAACATGAGTGGGATCCTCCCGTTTTCCAGTTGAATGGGCGACCGGCCCCGCGAGGGACGGCCAGCGATCCATCCGGCTAATCTTTAGTCTTCGTCCTCTTCCGGTGTGATGCGACCGGAGATCCATGCGCCCACCTGGAGGACGCTACCCACTTCCGGAAGCTCCTCGAGGAGATTCGGCTCGACGATCAACACGATGGGGCCGGCCGGCGTCTCCATGACGGCCTTGCTGTAACTCTGGCCGGTGAGTTGGTTGGTGACCTTCCCACCTTCCAGTAGGCGCCCCACCATCAGAGCATGGGCAGTTGGCGTATCCCCCTGGGTCATGCCCAGCAACCCGGCGGGGATGAACGCCGGGATCTCCAGGGGCTTCATTTCCGGCTGGGCCTCCTTGAAGGCCTCCTCGGAATCATAGGCGTTCAGCTCGACGGCGAAGGCTGCGAGCTCCACGTCGTGCTTGGCGGTGAGGAAAGCGTCCTTCACGTCGGGGAAGTCGGGGGCGTCGAACACCACTGGGAAGCCGCCGCCCAGGGCAGGGTTGGTGCCCCCTGACTGAGTGAGGGCAATGAATCCTCCGTCGAAGGGGGATATCTCCGGGCGCTCCACGAGCTCCTGGAGGGCCATGGTGATTCGAGAGCCTCCAGCGAAGTGGGGCTGGACCGATTTCATGGCCCCGCTCTCGTCCACGTAGATCCAGAGTTCAGCTCCGGAGGGATCGGACCACCGTAGGGTCATGCTGTCCGCCCTTCGGGACTGAGGTTTCGATGTCTTCAGGATGCGCCGGACCTGGTTCTGGCGCTCCTCCTGGGATTCGCTTCCTATACCCAAAGCGGCGAGATGATCAGCCACGTCACTGGCTCCTTCGGATTGTTGTGGGCTCCGAGACCGGAAGCCCCCGGAACGGGCCGCGGGCTCCACACCGGAGCCTGCATCGGAACCATTCAACTTCAGGGTTCCCGGCCTTCGGGACCAGTACCCCGGATATAGTTTCTCAGTAACGGCCTTCTCAGCTCTCGCGTGCCGCCCCGTGCGCCTCTGGGATCCACCCCGAATCCGTGCCCTGCGTTGTGCGAATGCCCGGGCCGTGGGTAGCTTCGTTCTGCTCCCTGGATCGGCGTTCGCCGTCATCCGAGTCACGGTGCGCTGACCACGTTCCCCGGAGGCCTCTTGATTCAATTCTCGACACTGGACTGGTTCTGGGCCGGCTCCTTCCTCTTGCTGATGGTGGGGGGTGCCTTCTTCTTCTACCGGCTGGCCCGGCGTTCAGAGTCCGACTTCTTCCTTGCCGGCCGCCGGCTTCCCTGGTGGCTTCCGGCATCGTCCGTATTCAGCACCCATACGGCCACGGACACGCCCATGTGGGTCACTGGTGTCATCTACGCCCACGGGTACCGGGGCCTCTGGTACACCTTCTTCACGGCGTGGACCGCCATCGGATCCTTCGTGTCTGCGCGCATCTTTCGCCGGTCCCTGGCCTACTCCCAGGCCGAGTGGCAGGTAATGCGTTTCGGGGGCATGGGGGCGGAGCTCCTCAGGGGGTGGATGGCAGGGTGGCAGGTGTTCATGAACATGTTCATCCTGGGCTGGGTGGGCATGGCCATGGGGAAGGTCGGAGCGTTGGTATTCGGGTGGCCCGTATGGGTTGGATTGGTCTTCCCCACGCTCATCACTGCGGCCTACACCCTGGTGGCCGGGTACTGGGGGGTGGTGATGGGCGACTTCCTACAGGGAATCGTGGCCATTTTCGCCATCCTGATCGTGTCACTGGTGGGAATCGCAGCGGTGGGAGGACCGGCGGAGCTCAGCGGCCGCCTGGTGGAGATGGGTGAGGGGTGGCGCATGAACGCTTTTGCCTTCACGGGGCTCTTCACCGGTGATTTCCCGGCCGCCTGGTGGCTGACGATGCTTGTCATTGCAGTGGTGGGGGGCTTTGGAATGGGGACCAGTATCGACTGGTATCCCGAGGCGCAGCGGATCCAATCTGCTGGGTCGGTGAGGGATGCCGCCTACGGGATCTGGGCGGGAGGAGCCATCACGCTCATCCGAAACGGATTCTGGGCCGCTTCCATTCTGGCGTTCTTCGTGCTCGCACCGGGGATCGCCGACGTCGCCGATTATGAATTGGGTTGGTTCCGCCTGGGGTTCGAGCTTCTCCCGACGGGCCTCATCGGCGTATTCTTCGCTGCGATCCTGGCCATTCACCTCTCCACCATCTCCAGCCACCTGAACCTGGGGGCTCTCTACTTCACCCGCGATCTCTTCCAGCGGTATCTGAGGCCCGACGCCAGTGAGGAGACGCTGGTGCAAATGGGTCGCCTGGTGACGGCCGTGCTCCTCCTGGGATCGTTCTTCTACGGGATGATGATGCAGGAGATCACCCAATGGCTGATCTTCGCTCTCTGGCTCATGATGGCGGGAATCTGGCTGCCGAACATTCTCCAGGTGGTCTGGTGGCGGTTCAACGCATGGGGATACCTGTCTGCGTGGATGGCGAACCTGGGAGTTGCATGGTTGGTCGTGTGGATCCTCCCTGCCTTCGGGGCCTTCCCACCCCTGCCGGATTACCTCCAGTTCTGGCTCCTCATGGCCCTGGGGGCTCTTGTCTTCTTCCCCACCACCCTCCTCACAAAGCCCGAGGAGATGGATCACCTCATCCGGTACTACCTGCAGACCCGGCCGCTGGGATGGTGGGGGCCTGTGCACCGGGAGGCCGTGCGTCGAGGGTTGATCGTGGAAGGAGCCAGTGCGGGAGTCTCCGGTGGCATCGGAGGAACCGCGTTCTCTGCAAAAGGCCTGGTACCGAAGCGTCCCTTCATAAAGCGGCGTTGGACAGCCGCCGAGGCAGAGGAATGGACCAGGGAGGATTGGATCGTCATTGCTCTTTCCCCCGTGGTCATGGCGGCGTTCATGATCGGCGTGGCGGCCTTGCTCCTGTTTCAACCGTTTGGCCTGTCGTTGACCGTTGCAGCCGTTCTCGGTACCGGCCTCATCTACTGGATCATCGATCCCAAACTGAGGGCTGTTTCCGCTGACTATGAGCAGAGACAGGCAGCATATCTGGAGGATCTGGAGAGGGGCGTCCGTTGGGAGAAGGATGCTGTGGGGACAGGAGGCAGTGGGCAGAATACTCATGAAGATGCTGGCCGCGGAGCCCCCGAAGCGGACAACAGAGGGGGGAGGTAAACATGGATCAGGGACTCGTGACCGTAATCGGCATGAGTATCGCCTACGCCGCCTCCTTCCTGGGAATGGCGTTGGCCTGGTATGGGTGGAAGAAGAGAAGCGGAAAGGAGGAGGGATGAGCGGCATGATTCTCCGATTCGGCAGCCTGATCCTTCTTGGTCAGACAGGCGGCGATCCCGCCCCCCTTTCGGCTGACCCTCCCATTGGCGGACCCGTGTGGACTGTGGTGATCCCTGCCATCCTCCTTATTGGGTCGTTCCTGGGGACCTACCTCCTGTACCGGAGGTTTTCCAGGGAGGAGGGGGAGTGAGGTCCTCGGATGTGTCCCGGTTTGCTGGCCGGTTCTGTACAATGGATTTAGCAGCTGAATTCCTGAACACGTTTCAGCTGAAACGTCCTCGGCGTGCAGGTCTGCCGGGATCCAGTTGGCTGAATGCTGCGGTGTCGGCCTTGGTTCTCGTCGGCATTTGGGGACCGCCCACTTCACGGTCGTCGTCCTGTCCACCGGGGGCACCATCGCCAGCACCCACTCCGACGAAGAAGGTGGCTTCACCTCGAACCTTGCGGGGGAGCAGCTGGTGGCTGCGGTTCCGGGGCTTGAGCAGGTGGCCCGCGTCGAGGTCCAGGACGTGGCGAATGTGGGGAGCACGAACATGACCCCCGCCCTCTGGCTGGAGGTCTCCAGGAGGGCCAACGAGGCTCTGGAGCGGCGCGAGGTGGCAGGGGTCCTCGTGACCCACGGCACAGATACCATGGAGGAGACGGCCTATTTCCTCGACCTCACCGTCACCAGTCAAAAGCCTGTCATCATGGTGGGGGCCATGCGGGCAGCGTCCGAGTGGGATGCGGACGGTCCTCGGAATATCCTGGATGCAGCAAGGGTCGCCGTCTCGAGTGAATCCCGGGGGAAGGGGGCCCTGGTGGTGTTGAACGGGGAGATTCACGCGGCCCGTGAGGTCACGAAGACCCACTCCCTTTCGGTAGAGACCTTCGGAACTCCCGAGTTCGGCGCTCTGGGGATCGTGGATTCGGACGGTGTCCGTTTCTATCGGGCGCCACTTCGACGGCATACCATCGAGATGGGTCCGAACGTACTCCTCCCCGTTGTGGACATCATTCCCAATTACGCCGGATCAGACGGCCGCCTCATCCGGGGGCTTCTGAATGAAGGCCACGTCGACGGGTTGGTGGTTGATGCGGCCGGAGCAGGAAACATCGCTGGGGCGTTGTTCGAGGCGGTAAGGGAAGCCCGTGCACAGGGCGTCGCAGTGGTCGTCACCTCCCGTACACACGCCGGGCGGGTCCTCCCCCTTTATGCCGGAGGTGGCGGCGGCACGACGCTCCACGAGATCGGTTGCGTGTTCGCGGACAACCTTTCTGCCCAGAAAGCTCGCGTGCTCCTCATCGCGGCCCTGACCCAAACGGGGGACCCGAAAGAACTGAGGGAGATCTTCGGTCGGTAGGCACGGCCCCGGTCCGATCCGGGGGCCTCAGCGCCCCCCTCCGGCTCCCTTCAACGCCGCAACCAGGTTCTCCATCACCCAGATCTCCGCTTCATTGGTCTGAGTCATGTAGGTCACCTGCCGGCCGTCCGGAGAGGGGACCACACCGCCGAGCCTCAGGTCGGTCTCCCAGATGCGCTCGAAGTCCCCGCCTTCTCGGGGAACTCTCAGGAGCGCCGATCCCTCCTCTTCCC
>JBDHCH010000008.1:0-47866 GCA_039592115.1 Gemmatimonadota bacterium | reverse complement strand
CAGCCTTCTTCGCCGGTGCAGCCTTCTTCGCGGCAGGCTTCTTCGCAGCGGCCTTCTTCGCCGGTGCAGCCTTCTTCGCGGCAGGCTTCTTCGCGGGGGTCTTCTTGGCAGTCGCCATCTCTCGTACGTCCCTTGCGGTGTCCCCGGGTCCTGTTCTCCGGGTTCGGTGAGCGGAGGGCGCCCAAACAGGGCCCCGGTGCAACGAGTAATCCAAGAGGAAATCGAAAGAACAAGAAGCGCGCTTATGACACGCACCTTATGTTGCCGAAAGAACCTATTAACAAACATGGTGCCGTAACAAGACCTTCTCTCGTTACGGCACCATAAAGACCGGCATCACAGGTTCCGGTTTGCTTATCTCATGACCGCGCTTAGTGTCCTGAGTCAGGAACCCGTCGGCATTCGAGCCCCGTTGCATCCATTGGGGCTTGGTTCCTCCTCCTCGCAACAGCGCTGTGATTCCTCGTCGTCTTGCCTTGCCCCAGCGGCGCACCGGCCCTCTCGATACTTCAACGGGTTCCTGACTCAGGACACTACCTCACCACACGATCCCGTAGTCGTCTCCGTGGTTACTCGATCCACCCCAAAAGCTCCCATTCTCCCAATCGAAGAAAACCGCGTTGATGGGTCCGGAGGTGCGAGGGGAAAAGGTCAAGCTGTAGCCCATTGCCCTCAGCTGTGATTGGACCCAGGGTGGCACGGATTCGTGCAGCAGCATCCGACCGGGGTTGGATTCATGCTGCCCGAATGACCCCCGCATCTGGTAGCTGTTCATATTGGGGGCTTCAGCAGCCTGCTGAACATTCATCCCCCATTCCACCACGTTCAGAAAAAACTGCAGGAGGTTTTGGTCCTGACCGTCACCACCTTGCACAGCGAAGGAGAGGAACGGTTTCCCGTCCTTCAAGGCCATCCCCGGCGTGAGTGTTGCCCTGGGTCGTTTCCCCGGTTCGATCACGTTGAAGGGGTTGTCTGCTGGATCGGTGACGAAGCTCTGGGCCCGCTGACTCAGGCCCACCCCGGTACTCCCGGCGATGACTGCCGGGATCCATCCGCCACTCGGTGTGACGGATACCACCCAACCCTCCTCGTCTGCCGCTTGGATGGAGGTGGTTCCGGCATAGAAGTCCTGATCATAGAACTCGTCCCCAGAGCCCCTCACCGCTGCACCCCCGGCGCTCGCCCGGATGGCCGCCATCCCTCCTCCATTTCGGGCCCCGGGATCTCCAGGCGCAGCGTGATCGAGCCCCCCCTCCCCACCCACCTCTCCCCAACCCCTCAGGTAGTCCTGGAATGGGTTGGAAGCATTCATGAACGGATAAGGGTCGCCGGGACCCACCAGAGGATCGTTGGAACTCCAGTTCACCTCCTCAAACCGGCTCCTGGCGTACTCCTTCGAGAGCAGACCCTCCAACGGCTCCTCGGGAGGGAAGTACGGGTCCCCGTAATAGAAGTCTCGATCGGCGAAGGTCATGTTCATGACCTGGTAGAGCGTGTGCAGGTAGCGGGCACTGTTGTATCCCATCGCCTTCAGATCCACATCCTCCAGCATGTTCAGCGATTGAAGCATCACCGGACCCTGCACCCAGGACGTGAGTTTGTAGACGTCGATGCCCCTGTAGGAGGTGGAGACGGGTTCCTCGATGTGGACCTCCCACCCGTCCAGATCCTCCATGGTGATGAGACCACCCTGCTCCCGGGTGCTCCTCACCAACTCCTCTGCGATGTCCCCTCGGTAGAACCTGTCGTACGCCGCATAAATGGCGGCCCTCCTGTCCAGGCCATCGGCGAGAGCATCCACCTCCGCCTGGACCAGCTTCCCGAGCATGTTCCGAAGGTCGCTCTGCCTGAAGATCTCCCCTTCCCTGGGCGCCGGATTCTCCGGATCCTCGGGGTGGGTAAGAAAGACCTCCCTGGAATACGGCCACTGCCCGATGGCTCGCGCGCTGGACCGAATGCGTCGAGCAGCATCGGCTTCCATGGGGTACCCCTCGGCCATCTCCATTGCCGGGGCAAGGACCTCGGCGAGGCTCATGGTCCCGTATTCGGCCAACATGGTCATGAGGCCTCCCGGCGTTCCCGGGGTTACGGCTGACAAGACTCCGTCCGCCGGAGGGAATCGATGACCCTTCTCCTGGTAGAACGCAGCCGTTGCGCCGGTGGGTGCTACACCCAGCGCGTTGATCCCTACCACGTCCTTGGTGATTGGATTGTAGATCAGAGCCTGGGTTTCCCCACCCCAACTCAAGACGTCCCACATGGTGGCAGTGGCAGCCAACATCGCACAGGCAGCATCCACCGCATTCCCACCCTTCACGAACATCATGGACCCCGCGGTGGCTGCCATGGGTTTCCCGGTAATGGCGACCCAATGCTTTCCATGCAGGACGGGCTTCTGAGGCCGCTGGGCGCTCAGCCCGTTCGGCCATCCGAGACACACCAGGGCCACCCCCAGGACGATCAGGGCAGACGTTCTCCGGTCCAGCTTCATGTGTCCTCCTTATGACTGGTGTTTCGCAGATCATCATGGGTGCTCCCGGGATGGAAGAAAAGGGGGGAATGGCTGCGCAGGGTCGCGCACGGAGAATCGAGCCCACATCTTGGGTCCCGTACACATCCCTGATGGTTCGCGGTCCGCCGCCCCCCCCGCCAGGGAAGGCGAACCCCATGGAGGTGAAGCAGATGATAAACCGGTCACGAATCCGGACCCTGTTCGCTGTCCTCATATTCAGCGCCACGCTGGGAGGTCCAGGTGCCGGGCTCCTCCAGGGCCAGGCCCTCCGTCTGGCTGAGGTCCACGCCAGCGACGACTACATGGAAGCTATCGAAGCCTCCCGGGCCATGATCCTGGACATCATGGAGTCCCAGGGCGTTCCCGGCGCTTCCGTTGCGGTGGGAGTCGGCGGGAGGATGGTCTGGTCCCAGGGATTCGGGTGGGCGGATCTGGAACAGGGTGTTCCAGTGACGACACTCACCAAATTCCGGATTGGCAGCGTGTCCAAGACGATAACCGCCACGGGACTCGGGCTTCTGATGGAGCGGGGGCAAATCGATATCGATGCACCGATCCAGACCTATCTGCCAGACTTCCCCGAGAAGCGTTGGTCCATCACCACCCGGCAACTGGGCGGTCATACCGCAGGCGTTCGACACTACCGGGGAGACGAGATGTCTTCCTCCCGCCGATACCCGAACACGAGATCTGGCCTGGTAATCTTCGCCGAGGACTCCCTCCTGTTCGAACCAGGCACCGACTATTCCTACTCGACCTACGGCTGGAACCTCCTGAGCGTAGTCATGGAGGAGGCATCGGGGAGGGAGTTTCTTTCCTTCATGCGGGACGAGGTGTTCGAGCCTCTCGGCCTCCAGCACACCGTAGCGGATCACGTCGACTCGATTATTCCCCACCGGACGGCATTCTACGAGGAGGAGTCAGGTCAGATCGTCAACGCCCCCTACGTCGACAACAGCTACAAGTGGGCTGGAGGCGGGTTCCTATCCACCTCCGAGGACCTGGTTCGATTCGGGCAGGCACACCTCAGCCCTGGCATACTGAAGGCGGAGACACTATCCGAGTTGACGACCCCCCAGAGACTCCGAAACGGGGATTCTACCGGATACGGCATCGGTTGGAGATCGTACCCCCAGGAGGACGGGGACCAGGCCATGGGTCATTCAGGGGGCTCCGTTGGCGGAACCACCCTTCTCATCCTGGTACCGGAGCATGACCTTGTCGTCGCGGGAGTCGTGAACATCTCCGGCCCGGCCTCCCCGATCGTCCAGAGAGTCGCTGAGATCTTCGAAAGCTTCTTGGAGGGCGCCGGCTGACCGAAGCCCGGATGGAGAGGACAGTCCAACTCCCGGGGAGAGGACGATTCAAGCGGACAGGATCGCCTCCCTGAATGCTCTCGAGGATTCGGCGAGGGAGGTCTTCAGGTACCGTGCCTCCTCCTGGCCGCTTCGACTAATGGGGCCTTCGGATCCCTCTTCCATCTGGATCCCGACGAAAATGGGCCCCTCGGCGGAGAGGATCCGAGGAAGTACTGCTTCGAAATCCCTCGGGAAGGCGAGGTCGTACACCCTGGGGAAGCCCGCTGCCCGAGCGAGGCCGGGGAAGTCGACCCGGTCGGCGCCGGGAATCTTCTGGTTTCCGGTAATCTCGTAGGTCCCGTTTTCCAGGACGAATAGGACCAGGTTCTCCGCTCCCGAATCGACGGTGGCGACCAACGTCCCCAACGTCATGAGCATGCTCCCGTCTCCATTCAGGCAGAGGACCTTTCGTGCCGGCTGGGCGAGGGCGATGCCCAAGGCCAGATCCGCTGTATGTCCCATGGCGCTGTCTGCGGAGGCGAAGTCGAGGTCGTGATCCGAGATTAGTCCCCAGGGGCGCGTCACACCCATACAGGTCACGACAACTTGGTCGGTCCGGTGTTCGGCGAGGGTCTTGAGGAGTTCGTCTTTCGAGAGCATCGCGCCATCCCGCGGGGGAGCCTTCGCTCCCGAGAATCAGGGTCCTAGTGGTGTGGCAGAAGTCTGGTCGCTATCGAGGATGCGGCCGCGCCCGCAGACCAAGGCCGGCCGACGCAGGCATAGCAGCGCTACGTCGAGGAGGCCCAACGACGGAATGCGGGATGCGGACGCAGCCGAATAGCAGCATGATTTCTGCCACACCACACTAGGAAAAGGACGTATCCACGAGAACCGCTACCGGGCGTTCCTCGCGGTTTGCCTGAGCCCACCCCTCCCTCACGGGGGTGAGGTCACCCGCATCACGAAGGTGAAGGAAAGGAATTCCCCAGGCCTCGAGGGTAGGTTCGGTCATGTGAGCCACCGAATCCAGATCCGGTCGAACCAGAACATCACGCGTGATCCTGACCCCCCGGGGCTCCAGTCCCGCAGCCCTGGACTTCGCGTATCCCCGGCAGGTCACCAGAAGCAGAATCGGGGCTCCCATGCGGGAAGCCGTTCCCCTCAGGCCATCTCCCGCCTCCAGAAGCCCGGTATTCTGGATCAGGACCGCCGGGGCGGCTCCGCCGAGCCAGAGACCGGAAGCCAGCGCAATTACCTCCCCCTCCCGGGTGCCGAAGAGGAGGCTGATCCCGTCCTCCAGCCGGACTGCATCAAGGAGCGGGGCCGAGGTGTTGTCTGGAAGAGCAACCAGGTGGGTCACGCCCAACTCCACCAGGAGGCTGGCGAAGGATTTCGATCTCGGACTAACCTGGTCGGCGTGGATCCTGGGGGCTGGCATAGGAGGCGGCGGGAATCAGGTCCGAGTTGAGTGGGTCAGCTGAGAGGGGAAAGCCGGGAGGCCATTGGATGAGAGGGTGGCAGAACCAAGCCTCGACAGGCGAACCTAGGCCCCGGTCCTGTTCTTTACCCCATCCGTGACGCGGGCCAGAAGTCTATTGAGCTCCAGCTCCTGTTGGGCCGCCTTCTCAACGGCATCATCGGGGGAAAGCTTCCCCGTGCCCATCATGTGGCAGGTCAGGTAGAACTCCCGGATATGTCGAAGGAGCTCGTCCACCGCCGATCGGACCAGGCCGTCCGACCTCCGGTCAGGCGTTTCTTCACCGGGCGATTCTCCACCGGATTTCCTGAGCGCCTGTTGAGCGAGGAGCATTGCCGGAACGAAAGCGATCGCAACCCTCAGCCAGCGTTCGTCGACGATGACCACGGCGAAGGACAATACGAAGATCAGGAGCACGACGGATGCAACGTCAGTCTTCTGCATACTGCCCCCTCGGGGCCGGTGTTCAGGGATGGGCCACCTCCTCGCCACGAACCGGGTTCGCGGTCCGAGTACAATCTACACCATTCCCGACCTCTTTCCGCAACGGTATTCTTTCTGGCGCCGTTGCGACACCCTCTGCAGTGGCGGCCGAGGCCGAACCAGGGCCATCATGTCGAACTCGCGGACACAGGACGGAGCGGGGTGAATGAAACAGGGCCTCGAGGAATTCATCACGGGTCTCGCAGGTTGGTCATCCGACACCGGTCCGAGAGTGGCAGCAGCGGATCTCCTCGAGATTGTCGAGAGGCTTCTCGAGTCCGGAGAACCCTCGGCTGAAAACCGGGACATCTGGCTCGAATACCTTGACTCCACCAGGCGTCCAGGATTCCTCCTCGCTCTCCCGGATGACTTGGCTCGGACCCGTTGGGCCGAGACCACCTTCCCCCTCATCGAACACCTGGGATTCGGCTTCGAGGACCTCATTCGTCAACGGGCGGCTGAACACCCCGGGCGAGCCTTCCTTCGAGAGTTAGAGGGTGGAGAGGCCCGCGATTGGTCGTATGAGACCATCCGCCGAAGGCTGAGGACAATCGCTTCGGTGTTTTGGTCGACACACGAGGAGCCGCCGAGGGTAGCCATCATCTCCGAGAACACCCTGGACGGCGCTTGCTGCGATCTGGCTTGTCTCACGTATGATATCCTCGTCACCCCTCTGAATCCCCATTTCAACGCCGAGAACCTCTCCTGGATCTTCGACACACTCGAGATCAACACGGTAGTCGTCGAGACGGAGGAGATCCGGAACCGAGTAGAAAGCTTGAGGTCTACGACCCGAACGCCGTTCCACATCTTCATCCTGGATCCCGACGCCGCGATGAGTGGGGAATGCGAGTCGGTCCTCGGTCAAGCCATGGCCCAAGTGGGGCCGGAAGAAGCAAACCGGATCCTGGCGGATCGCCCCCGGAAGGCGGTAACGGACCTGGCAACGGTCATGTTCACCTCGGGGAGCACGGGAAGGCCGAAGGGGGTGCAGTACACCGTCTACACCCTGATCTCGAAGCGCTTCGCCCGAGCCGCGGCTCTTCCGAAAGTTGGCACCGAGGAGGTCCTCTTCTGCTTCCTTCCTCTCTACCACACTTTCGGACGGTACCTGGAGCTGACGGGCATGCTCTTCTGGGGTGGCACCTATGTGTTCGCTGGGAATCCGTCCCTGGAGACCCTCTTGGCCGGGCTCAAGAACGTCAGGCCCACCGGACTCATCAGTATCCCTCGGCGGTGGCAACAGATCAAAGACCGGTGCCTGGAGGAGATGGGCTCCTCTGGAGAAAAGTCGGTTCGATCCGCCGCCTTCCGGCGCGTGGTGGGAGACAGGCTCCGTTGGGGCCTTTCCGCGGCGGGGGCGCTGGAGCCAGCCGCATTCCATTTCTTCCAGCGGCACGGCGTGGAACTGTGCAGCGGGTTCGGGATGACAGAAGCCACCGGCGGGATCACCATGACCCCGCCGGGCGCATACGAGGACAACACCGTCGGAGCGCCCCTTCCGGGGTTGAAGGCCCGCCTGAGCGACGAAGGGGAGCTACAGATCTCCGGCCATTATATCGCCAGATATCTGGGGGATCCGCCTCCCTCTCCCTCGGACGACTACTGGCTCCCCACGGGCGATATCTTCCGCCGGAGGGAGAGCGGTTACTTCGAGATCATCGATCGCATCAAGGACATTTACAAGAACAGCAAGGGACAGACCGTCGCACCTGGCGCCATCGAACAGAAGCTGGCTCACGTGCCGGGCATCACTCGAAGCTTCGTGGTGGGAGATGGGCGGGATTACAATGTGCTCCTCATCGTACCGGACCTTAGTGACCCGGTCCTGAGTGAGGGTCTCGGATCGGAGAAGACCACCGAGTATTTCAAACAGGTCGTCTCCACGGCGAACCTCGACATGGCCCCCTACGAGCGGGTCGTGAATTTTTCCATCCTGGACCGGGACTTCGAGAGAGAGAGGGGCGAACTCACTCCCAAAGGCTCATTCCAACGGAAGGTGATCCAAGCCAACTTCGCCCACACGATCGAGGAACTTTACCGGAGGGATTTCGTCGAGCTCGGCGTCAACGAGTTGAAGGTCAGGATCCCCCGGTGGTTCTTCAGGGACCTGGGGATCCTGGAGCCCGATGTCATCGCCCAACCCGAGGGCCTGCTGAACAGGAGGGCCCAGCGCTTCCTTCTCGTGGCCCGACAGCCGGAAACCGGGAACGTCCAGATCGGGGACCTGGAGTATGCTCTGGACGGAGACCTGATCGACCTGGGCCTTTTCGCCCGGCAACCCATGCTCTGGCTGGCCAACCCCTCTCTGATCGCGTTCTGCCCCTGCAAGGAGGGGTGGGACTTGAAGCTGAAGAGGGTTTCGCCTCAGGTCTTCCTGCCCTGGAGGGCAGAAGGGGATTACACGCCGACGGCCACCGTGACCCCTACGTCGATTCGCGATACCGGACTCATCGAAACCAATCGGCTCTGTACGACAGCCCTGTTCGCTCCCACACCGAGTGCCCTGGACGCGGTGAAGGGGCTCGAAACCCTGCTGGCGGAGACCAGTAGGCGCCTCACGGGGGTGATTCACCGTCGCCTGGAAGCCCTTTCGAGGCATCCAGATCTCGGTCTCCGGACCCTGGCGTACAAGATCTTCCTGCTGGTGGGACCCGTGCCGGATTACACCCAGGAGATGGCCTCTTTTCTTCTGTCCGGCCTACCCTTCCTCTCCGAGGAGAGCATCGAGGCCATCGCGAATGCGAAGATCGAGCGGGCCCGCTTAGATGCGCTCCGTCTCCGGCTCCTCAAGTACAGGACCCAGCTTCCCTGGCCTGCACCGCCCGCCCTCCGGCATCAGTTGGATGGCATCTTCGCCCTACTCTCGACCTTCGTCCGACACCATCCGGACTACTACGTACCGATTCGGGCGGAACTGGTGAGCTGGATCCTCCTCGACGAGGATCCGGAAGTCTCCTCCTGCGCCAAAGGACACCTGGACCGACTGGTCGAGTGGTTCGAAGCCTACCTGGAGGAGACCACCCCGGACAACGATCCCGCCCGATGGGAGGGGCGGATCGTCTTCCAGGACCGAATCTCGGTGGAAGAGGAGCGGAGGATCGAGAAGGCCCTGGTCGGAACCACCTTCCTGAAACAATCCATCATGCTGGCCTTCGAGGATCGTGGAGTGGAGATCAGCGAGGTCCCGCCGAACGGGATCTGGATCGCTCAGGTGTTCTCCTTCCTTCAGGCCCGTGTGTACCGGATGAGCGTGAACACCACCAGCGGGCGTCATTACGACCTGCTCCTGGCCATCGCCTCCGATACCGAAGAGGGGAGCGTACTGGAAACCACGTACTGGATGTTCGCCCTGGGAGGCCGCATCGACCGACGCCCGGTTGCTCGGCAGTTCGGATGCTACCGGCCAGAGCTCGGCGCATTCACCATGGCCCTGGTCAACGACCTGACCGTCTGGGAGAGAGTCAGGGAGATCACCTCCGAGAGCTTCGTCGAGTTCCACCCCAAGAAGACGCACTGGCGGAACCTGTTCGTGAGAGGGATGGCCACCTTCTTCGACGGATGGGAACAGAGCCATCGACGGATCGTTCCCGGGCCGGTTTCCCCGGCGAACGTCGTGGTCCCGGCCCCGGACTTCCGCGCGGGAGGGACCATCCTGTCCTTGGCGGATTGGCGTCCGTACACCGGCCCCATGTCTCTCGTCCGGCCCATGCTGAAGAACTTCTTCCTTCCGACCATCAGCTACTACCCTCTGGTCAGGTCCAACCTGGAGATCTCATGGCTCTTCCACGCCGCTGTCGAGGCCTTGGGAGTCCAGGAGGGAGCCGCATTCCTCTCGGGGCTCAGGGAGAGCCTCCAGAAGGAGGCGGTCCCGGAGCTGGATGCAAGCTGGAAGATCGAAGAGGAGCTGACGGCCTTCCTGGAAAGGCTGGAGTCAGAGTACCGGGTACCCCTTCCACTGAAGTGTGCGGTGGAACGATTCCTGGAATGGGAGCGGTCCAACCCTCGCGCAACGCCAGCGGCCAAGGAGCGCCAGATCAAGGAGCTCCACAGCCTTTATCGCCTCGACGACCACGGTGACAACGGGCGGTACACGCTCTACCGACAAACCTACTTCGCCAATGCGTCTCCCGAGGTAACGGTCGCATTCGACCGACTCCTGGCTGCCATGTTCAAGAATCCCACACAGCGACCCACCCACATGGTCGAGCTCTCGGAACTCCAAGCCACCCTGGAAAACGATGCAGATCGAAGGGTCTTCAGCCGGTTGGTGTTCCCACTGGGGCGTTCCGTGAAACCCGTGGACGTTTTCGCTTTGGGAGACCAGACCCGAGGGTATGTCGTGGTATCCTCGCACGTTCGGGACCGGCGGGGAGACGGCTACACCGTGAGGGAGCCCATCGACCCGGCAGAGATCGGACGCCTGTTCCGCCTCTACCTGGATTCCGGGATGCCCCTCAGTCTGGGTGATCAGGCTCGGTACCTCTTGGCCATCGACAGCGAGGACCGGATCGTGGGGGGCATCTGCTACAAGCTCCTGGAGGCTACCGTAGCCCACATGGACGGGCTCGTGATTTCCGCAGCGCTGAGAGGACACGGGCTGGGGGGCGAGCTCCTCGAGGACTTTGCCAACCGCCTTCAATCCCAAGGGGTCAAGGCTCTCAACACGCACTTCATCTCCCGGCCGTTTCTGCGAGCTCATCAATTCAAGGTGGATGAGCGGTGGGGAGGCCTCGTGAGGTTCTTCGATCCCATCGATGCCGAGGAGGGGACGTAAGGATGGCGAAACAACCGATGGTTTTCGTGGTTTCCGACTCGATGGGGGAAACGGCCCAGCTGGTGGCCCGGGCCGTCTTGAGTCAATTCCCGGAAGGGGAAGCCTACCTGAGGAGGTTCAGCCATATCGAAACCCGCGGGGCCGCAGAAAAGCTCATGGAGGAGGCCGGCAAACAGCCCACACTCCTCATCTACACGGTGATCGTGCCCGAGGTGAGAGAGGTGATCGCTAGGGAAACGGACCAGAACGGGATCCCAGCGGTGGACATCATGGGTCCGGCCCTCGAGGGGCTCGAAAAGATCACGGGGAGATCCGCTCTGCTGGAGCCGGGCCTCATCCACAAGCTCGACGAGGAATACTTCAAACGGGTCGACGCCGTGGAGTTCGCCGTCTCACACGACGACGGGAGGGACCCACAGGGTTTCAGGCATGCCGATGTGGTCCTCCTGGGGGTCAGCCGATCCAGCAAGACTCCGGTGAGCATGTACCTGGCGAACAGAGGAGTGAAGGTCGCCAACCTCCCCATCATCCCCGAGGTTCCCACCCCCCCGGAGCTTCACCGAGTACCGGTGCGAAAGGTGGTGGGGCTGACCATCAACGCGGCGAAGCTGTCCGGCATTCGCAAGGAGCGAGTGAGGACCATGGGGGTCCGGGGAGACTCCGACTACTCCAATGTCACCCGGATCCTCGCTGAGCTCGCCTACGCCCAGGGGATCTACAACGAGCTCGGGTGCTATGTCGTGGACGTGACCGATCGGGCCGTGGAGGAAACCGCCGCGATGGTAATGGAGTTTGCCCAACTCAGCAGATCGCCCCGCCCCTGAGCCCGGTGCCGTGACCGGGTGCCCGAGGCGGATTCGGCTGGCGTGGCGCCCCCGCCTCCCGCAGATTCTGGAAGCACCCGACGAGCTCGATACCATCCTCCCCGGAGCACATCATGTACCGGAAGATCGATGATTTCCTGAAGGCTTGGGCCTGGGACACAGAGTCCACCGAGAAGGTGTTCAAGAACCTCACCGACCAATCGCTTTCTCAACGCGTAACGCCCGAAGGTCGCACACTTGGCCGGATCGCGTGGCACATCGTCCAGACCCTTCCGGAAATGTGCAATCAGACCGGTCTGGAGGTGGTCGGCCCGGGAGAAGACGATCCAATTCCCCCATCGGCCGCAGAGATCACGGCCAGGTTCAAAGAAGCCGCAGACTCCCTGGGCGCGCAGGTCGAAGCCAACTGGACCGACGCCTCGCTGGACGTGGAAGACGAGATGTACGGGACGTCGTGGACGAGGGGGCAGACCTTGGTCGCTCTCGTGGGCCACCAGGCACACCACCGGGGACAGATGACTGTCCTGATGAGACAGGCAGGTCTTCGGGTGCCTGGTGTGTTCGGACCGTCCAAAGAGGAGTGGTCCGACTACGGAATGCCGCCACACGAATAGCCTCTTACCGGAGGGCCCGTGTGGGTCCGGATCCGGGGCGGTGGCAACCCGGCATTCCCCGGCCTTTCTTTCCCGTGTCATCGTCGGAGGGCATAGCCCATGAACCGGATGTTTCTGCTTCCCGTCGTTCTCTTGCTCGTCGGCTGCGCGACCAGCCGGTCGCATCCAACTACCGCAGCCGACAGCCCCTTCGATATCATCATCTCCAACGCTCGGATCGTGGACGGGATGGGAAATCCCTGGGTACGAGGGGACGTGGGCATCAGAGGTGAACGCATCGCCGCCGTTGGGCAGCTCGCCGGGAAGCAGGCACGCCGGACCATCGATGCGAGGGACCGGGTCCTCACGCCCGGCTTCATCGACCTCATGGGCCAATCGAGCCTCGTCCTGATCACCGATCCGGTCAGCGCGGAGAGCAAGCTTCGCCAGGGGATCACCACCTACCTCTCTGGGGAGAGCGGATCGGCAGCGCCCCAGAACGATCGAACCCAATCCCGACCTCCGGTGGTCTCAGGCGACACCCTCCGATGGCGGTCCTACCCGGAGTATTTTGCGATCCTGGAACGGTACGGCATTCCCCTCAACGTGGTTCATAACGTAGGCTTGGCTCAGGTGCGTCGGGTGGTCCTCGGAGAAGGGGATATCCGACCGTCCCCGGACCAAATGGAGGAGATGAAGGCTCTGGTCAGGAGCGGGATGGAAGCCGGCGCCGTGGGGGTTTCCATCGCCCTGATCTACCCACCGGCGGTGTACGCGAGCACCGAGGAGATCACGGAGCTGGCCCGGGTGGCGGCCGAGTACGGTGGGGTCTACTTCACCCACATGCGGAATGAGAGCAATACGGTGCTGGAGGCCATCCGGGAGGCCATCACCATTGGTCAGGGCTCCGGAGCCCCCGTCCACATCTACCATCTGAAAGCCGCGGGACAGGAGAATTGGCCCCTCATGCCCGAGGCCATCGCTCTCGTGGATTCAGCCCGTGCCGCGGGCATGGATGTGACCGCGGACGTGTACCCCTATATCCGAAACGGGATCGGACTCGGCTCATTCCTCCACCCGCGGCATTACGCCGAGGGATCGGAGGCGTTCCTCTCCACTCTCGGAGAAGCATCGGTTCGGGAGGCCCTCCGGAAGGAGGTCGAGGAGACCTCCGACTGGGAGAACTGGTACCGCCATGTGGGGATGGAATGGGACAACGTCCTCATCGTGTCAGCCCCCAGGGGTGGGGATTCCCGCGTAGTCGGGCGTTCCGTTGCCGAGGCAGCCGAGCTCTTGGGCACCGACCCCTGGAACGCCTTTTTCGACCTCGTGCAGGCCGGTGGAGTCAGCGTCAACCCCAAGAGCATGAATGAGGAACAGAAGTGGCAGGCCTTCCGTGCTCCGTGGGTGATGGTGGACACCGATGCTTCCCCGGTGAACCCGGCGACCTCGGCCAGCTCCCACCCTCGGGCATTTGGGGCCTTCCCAAGGGTAATCGCCAAGTATGTCAGGGAAGACAGCGTCCTTTCCCTCGAGGAAGCGGTGAGACGGCTGACCTCTCTGGCCGCCCACCGCCTCGGGTTGTTCGATCGGGGGATCGTTGCGCCTGGGATGGCCGCGGACCTCCTCCTCTTCGACCCCGAGGGCCTACAGGATCGGGCCGACTTCGTGGACCCCATGCAGTATGCGGAGGGGATCGACTACATGTTCGTGAACGGCACCCTGGTCATCGACGACGGCGAGCTGACCGCCGCCCGGCCGGGCCGCCTTCTGAAAAAAAGTCACTGAGAAAGGTCGATGAAGCGTTCTCTGGCACCGATCCGGGGCACGCCTGAACTGGAGATGGAGACGATGTCACCTTATCACCGGATCTTCTTCCTTCTTGCCGTTGGTTTCTCCCTTTCCCTCCCCGACTACCTCCCCGCCGGTGCCCAGGAGGGTCAACCGTTCAATGTCCACGACCTGTGGGAACTGGACCGTGTGTCGTCCCCGGAGGCCTCCCCTGACGGAAGCTGGGTGGTGTTCTCCATCAGCAGCCTGGACAAGGCAGCGAACCGACGACGTTCCGACCTCTGGATAGTCGGCACCGATGGGGACGGCCTCAGGCCACTCACCACCCATCCCGCAGGCGAGTTCAACGCGCGGTGGGCTCCCGACGGTTCCGGCGTTTTCTTTCTCTCGACCCGATCGGGGAGTTCACAGGTGTGGTGGATCTCCATGGCGGGTGGTGAGGCCCGACAGGTGACCGACCTTCCCCTGGACGTTGGGAGCATGGCCGTCTCCCCGGACGGATCCCTCCTGGCCCTGAGCATGGAAGTGTTCCCGGACTGCCCGGACCTCCAGTGCACGGTGGACCGGTTGCAGGATGTGGATGGGAGGGTGGCCAGCGGCGTCCTCTACGAACAGCTTTTCATTCGACACTGGGACACCTGGGAGGATGGGAGGCGTTCCCACGTGTTCGTTCTCCCCGCGAAGGGAGGGGGCGATCCGGTGGACATCATGAAGGGCATGGCGGCCGATGCGCCTTCCGTGCCATTCGGGGGTCCGGAAGAATACACGTTCACTCCCGAAGGCCAGGCAGTAGTCTTCACGGCCAGGACCGACGACGAAAGTGAACCCTGGTCCACCGATTTCGACCTCTTCATCGCCCCGGTAGACGGCTCGCACGAACCCCACCTCATCACCACGGAGAACAGAGCCTGGGATACGGGGCCGGTTTTCAGTCCCGACGGGTCCTCGTTCGCCTACCTGGCCATGGAACGCCCAGGCTTCGAAGCCGACCGGTTTCGAATCGTGCTCAAGGATTGGCCGCATGGAAACGAGCGAGTGGTGACGGAGGATTGGGACCGGTCGGTCGGGTCCATGACCTTCTCCCCCGATGGAAGCACGCTTCTGGTCACTGCCCAGAATCTGGGGAACACCTCCCTCTTCTCCGTCGATGTGACCTCCGGCCGGGTCAGGGAGCTCATTCATGAGGGTACGGTTCGGTCCCCTTCCTTCGCAGGGGACCGGATCGTATTCGGGATGGACCACCTCGAATCTCCGGTCGAGCTCTATACGTCCAGACCCGACGGTTCGGACGTCCGGCCCATCACGGCCATCAACCAGAAGCGTCTGGCTTCCATCCGCCTGGGTGAGCCCGAGCAGATGACATTCCGAGGGGCGGGTGGAGACGAGATCTTCGCCTGGTTGGTGAAGCCTGTGGATTTCGATCCCGCGAAGCGGTACCCGGTGGCCTTCATCATTCATGGCGGACCCCAGGGGTCCTCGTCCAATAACTTCCATTACCGGTGGAATCCCCAGATCTACGCCGCCGCTGGATACGCGGCCTTGATGGTGGACTTCCACGGTTCCACCGGATATGGGCAGGACTTCACCGATGCCATAACCGGGGACTGGGGTGGCAAGCCTCTGGAGGACTTGAAGCTGGGGATGGCTGCCGCACTGAAGGCCAATCCCTGGATGGACGGGGACCGGGCCTGTGCGCTGGGCGCTTCCTACGGCGGGTATATGGTCAACTGGATCGCCGGAGCCTGGAACGATGGTTTCAAGTGCTTGGTGAACCACGATGGGGTCTTTGATCAGCGGATCATGTACTACGGTACGGAGGAACTCTGGTTCCCGGAGTGGGAGCACGGCGGCACCTACTGGGAGAGCGAGGACGGGTACGAAAAGCACAACCCCGTGATGCACGTGGACCAGTGGCAAACTCCCATGCTGGTGGTCCACGGCGCGCAGGACCACAGGGTCCCGCTGGAGCACGGGATCGGCGCGTTCACCGCGTTGCAGAGGAAGGGCATCCCGAGCCAGTTCCTCTTTTTCCCCGACGAGAACCACTGGGTGTTGAGCCCCGCCAACGGGATCCAATGGCACGAGACCGTCCTGGCCTGGATGAAGAGGTGGACCAGGGAATAACCCGCCTTCTGGTCCCGCTCATGACGGAACAGTCCTTCGACGTGTTGGTCGTAGGTGGCGGAGTCATCGGAAGCTCCGCCGCCTTCTTCCTGTCGTCCCTACCGGAAGCGAGAGGATCGAGGATCGGGGTGATCGAGCCCGATCCTACGTATGCCCGCAGCTCCACCGCCCTGTCGGTGGGGGGAATTCGTCAGCAGTTCTCCACGCCCGAGAACATCCTCCTCTCGCTCTTCACTGCAGAGTTTCTCCGGGACTCCCAGGGTCGTTTGGCTGTGGACGGAGATCCACCCGACCTGGGCTTCGTGGAGGGAGGGTATCTCTTTCTCGCGACCGAATCCGGTGTCGCGACGTTGGCGGCGAACCATGCGGTCCAGACTTCCTTGGGGGCCGAGATCGCCCTCCTGGACCGGGGGGAGTTGAAAACCAGGTACCCCTGGATGGAGACCACGGACCTGGCGGGCGGTTCGGTGGGGCTCAAGGGAGAAGGGTGGATCGATCCCTATTCCCTTCTCCAGGCCTTCCGGAAGAAAGCCATGGACCAGGGGGTGGTGTATCTGAGAGACCGGGTTATAGGGATCGAGGTGGAGGCCCAGCGGGCGAGAGGGGTCCGTCTCGAGGGTGGAGGAAGGGCCCCGGTTGGATCTCTGATCAACGCGGCGGGGCCCCGGGCTCGGGAGGTCGCAGCGATGGCAGGAATACCGGACCTGCCGGTTCGGTCTCGAAAACGTTTCGTCTACCGGATCCGGTGCCAGGACGGCCCGTCGGATGCTCCTCTCACGATCGATCCCTCCGGAGTGTACTTCCGGCCGGAGGGCCCTGATTTCCTCTGCGGTGTTTCGCCCGACGAGCGTCGGGACCCGGACACGTACGACCTGGACATGGAGTACGAGCTCTTCGAGGAGAGTGTCTGGCCCACTCTCGCACACCGAGTGCCCGCGTTCGAAGTCCTCAAGCTGGGCCCTTCATGGGCGGGGCATTACGCTGTAAACACCCTGGACCAGAACGCTATCCTCGGCCCCCACCCCTCCCTCCTGAACTTCCTCTTTGCGAACGGGTTCTCCGGACATGGACTTCAGCACGCGCCGGGGATCGGACGGGCCCTGAGCGAGCTGATTGTCCACGGAGAGTACCGAACCATCGACCTCGAGCGGTTCGGGTTCCAACGCCTGACCACGGGCGACCTCATCAAGGAGCGAAACGTCGTATGAAGCGAGATCTCTGCACCGGGGTCGTCCTTCGCCTCGCCGTGGCTCTCTTCCTGTTCCCCATCCTCTGCTGCGATGGACAGCCCGGGGAACTATACCTGAGCTGGAACGAAGTCCCGGACCGGCCGTGGCCCGGGAGGGACCTCTGGGCGAACCGGGTACAGGACTGGGCGGTGAGTGGGGGGCGGTTGGAGGCGGTTCATGACCTCCCCATGCGGACGGCTCATCTCTTGACCCGACGAGGCCGTCCCGAACGAGGGGAGATTGTGGTGCGGTTGTCGACGGGGCTCATTCCAACCGAGGGTTCGGCGGGGGCGACCAGCGGGACCGGGGGGCTGGAGGATACCGGGGCGGTGGGACTCCTGTTGGGAGGGGGAGGGCCGGATCTGGACCCCAGAAGGGCCGCTCTAATCCATCACAGCGGTGGCCCAGGAGCCGGGCGGTTCGTGGGCATAGATCAGGAGGGCCGACTCTTTCTGGCCGACTTTTCCCAGGGAAACGCGATCCTGGCCCGGAGTCCAGCCGGGTTGAGGGCCACCGATTCCCTGGAGTTGACGATCCGAGTGGCTCCGGAGGGCGACGAGGCTCGCGTCTTCCTCCAAGCCCGATCTGTCTCCTCCCGGGAACCGCCCATCGAGCTGGCCGGGGGCCCCTTCCCCATCGGTTCCCTCACAGGCGGGATTGCTTTGGTCTCTCACGGCCCGGAAGGCACCGGGTCCCGTGGATGGTTCGGGCACCTGCGGATCGAGGGGAGGGGGGTGGAGATGCTGCCGGAAGGAGCCCTGGGGCCCATACTGGGAGCCCAACATACGATGAGCAGGGGATCCCTCCGGCTTTCTGCTCAGCTCTTCCCGGTCTCGGGACCCTTGGAAGGATCGGGGCCACCGATCCCCGACTCCGTCCTCCTGGAGGTTCAGGATGAAGAGGGGAGATGGGTGACGGCCCAACGCTCTCCTGTGACCGTCCCAGGGTATACGGCCACCTTCCAGGTGGACGAGTGGCCGGCGACCAGAGAAGTGCCCTATCGACTGTCTTTCCTCCCTGGGCCCGGACGCGGCCCGGGAGGCGACGCATACCATGGCACCATCCGGGCCGAACCGTCCGGCACGGACTTGGTGGTCGCAGCGTTCACGGGGAATCACAACGTGGCCAGCCCCGGCGTGGACCGAGGGACCTTTGATTGGCTGAGCCACATCTGGTTCCCCCACGAGGACATCGCAGCGCACGTCCAAAACCATGCCCCCGACTTTCTGTTCTTCAGCGGAGATCAGGTCTACGAGGGGGCCAGCCCGACCCGGGCGGATTTCCAGCACCCGTTCGGCGACTACCTGTACAAGTGGTATTTGTGGCTCTGGGCCTTCAGGGACCTGACCCGGGACATCCCGTCTGTCGCGATTCCGGATGATCATGACGTGTTCCACGGGAACGTGTGGGGAGCGGGTGGGCGTCCAACGCCTCCAGGCCTCTCAGGGGCCGAAGCCCAGGACCAGGGCGGATACAAGCTCCCGGCCACATTCGTGAACATGGTCCAGCGGACCCACGCCGCCCACCTGCCGGCGCCGTATCATCCGGAAGCTTCGGTTTTTGACATTGATACGTATTTCACGGACATCCTCTACGGGGGTGTCAGCTTCGCCGTCCTGGAGGACCGGAAGTTCAAATCTCCACCGAAACTCCTTGTACCCGACGCCGACGTATGGAACGGATGGGCTCAGAGTCCGGATTTCGACGCACCGAAACAGGCGGACGTTCCCGGAGCTTCTCTCCTGGGGGAGGCTCAGGAGCGCTTCCTGGAGGAATGGGCGGGAGAGTGGGGGGGCGGCACCTGGATGAAAGTGGTCCTGTCCCAGACGATCTTCGCGAATGTGGCCACGATACCCAGCGATGCCCTGAGCGGATCGGTGATCCCGTCCCTGCCCATACCGGAGCCGGGCTCGTGGATCGAGGGCGACAAACTGGCAGCCGACATGGACTCGAACGGTTGGCCTCAGGGTGCCAGAAACCGGGCGATCCGAGCCATACGAAAAGGGTTCGCAGTCCACCTGGCCGGAGACCAACACCTGGCTAGCACTATCCAATACGGGGTGGATGAATGGGGCGACGGCCCTTTCGCCCTCTGCGTTCCATCGGTGGCCAACTTCTGGCCCCGGCGGTGGTACCCACCCCGTCCAGGAGGCAACCGTCCCCCAGGAGCTCCCGAATACGCTGGAGATTTCCTCGATGGATTCGGGAACCGGATGACGGTTCACGCCGTCTCAAATCCTGCGTTGTGGGCCCGCGAGCCGCGGGCCCTCCACAACCGGGCTCCCGGGTACGGAATCGCCCGGTTCAACCGGGAAACCCGTGAGGTGCGGTTGGAGGCCTGGCCCCGCTGGGCCGATCCCGCTGCCGGAGACCCACCCTACCCGGGCTGGCCCGTTGTTTTCGGCCAGGAAGACGGATTCGGCAGGACACCCTGGGGGTACCTCCCTTCCCTGGAGATCGTGGGAATGGCCGACCCGGTGGTTCAGGTCGTCTCCGAGGCAGGCGGCGAGATCGTGTATACCCTCAGGATCAAGGGGAGTCGCTTCACACCGAAGGTGTTCCGCCCAGGCGTGTATACCCTGCGGGTGGGCGAGCCCGGCACGCCCTCCATGCAGGTGTTCCTGAGTCAGGAAGCCAGCCTTGACTCCAACCGGATCCTGTCGGTGGTCTTCTGAGGTTGCCCCTAAAAGACGTACACCAGCTCGTAGCCGGAGAGGGAGCTGGCCCAATCCGGGTTTGCCAACTCGATGATCAGGGTCGTCTTTCCCGGTACCCCGGTCCCATAGGCTTCCTGGTAGGCGGTTTGGAGGGGACGGAGGTCGAACCTGACTTCCCTCGTGACGATGGCGTCACAGGGATCCGCCCTGGAGTCGTGCGAAATGAATGCCCGGATCCGGACTGGGAAGGATTCCATCCACCCCCCCCAAGCCACGGCTTTCAGATCATGGAGCTCGCACCCGCCGCTATAGGACACCCGAAGCTCCAGTTGATCCCCACGGACCTCCAACCTCTGCAGGGAGAGGTTGTCCCGGGGCCACAGGTCGGGACTCGTGTTTGGATCGAAAACCACCGGGAGGGTCCCTGACGCGAGACCGTGGATCTGGCCCACGGCGTTCCGAAGATCCCCTGGAAACACCTGGGAGCTTCCCCGAACGGTGCTGGTCCCGTCCCCGTCCCGGAAGATCAGCTCGTAGTGGAACTGGTCACAGCATTCGTACCCGAAGTCGGTCCCATCCAGGGAGTGGATTCCGGCTTCGAGAAACAGCCCGGTGAGGTAGACGGCCTGGTCTCTGGAAAGGGTCTGGAGGACATCCCCGTCCTGGAAGTCGCAGTATGCGACGCAGGACTCTCCGACGACGACGCCGCCGGGTCCATCCATATAGATGGTGTAGTCCACGCCGGCGAACCCGCCTGTGACATGAAGCCTGATGCGGGCGGGCCCGGATCCCTCGGGCCCGGTAGAGCTCTCCAGGCACCCTGCGAGGGAGAAAAGGAGGGCTGTGGCAAGTAGTAACGATCTCATGAGAGCACCCGTGGATGAAGTCCGAGGCCCCCTGGCCTCTGATCTTCATACGTCCGAGGAGCGCCCAATGTGCCGCCTCCGGGAGGAGGAGCGCCTCACGGGGCATTCATCTCCGAGCGCGATCCAGACCGTCCTCCAACTCCCAGGTGATCCTGTCGGCCGAATAGATTGCCAGGTTCTCGAGCGCTGCTTCCATCTCCTCCACCGAAAGGCCGGCCAGGGCCTGAGCAGTGATGAGGGTCCCCAAAGCCCCTCCCTCACTCCAGGAGTTCGGGTTGATCGGGTCTCTCGCCTCCACGCCAGCCTTCCAGACGAGGGACCCGGTAGGGCTCTCCAGAAGGAGGACCTCGGCGCGGATGAAGAAGTCCGCCTGCGCCTCCCAGGAATCGGCCCGGATGCCGTAATCCCGGACTCGGATCTCCAGCTCGAAGTCCGCACCGGAAGACGAATCCATGGGCCGGGCCCGGAGAATTCGTGCGCTTCTCTCCAGGACCCTCTCCCCCATGAGGCCGGCCACATCCACCCGATCGGAAGCTTCCGCGAGCTTCTCGGCGGCTCCCTCGGCTTGAGCGTCCCGTGCCATCTCACTCCCGATCCTGAAGAGGGTCCGGAGCCACCCTCTCTCATCCGGGTCGTGGGAATCGCCGGTGAGGACCCGAGGGTGGGGTGGGGTGATGGTCACGACGGCCAGGCCAGTGTCCCGGAAATCGAACTCGGCGAGACGGCCGGTTGACGCGCACGCGGGAGAAAGGAGGATCCCAAGGGAACACACCCCGGTGAGGAGCGAACGGAAACGGGTCTGCGGGATAGTGCCCACAGGTGTCCTCCTTTTCCTAAAAGGCGGAGGGGACCGGATCTTCCTGATTAATCTAGGCCCGGAGGCACCCGCCGAGGAGGATTCCCTTGTTCGGCCCGGGTCACTCGAGCGGCACCGGGGGAACCGATCCGCCAAGAAGGGAGTCTCAGCTTCCACGCCCTCCCCGCCGCCCTGGCCGGCGCCACCGGATCGGTGGTGGGGGCTCCTGCTTCAGTTCCACGCTCTCCGTCTCGAGGAGCCTCAACGCCTCCTCCACCGCCGCCTCCAACTGGGGGTCCTCACCTCGGACGTGGGCCCGGGGTTCAAAATGGACTTCGATATCCGGGGCCACTCCCTCCGCTTCCACCGCCCATTGGCCGTCCACATCGATGAAGCCGCCCCGAGGAGCGACAAAACGGCCACCGTCAATGAGAGGGGGAGTATCCCAGGTGCCAACCAATCCACCCCAGGTCCTCGTCCCGACCAGCGGCCCCACCCCCCGGAATCGGAACAGGTAAGGCATGAGGTCGCCGCCCGAACCTGCCCGCTCGTTGATGATCATCACCTTCGGGCCCCACAGGCCGGCCATGGGTTGGGTGAAGGGTTTCCGATCGTTCGCTCGAGAGTTGAAATAGCCGGTCAACTCTCTGGCCATGACGTCGATGATGTAGTCAGCCGCAGACCCGCCCCCATTGTTCCGTTCATCGATGACGGCGCCTTCCCGATCCTGCTGGGCAAAATACATGCGATTGAAGTAGGCGTAGCCCCCTTGACCAGTGTTCGGAAGCCAAACGTAAGCCAACCGGCCGTCGCTCAGTCGATCCACCCGCCTCTGATTCTCTGAGACCCATGCCAGCGTCCGGAGTTGATTCTCGCTGGAAACCGGCTCGACCACGACCTCCCGGGCACCATCGAACGTTGGCCTGTCATTCACCGTGATCAGGATCGTCCGGCCGGCCGTACCTTCCAGCAGCATGAACGGGTTGGTTGGAGTTCGAAGGGGCTTCCCATCGATCGCGAGGAGGAAATCTCCTTCAGACACTTTCATTCCGGGGATGGCGAGGGGACCCTCCAAGCCGACGGTCCACTCTTCGACAGCGAGGACGCGGCCGATCCGGAAGAAGCCATCCTCCTCCCAGAGGTCTGCACCGAGCAGGCCCGTCCGAGGGCTCTCCAGGTCCGGATAGTCGCCCCCTCTGACGTATGAGTGCCCAACCGCGATCTCTCCCGAGAGCATGTCGAGAAGGTGGTTGAAATCGGATCGATGATTCACGTCCTCCAACCAGGGACTGTACCATTCCCAGACCTCGTCCCACGGTGCTCCGTGGGCGTTGTCGACGTAGAGGAAGTCCCGCATGAACCGCCACCCGTCCCTCAACATCTGGGCATACTCTGCCTTCGGCTCGACCTTGATTCGCATGCCGTTCGTCGACAGGCGTTCCCCGCCGCTTCGTGGCGGTGCCCCTCCGGCGTCCACCACGCTCCACTCCGACCCGGCCCGGACGAGAAGCTTCTTTCTGTCATGGGAAGCCGTGACGGAGGAGGCGCCGGTTAGAAACTCTTCCGCTTCGGCATCCTCCACCGTATACCGCTGCAGTGTGAACCCCTGGGCGTTGGATACGACCTCCGCCACGAAGACCCTCCCCTTCGGACCTTCCACCAACCCAGCGTAGTTCCTTAACGGCAGTCCAGGCGCATCCACGATCCTCCGGGCGATCCCGTCGAAGTCGATCCTTACCTCCGGGGGGTCCTCGTTGGGCCCGCGATGATCCGAGTCCGCTTCCGGGGCTGGCTCTCCTCCGCGAGCCTCGGTCTCCTCCTCCCCACCGGTCTCCTCGTCACTCACCGGGATGAACGGAGATGCTTCGTCCTCCTGCAGGAGGGCCACGTAGAGGGCCCGGGTGACGGGTCGGTCGTAGGAGGTCATATCCAACCAACCGGTATTCAACCCGTAATTCGTGGATGCCAGGAAGTAGAGATACTCCCCCGACGCGTCCCATACTGGGCTGATCGCGTCAGCCATCCCATCGGTAAGCTGCCGAGTTTCTCCCGAGCGGGTGTCATGGACAAAGACAGCCCTGAGCTGGTTGTCCAGTCGGCGGGCATAGGTGATCCACCGAGAGTCCGGGGACCATACCGGGTTCATCGACCGTTCCGGGTGGGCGTAGCGATCCGTGTCAACGTGGGTCAGATCGCCCGTCTCCACGTCCATGATCAGCACCCGGTATTCCGTGTCGGTGAAGGCCAATCGGGTCCCGTCCGGGGACCAGGTAGGAACGAAGAAGAACGTGGGTGAGGGAATCTCCACTCGCCGGGGGTTCGCGCCATCTTGATCCGCAACCACCAGACCGTACTCTCCGCCCTCGTCACTGAACCACGCGACCTTTTCTCCAGCCGGTGACCAGACCGCGTGCCGGTCGGCGACCCCTGGCGTTCTGGTGATATTCCTCCAACTCCCGTCGTCCACCGGCACCGTAAACAGCTCACCTCTGTACTCGAAGATCGCCCTCTTCCCGGTAGGGGAAAGGCGGGCATCTCGGAGCCCCGAGCTTGGCACCGCCTCCCACCGTGGCCGGGCCCAGGTCATGTCCCCGGCGACACGGATCTCCAGCTGTCTCGTCTCACCGGATGAGGGGCTCAACACGTGGAGGTACCCTGCCTGTTCGTACACGACCACGCCGTGACCGGCACCGAGGCTCTTGACGTCGAAGTCTACGTGGAACGTGTGCTGCCGCTCCTCCCCGGTTTCCGGGTTCCAGGACCAGATGTTGCTGGCCCAATCCCGCTCGGACATGTAGTAGACTGAACCGTCCAGCCAGACCGGCGCCATCTGCCGTTCTCCCTCCCACGGCGGCGTTCGGAGATTCCAATCCTCTGTGGAAACCACACGGACAGGCTGGGCCTGCCCTCCCCGGTAGTTCCGCCATTCGGGGTCCCAGTATCCGATCTCCTGATACGCGAGCCAGGCACCGTCACCGCTCATCTCTCCGTCATAGGCCTGGGCCGCGGAAACGGCCTCAGGGAACCCTCCATCCATGGTAACCGTGTAGAATTGCCAGAGCCGAGTGGGGTGCCCTTCCCTCCCGGATTGGAACAGCACCTCCCCCTGGGGGGTCCACCCCTGGACCACGTCGGCCCCGGGATGCCAGGTCAGGCGGCGGGGTTCGCCGCCTCCAGCGGGAACCACATACACGTCGGTGTTCCCGCCGTACTGTCCGCTGAACGCGATATGCGCGCCATCGGGAGAGAAGGACGGATTTGTTTCGGCACCCTCTGCGGTGGTCAGGCGGCGGGCGTCGCCACCATCCCTCCCCGTGAGCCAGATGTCGTTGGCATGCACGAACGCGATATGGGTCTCGCTCACGGTGGGCTGACGGAGCATCCGGGTCCCCTGCCCTTCCAGGTCGACCGGAGTGATGGGGTTTGCCAGGGCAAAGGCGACGGCGAAAAGTGGGACGATGCCAGTGTGGCGACGCAAACAGGACATGGGTTGACCTCCAGAGGGACACTTGGTTCCGGCCCCAATCTGGCCTCGGGACGGGGCAATCAGAAAGGGGCAGCCATGGGAAAGCCATGGGAAAAGCTTGCCGCCCGCCCCCTCCTCCGAGTATCCTCGAGTGGGTTCGGTGGCCTCACCCGCCCCACACGCGAAGCCCAACCGCAAAACTATCCAAAGCCTGCCGGAGAGATTCCTCCGGCCCGCCCTCTCTTTCGGCCGGCTTGTCGGGATCGTCGAAAGGAGGCGAGCATGGCAAGCGTCAGCTCCCGCACTCTTCAGCTACGACTGCTGATCCTGGTATTCGTGGCCTTCATCCCAGCCCTGGGCCTATTCTGGTATGTGAATGGAGAGCTCAGGACCTTCCAGCTGGAAGCCAAAGAGCGCGAGCTCGCCTCACGGGCCCAGCACGTTTCAGCAGAGTACGCCGGCATCCTGGAACAGAGTCGGAGCTACCTGGCAACCCTTGCCGAATTCCCGGAGGTACGTTCTGGGCGTGCGCCCACGTGCACGGAATATCTCCAGCGTGCTATCCAGCACATGGAAGCCTACACGACCATCTCCCTCATCGGCATGGACGGCTATCTAGCTTGCGGGGCGGTGACCCCGGAATCGGATCTGTACCTGGGCGATCGGGCCTACTACACCAGGGCATCCTCGCGTGGATCGTTCGCCGTCGGGAACTTCGCCCTTGGCCGGCTGACCGGGCGCCCTGTTCTGGGCCTGGCCCATCCCATCTTCGACGGGGATGAGCTTTCTTGGATCCTGGGAGC
Organism: Gemmatimonadota bacterium; assembly: GCA_039592115.1. Lineage (GTDB taxonomy): Bacteria > Gemmatimonadota > Gemmatimonadetes > Longimicrobiales > Gaopeijiaceae > JBDHCH01. The sequence continues at coordinate 22,170 of JBDHCH010000008.1, read as the reverse complement.
GAGCATCGACCTGGCCACGCTGGCCGATCTGGCGGCCCAAGACCCCCTCCCGGATGACTACACCTTCACGGTATTGAGCTCCGGCGGGCAGGTCATGGTTCGACTTCCCTCCACGGGTGATTTCACCCTTGCCGATTCGGTCGGCGCGATGGCGGGGCCGGACTTTCCGGTTCTCCCGGACGGATCGGAACAGGCGGTGGTGAGCGGTACGGACCTGGACGGCATGGTCCGACTATTCGGACTCTCCGCCCTCACGGGTACTGCCGGGAACCGACAGGGGTATGTGGCGTTCGGCCGCACCCAGGCCACGCTCATGGAAGAGGTGGACGCGCTCGTGGACCTGGAGTTGCGGTTCTTTGCCGGGGGAGCCCTTGTCCTGCTGGCGTTGGCCTGGGGTTTGGGCCACTTCTGGGTGGCTCGTATCCCGGAGGCCTGAGGTCGGGTGGGCCAGCGGGGGTCCCATCGCGGCCCGCTGGGAAAAACTGACGTGGGTCCCCTGGGTTCCGGGGGGGTTTTCCTGTATCCTTCCATGACGTAGCAGTGCGGCGGACGGGGGCGCCCGCGCTTCGCCCCTCTCCGATGGCCAGTACACCTTCGGCCAACCCGCGTCTACTCGGTCCCGGAACCTCCGAGCCCCATGCAACACGACACGATCGCAGTCATCGATTTCGGCGGACAATACGCACACCTGATCGCAACGAAGATTCGGCGCCTCGGCGTGCTGGCGGAAATCCGACAGCCCGAAGATCCCATTTCAGCCTTCCAGGTATATCGGGGAATCATCATCTCAGGGAGCCCCGCCCTCTCCTCTCACGGTGAGGAGCAAGACTACACCAAAGCCATCTATGACCTGGACATCCCCATCCTGGGCTTTTGCTTCGGCCACCAGGAGATTGCCAAACACTATGGGGGAGAGGTCGTCCACGGTGGTCGTGAATGGGGCCGGGCAGATCTTCAGATCCAGGAGGAGCACCCCCTCTTCGCCGGGCTGGAACCGTCTGAGAGGGTTTGGATGAGCCACTACGACTCGGTGGCATCCGTCGGCCCGGGATTCGAGGAATTGGGGTTCACGGTCACGGGGGGGGGAGAACATAGGTACGCCGCCATCGGGTCGGACTCCCTCAAGCGTTACGGGTTTCAGTTCCACCCTGAGGTAGACGACACCGTTCACGGGACGGAGATGATCTCGAATTTCGTATTCGAGATCTGTGAGTGCCGCAAATCCTGGAGCATGGACCAATACATGGACGAGGAGGTGGCCAAGATCCGGGACCACGTCGGAGAGGAGTCGGTATTCCTCCTGGTTTCGGGGGGAGTAGACTCGACGGTATCCGCCGTCATCATAGGAAAAGCCCTGGGTCCCGAGCGGCTTCATCTCCTCCACATCGACAATGGCCTGATGCGGAAGGAAGAAAGTGCAGGGGTGGTGGAGCTGTTCGAGCGAATGGGCCTCGGAGAGCACTTCCACTTCGTAGACGCGAGCGAGACGTTCCTCTCCGCCCTCGCGGGAGCCGTTGGGCCGGAGGAGAAACGACGCATCATCGGGAACACCTTCGTCGAAGTGTTCCAGGAGAAGGCCAGGGAACTCCAGATCGAGGACCACCTCCTCGGGCAGGGCACCATCTATCCCGACACCATCGAGACTGGTGGGACCCGCCGGGCCGACGTCATCAAGACCCACCACAATCGAGTGCCCGTCATCGAGAGGATGATCGAGGAAGGGAAGGTGGTCGAGCCTCTGTCCGAGCTCTACAAGGTGGAGGTGCGGGAGCTCGGAGAGCGGTTGGGCATCGACCACGCGCTCCTGTGGCGCCATCCGTTCCCCGGCCCAGGCCTGGGCGTTCGCCTCCTCTGCAACACCGGCCAACCGGACACCGAAGGGTTCGATGTCGCGGAACCGCTTCTCGCTCCAATCCGGGATCGGTTCGGTTTGTCCGCCCTACTCCTTCCCATCCGATCCGTGGGCGTCAAAGCCGACCTCCGGGCCTATGAGCACCCAGTCCTGGTGACCGGAGAGGCACCCTGGGAAAAGCTCATCCAGGCTGCATCCGCCATTACCAAGGAAGTGCCGGGAATCAACCGGTGTATCTGGAACCTCTCCCAAGCCCCGCCAAGCGATGCCACGCCACTGGCGGCGGGCGTCACCCGGGAGAGGCTGGACACCCTGAGGGAAGCGGACCACCTCGTGATGGAAGCCCTCCGGGCCCACGATCTTTACGACTCCATCTGGCAATGTCCCACGGTCCTGGTTCCGCTCCGATTGGGGAGCACCACGGGGGAGTTGGTGGTGATCCGCCCCATCGTGTCCGAACGAGCGATGACCGCCAGGCCCTTCCCGCTGCCCGTTGGGGTCCTGGAGGAGCTCCGGGAGAGCATCCTCGCCCTCGACGGGGTGTCCGGCGTGGCGTTGGACATCACGTCCAAACCCCCTGGGACCATCGAATGGGAGTAGGGCGGGACCTTCCTGCTGAGATCGGCGGGGCTCGAACCCCATGCCTGGGAACCCGGGAGGGGGTGTCCTGAGTACACAGAAGTGTGACCGGGAACCGGGGAGGCCAATCCCCCCCGCTGTTGAACGTGGCACCGAACAGACGCAAGGAGAGGGGATGAAGGTCGAGGGAAACAGAACGAACGCTAACTTCGTGCGACGTCGAGCCACCTGCCTTGGTGCTCTGCTTCTCGGCCTTCTCTTTCCCCGGGTGGGCGAAGCCCAGAGCATCATGGGAAATCTCCTGGACGCCCAGTCAGGCCAGGCCATCCTGTTGGGATACGTGGGTTTGTTGACCGAGGAGGGAGACCGGGTGGCTTGGACCCTGGCGGATGAGAGCGGTTTCTTCCGCCTGGATGCGCCGGAACCGGGAAGCTACATGCTCTACGGCGAAAGCCTGGGCTATCGGTCCAGCGTGGAGGGTCCAATCCTGCTGGGGGAGGACCAGCTGGTCCCGGCTGAGTTCCGCCTGGACCCCATGCCTCTGGTGCTGGACTCCTTGAGGGTGGTGGCGGAATCCAAACGGATATCTCTGGTGATGGCGGGTTATTATGATCGGGAACAGGTCGGACTCGGGCATTTCATCGGCCCGGAAAGGATTCTCGACCGGTTCGACGCCCGCCAGATCTCCGACTTCTTCTGGGGGGTCCCCGGGATCCGACTCATGCCCGCGTCGAACATGGCCGGGAGCGGGTACGTACCACTCATGCGGTCTGCGGCCTCCCTCCGGGGGTTTTGCCTGCCCCAGGTCTACCTCGATGGAATCCCCCAACCCGGCGCCGACGAGTTGGACAACATCATCATGCCTTTCGATATCGAAGCGATCGAGGTCTACCGGAGTCCGGCTGAGGTACCGGCCCGTTACACCTCGGCTGGCTCGAACTGCGGAGTGATCTTGCTCTGGTCCAGGAAGGGGGGATAAGTGCCAGGGGGTGAGCCGCCCTCCGGGACACGCCCACCCCCCCTTTCCGACCCTGGGTTTGCCCTCCATCGACAGATCCCATAGCCTGATATCCATTCCCCAGCGGTTCTTCTCCCGATTGGAGGCACCGATGAGATGGATAGGCACACTTCCCAAGGCGGCCACGTTTCTCCTGGCAGGGTCCGGGCTCCTCTGGTCCGCCTGCTCTGCTCCTGCTGAAGACTCGGCGACCCTGGTTCTCAGAGGCGGCAAGGTCGTAACGGTGGATGAAGCCGTCCCCGATGGTGAAGCCATCGCCGTCAGTGGGGACCGAATCCTGCTGGTGGGCTCGGATGCAGATGTGGAGGCCTTCATCGGTCCGGCCACGGAGGTGATCGACCTTCAAGGGCAGTTGGCGATCCCGGGCCTGATCGAAAGCCACGCCCACTTCATGGGGATCGGCCAGGCCCAGCTCCAACTCAACCTCATGGATGTCGCCATCTGGGACGACGTCATCGAAATGGTGGCTGCGGCGGTAGCCGAGGCGGAGCCCGGCACACTGATCCAGGGACGCGGGTGGCATCAGGAGAAGTGGGATCGAGTGCCCTCTTCGAATGTGGACGGCCTTCCTCTACATCACTCCCTGAGCGCGGTCTCGCCAGACAATCCGGTGGTCCTCGGGCACGCGAGCGGGCACGCGGTATTCGCCAACGCCAAGGCGATGGAGATGGCCGGAATCGACCGAAACACCCAACCCCCCTCGGGAGGGGAGATCGTTGTCGATGCCCAGGGTGATCCCATCGGTGTCTTCAGGGAAACAGCCGCCGGGCTCCTCGGCCCAGCGTACGAGGGGGCCGGGGCGGCAGACCCGCGGCGGGTCGCTCAACTCGCGGACGAGGAAGTGTTGTCCAAGGGGATCACGACCCTGCACGACGCTGGTGTGGGGTTCGAAACGGTGGACCTCTACAAAGAGATGGTCGAGGCCGGCGAGTTGGGTGTACGGCTACATGTGATGCTCTCGGCATCCAATGAAGACCTCAGGGCTCGGATCGACGAATACAGACTGATCGGATACGGCGACGACCATCTGACCGTCCGGTCAATCAAGCGCCTCATCGATGGCGCTCTCGGGCCCCATGGGGCATGGCTCCTGGAACCGTATGAGGACCTCCCCTCCAGCACCGGCCTCAACACCACCTCCGTCGAGATCATCGAAGAAACAGCGCGGATCGCCGCCGAGCATGACTTCCAACTCAACGTCCATGCGATCGGGGACAGGGCGAACCGCGAGACTCTGGACATCTTCCAGCGGACCTTCGAGGCCTTTCCCGAGAAGTCCGATTTCCGGTGGCGGGACGAGCACACTCAACACCTGCATCCGGACGACATCGCCCGGTTCGGGGAACTCGGAGTGATCGCCGCGATGCAGGGGATCCACTGCACTTCGGACGCCCCGTATGTCCTGGAGCGGCTCGGGAGGGAGCGTGCGGAGGAAGGGGCTTACGTGTGGCAGAAGCTGATGCAGACGGGGGCGGTCATCTCCAACGGGACCGACGCCCCCGTCGAAGATGTGGATCCCATCCCGAGCTATTACGCCACGGTGTCCAGGAAGTTGAAGGATGGGACCGTGTTCTTCCCCGACCAGAGGATGAGCCGGATGGAAGCCTTGGAGTCCTACACGATCAACGGTGCGTTCGCCGGGTTCGAAGAGGACGTCAAAGGAAGCCTGACCCCGGGGAAATTGGCCGATATCACCGTCCTGTCGAAGGACATCCTCACCATTCCCGAAGACGAGATCCCCACGGCCGAGGTGGTATATACCATCGTGGGAGGGGAGGTCAAGTTCGCGAAGAACGGGAGGGCGGGAGAGAACTAACGGGAGGGCGGGAGCGAACCAACCGGAGGCGGATCCGCTGGAACCGTGACTCCACCGGGAGGCCCGGGGCGAGGCCCCGGGCCTTACCGTCGACGGGCCGGGTCTTCGTCCCAGCCCGGATAGGCCACCAGTCCCTCGCGCCGCATCTGCCAGATCAGGTGCGCCAGCCGCCGCTCTGCAGGATCTACCTTTCCTCCGAACTCTTCCCTCAAGAGCTCGGCTACCTCAGCGACCGTTCGGCTCCCATCCATCGCCCGCCACGCGGCACTTCCGACTTCGTCCAGACGAATCCGGCTCGCCGACATCCGGTGGAAGAACCGGTCCAGTAGGCCCCGAACCCCACGGGCCGCGGGGAAAGGTCTCAGAACCACCACCTTCCCGTGTTCCTCCTCCCACTCAGCCAAGCGGACGGGGGCCAACCCCAGAAGGTTGACCCCCTCCAACTCCCTCTCCTTGTCCCTTTTTCCCATCCCCCAAGCCAGCCTTTCAGATCCTTAGCGTCCACGACCAGGACACCGGTGGCTCGACCCGAGTCGAAACGACCTCGACTCCCGACATCAGTGCTCCAGGTGGGTAGAGGGCAGGCCACCTTCCTTCATCTTGCTCACCGGAATCCAGACCAGCATGTAGAGCACGAGGGCGTACGCGAAGAAGCTGAGATAGAAGTTGGGTTCCTGAAGGAACGTCAAACGCTGGAATGAAAGGACCCAGGGATAGAAATCCCCTCCGATAACCAGCAGCGCCAGAACGACCGCCATGAGGGATTCCCCTGCGATGAACCCAGAGGAGACCAGGACACCTGTGTTCTCAGCCCGGGCCTTCTCGTCCTCCGTGGCTCCCCTTTTCTCCAGGACCTTGTTGAAGATCAACTTGATCAGTCCCCCGACAAATATGGCCGAGGTCGACTCGAAGGGCAGGTACATCCCCACGGCGATCAGCATGGGAGCCGGAGCCTTGATCAGGATCAGCCCCACGGCGAAGAACATCCCCACGATGACCAGGGGCCAAGCCATCTCACCGGCCACGATCCCATTGGCCATCAGAGCCATGAGGCCGGCCTGGGGAGCTGGAAGCTCGGCTGAACCGATGGTGTAGACCCGGTGGAGGGCCATGAGGGGGAGGGTGAGGACGAACGCCGCCACCACTACACCCACCAGCTCACCGATCTGCATCCTCCAGGGGGTGCCACCCAGAATGTGGCCGACCTTCAGATCCTGCATCATGTCGCCGGCGATCGCGGCTGCGCAGCAAACGACGCCGGCAACCCCCAGGACGCCGGCCACCCCCTGGAGGTCCGTGACGCCCAACATCACCATGAGAACCGCCGCGATGAGGAGGGCGCTCAGCGTGAGCCCGGAGACAGGGTTGTTCGAGGACCCGATGAGGCCGACGAGATATCCCGCCACCGCAGCGAAGAGGAAACCCAAGACGACCATGACCAGCGTCAGGGTCACGGAGCCTGCCACAGAGCCGGAGAAGTGATAGTACAAGACGAAGCACGCGACGGATGTGGCCCCGACTGCGACAAAGATCTTCTTGAGGTCCAGATCCACGTCCGTTCGATCCGCCGTATCTCCGGCAGAAACCACCCCGATGTTCTTGAGTGCCCGACCGATTCCCGTGATGAGAGAGGTCCGGAGAGTCCAGAGCGTGTAGAATGCCGCGACGATCATGGTCCCCACGGCCAGCGGCCGGACCTGACGGAGCCAGACGGCGGTGGCAAGGTCGGCGAAGCCCTCGTCCGGCCCGATGAGGGAACTCAGCCCTGGGTTCAGAAAGACCGAAAGGGGAACCAGGAGCAGCCATCCCATCACCGCCCCCGAAAACAGAACCGCGGATATTCGCGTCCCCACGATGTACCCCACCCCCATGAGCATGGGAGAGGCGCTGGGAGTGGCTCCCAGGAGGCCTCCGGTGTATTCCACACGGCCTTGAAGGATGTCGATGGAAGAGCGACCGAAGGCGAAGAACCGGCTGGCGCTCTCCTGAATCACCTGAATCCCATTCATGTTCTTCAGGAGCTCCCAGAGCCCAGCCAGACCCATGGCTGCGAAGAGGTAGGAGGCCCCGGTTTGTCCTCCCTGCCCCGCCTTGACGATCTCTGCGGCCGCTACGCTCTCGGGGAATGGGAGGTCGGCTTCCACCACCAGCGTGCGCCGGAGGATGATGATGAAGAGGACTCCCAACACGCCTCCGATGAGCATGATGGCCGTGCTCTCCCAGTAGTGGAGTTCCTCCCAGGCCCCGCTGATGAGGAAGGCGGGAATGGTGAAGATGGCGCCGGCCACCAACCCTTCTCCCACTGAGGCCGTCGTTCGGGCGATGTTCTCTTCCAGGATCGTCCCACGGAAGATCCTCAGGACGGCCATAGCAACCACGGCGGCTGGGAACGTGGCAGCCACGGTCAGGCCCGCTCTCATCCCTACATATGCGTTGGCTGCCCCAAGGGTGATCGCCATCGCCGCCCCCAGAACCAGGGCTTTGACGGTCAGCTCGTCCATGGAGCGGGACGCTGGCACGAATGGAACGAAGGGCTTCTTCTCCATAGGTCAGCTCATGGATTGAGGTGGGATCAAGGGAACCGGAACAGAGCCCCTGAAGAGGGGTTCAGACCCGGACCGCGGCGCTCACGGTAGCGTTGCCGAGGAGCCCCTGTCAATTCGGTCTGTGGCCGGTTAGTGTACCATTTTCCGCACCCGATCTTCCGGCCTCCAAAGGAGAAGGAGACCATGACCTTCGTTGCCGACTTCGAACCCAAAGCCCTCTGGGCCCATTTCGACAAGATCCTCACCATCCCCCGTGGCTCCAAAGAAGAGGATCAGATCCGTGAATACGTGGTCCAGGTTGCCCAGCGGAATGATCTGGAGCACGCCGTGGACGCCACCGGGAACGTGGTTGTGAAGAAACCGGGGACGTCAGGGATGGAGAATGCCAAGGGTACCATCCTTCAAGCCCACCTGGACATGGTGAACGAGAAGAATTCGGACGTCGAACACGATTTCTCATCGGACGCCATCAAGCCCGTGATGGACGGGGAGTATCTCACCGCAGACGGCACGACCCTCGGGTCGGACAACGGCATCGGGGTGGCCGCCATGCTGGCCATCCTGGAGGCGGGCGACCTCGCCCACGGTCCCTTGGAGTTCCTCTTCACCATCGACGAAGAGACGGGCCTCACCGGAGCTGGTGGATTGGACCCGACTCTCCTCTCGGCCCGGCAGCTTCTCAACCTGGATTCCGAGGAAGAGGGCGCGCTCACCGTCGGATGTGCCGGAGGTGCGGACACAGACCTGACCCTCACCCTGGAAACCCTCCCGGCCCCCTCCAAGGCTACTGCCCACAGGGTGAAGATCCAGGGTCTGAGCGGCGGCCACTCCGGAATCGACATCCACCTCCAACGGGGAAACGCGGTTCAGCTCCTGGCAAGAATGCTCCACGCCATGGCCCATGGAACGCCCGGTTTCCTGTCCGAGCTACAGGGGGGGGACAAACACAACGCGATCCCCCGGGAGGCATGGGCCACGGTGGTCATCCCGGAGGACCAGGCCGGGGAGTTCCTTCTTCAGCTCGGTGAGCTGTTCGACTGTCTGAAGAAGGAGTACAAGACCGTAGAACCGGACATGGATCTCAAGCTGGAAGAGGTGCCTCTCCCCGATCAGGTCTGGAGCACCGACAGCACCTGGCAGGCTCTTCGATTCCTCGTGGCCCTTCCCCACGGCGTCGTGTCCATGAGCAACGACATCCCCGGACTGGTCGAGACCAGCACGAATCTGGCTGCGGTCAGAACGGGGGGGAGAGATCTGAAAGTCCTCATGAGCTCCCGGTCTTCGGTTGCGTCAGCCCTGGGCTCGATCCGGCGGAAGATTCGGGCCGTCGGCTTTCTGGCGGGGGGAGAGGTTCATGAACACGACGGATACCCCGGGTGGGAGCCGAACCTGGACTCGAAGGTCCTGGAGGTGGTGAAGAACGTGCATACCAGGGTCATGGGAGCCGAGCCACACGTAGAGGCGGTCCACGCCGGCCTCGAGTGTGGGATCATCGGTGAGATGGTGCCCGGCATGGACATGATCTCGTTCGGCCCACAGATCGAATTTCCCCATTCGCCCAACGAGCGGGTGAAAGTGAGCTCGGTGGGCCGTTTCTATGATCTCTTGACCGAAACGTTGAAGGAGCTGGCCAGGTAGAAGGGTTTAGCAGAAGTGGGGGAGGTCCGCACAAAGAGATTTCCGTGAGGGTCCCGGCATGAAAGCCATGATCCTGGAGGTTCTGGGCCCCATGGCCCGGAACCCCAACCCCCTTCGTCTGACAAGCCTCCCCGACCCGGTTCCCGGGCCCGGGGAGGTCTTGATTCGAATAACGACTTCCGGGGTTTGCCACACCGAGTTGGACGAGATCGAGGGGAGGACTCCCCCCCCGAGCCTTCCGATGGTCCTGGGCCACCAGGTGGTGGGGCGAGTGGAAGGGTTGGGTCCCGGTACGTCCCTGTGGACGATCGGAGACCGGGTAGGGGTGGCCTGGATCTTCTCCGCATGTGGAGAGTGCGAGCCATGCCGAGCAGGGGAGGACAACCTCTGCGTCGACTTCAGGGCTACCGGCCGAGACGTAGCGGGGGGGTACGCCGAGCTAATGACGGCGCCCGAAACGTTCGTATTCCCCATCCCGGCGGTGTTCTCGGACGCGGAGGCCGCACCCCTGCTCTGCGCCGGTGCCATAGGGTATCGCTCCCTTCGGCTCACGGCGATCCAAAATGGCCAGTCACTTGGCCTCACAGGATTCGGGGCCTCCGGGCATCTGGTGCTGAAAATGGTCAAGCACCGATTCCCGGATACGAGCGTGTTCGTGTTTGCCCGCTCGGAGAAGGAGAGGGAGTTCGCAGTGGAGTTGGGAGCCGCCTGGGCCGGGGACACGACGGACCGGGCCCCTCTCCCGCTGGCTGCCGTCATCGATACCACCCCGGTCTGGACGCCGGTGGTGGAAGGGCTTCGCAACCTGGCCCCCGGAGGGCGACTCGTGATCAACGCCATCCGGAAAGAAGACCACGACCGGGATATCCTGCTGACCCTCGACTACGCCGAGGACCTCTGGATGGAGCGGGAGATCAAGAGCGTCGCGAATGTGGCGCGGCGGGACGTGTCCGAGTTCCTCGATCTGGCGGCTGAGATCTCTCTTCGGCCCGAGGTCCAGGAATTCTCCCTCGAGGAGGCAAATGTGGCGCTGCAGGAGCTGAAAGGCAGAAAGATCCGGGGCGCAAAAGTCCTTCGCGTAGTCTGAGTCTGAGAGGGAGCGGGAGGGGCCGGGCCCGCTGCCGGGGACCCCTGGTTCCCCTCGGCATGAAGACGGTACCTCCGAGAGACGTCCGGAACCGGACAGCCTGACCAGTCCTGTTGGGATCAGAGGATCCCGAAATGTCGGCAGCCCTCCAACACGCCGGCGGCGTAGAACTCCTCAGCAAAGTAGAGCCGGTCCAGAATCCGCCTTTCCGCTCCCCTGGCGCACAGCTCCTCTCTCAGGCCCGGCGTGGCGTTCCCGACCACGATCACCTTGAAGCCCGTGAGCATGGCAGCCAGGTCGTTCCCCGAGTCCCCGGCATACACGAGCCGGTCGGCGTGGACACCCAGGTGGTCGTGCAGGTAGTGTATCGCGAAGTCCTTTGCGACTCCCGCCGGCAGAAGATCCAGGAGACCCGTCCCGTGAGGCGCCCCCACGCTGTACACAGCCTGGATATTCCCTCCCAAACCCTCCAGGAGAGCCTGAACCGAATCCAGTACCTGGACATGGTCGGCTTCAGGGGAAAGGTGATAACTCAGCTTCGACTCGGTCTGGCGTTCGTCAGGCTGGAGGAGGAGCTCGGGGACCCCGCTCATCTCGTGTCGAAGATCCCGCACGTCCACTCCACCCCGGGCTTCCTCCATGAGCCGGACGTAATCCTCGTCGATTTCGAAGCCGGACGGAGTGGATCGGTAGACCGAGGTGCCGACGTCACAGACGAGAATATCAGGTTCGGGAAGGAGAAAGCGGCGGATGCCTTTCAGGGCCAATGGCAGATCCCGTCCCGTGACATAGGCCAGCACCAGATCGGCAGCCTCCTCCACGGCGTTCCGGAACTCGGCCACCTCTTCCTTTCGCCTGGCGTTCTCCTCCAGAGGGATCACGGTCCCATCCATATCGCTGGCCAGGAGGACGCCGTGCTCACCCATGGATCATCCCCTCCTTCGCCGGGCCCCTCTTCGCCAGGGTGAACGCACCGCGAAACCCGGGATCCGTCGGGGACCCGAGTCGAAAGAGGGTTCCCCTGGGGGCCCCGGCGTTTACCTTGTGATATCCCGTTTTCACGCGTTTCGTCCTCGGTTCTCTCCTCGACGACTCCGAAGGATCAGCCCCTTGCCACAAGCCAGCGAACACCGAAATCCTGTCCACATCGAAGGCGATGCGGAGGGGGCCTTTCGCCCGCTGATCTTCGGCGAGGCTCTCTTCGACCACTTCCCCGACGGAGGCAAAGTGCTCGGGGGAGCCCCCTTCAACGTGGCCTGGCACCTTCAAGGGTTCAAGGCCAGGCCCCTCGTCGTGACTGCGGTAGGTAAGGATGCAGAGGGCGATGAGATTCTCCGCCGGATGGACGTTTGGGGCATGGACACCTCTTGTGTGCAGGTTCACCCGACCCGTCCCACAGGCCGGGTCACGGCCCACATCAAGGGCGACGAGGCCCGCTACGAGATCGAAGCCCGGCAGGCCTATGACGCCATCGCCGTCGAGAAGCTCCCCCCCCTGTCCGAGCTAGGCGGGATTCAACTCCTATCGTACGGATCCCTGGGACTGCGGGAGGAGACCTCCGCGGCAGCCCTGACCTTCCTGAAGGAGGGCTTGGATGTGCCGGTCCTCCTTGATGTGAACTTGAGAGACCCCTGGTGGACCCCGGAAGGGGTCGCCCGCCACCTGCAGGGGGCCCATTGGGTGAAACTGAACCGGGAGGAAGCCGGGATTCTTGCCCGGCTCCCGGTCGGAGAGCCTGGCCAGCTCTCCACTGCCGCCGGGACCCTCCGGGAAAGACACCGGATCGGGACCCTGGTGGTAACGATGGGCCGCGAAGGGGCGATGGCCCTGGCCACCGGGGGCGAACATTGGCAGGCGGCTCCCCACCTGCCCGGGATGGTGGATCCGGTCGGGGCCGGGGACGCGTTCAACGCCGTCCTGGCGTTGGGCATTCATTTCCGCTGGCCCCTGGATACAATGCTGGGGAGAGCCGTTGAGTTCGCGGGAGAGCTCTGCCAAGTCCGGGGAGCTACGTCAGAGAACCCGGAGCTGTACACGAAGCACCTGCGGAGGTGGGCCGATGCCGCGTGAATCGCTTCCCTGGGGCACCTCGCCGGGGCTCTACATCATGTCCCTCACCCTCCACGGACTCGTCCGGGGGACGGACATCGAGCTGGGACGGGATGCGGACACCGGCGGGCAAGTCCTCTATGTCCTGGATCAGGCGAGGAATCTGGCCCTCCAACCCGAGGTCCAACTCGTCGAAGTCCTGACCCGCCAGGTTTGGGATCAACGGGTGGACGACTCCTACGCCCAGCCCAGGGAGGAGATCGGAGACGGAGTCCGGATCGTCCGTCTTCCCTTCGGCCCTCGAAGGTACCTCCACAAAGAGAGACTCTGGCCGTACCTGCCCTCCATGGTGGACCAAGTGATGCGGCTGGTACGAGCCCGGGGACGGGCCCCTGATCTGATCCACGCCCACTACGCCGACGGCGGGTTCGTGGGCGCCCAGGTGGCCAAGATCCTGGGGATCCCTCTGATTTTCACCGGTCATTCTTTAGGGCGAGTGAAGAAGGCCCGGCTCATGGAGCAGGGACATTCCGTCGAAACCCTGGAGGAGCGCTACAACTTCACCCAGCGGATCGAGGCCGAGGAGGTAGCGCTGGAAACCGCCGCGCTGGTGGTGGCTTCCACCTGGCAGGAGGTCCGGGAGCAGTACGAGCTGTATGATCATTATCAGCCGGACCGGAAGGTGGTGATCCCGCCAGGGGTGGATCTGAGCCGCTTCTCACCCCCCGGAGACGCCACGGACTTCGGACCCGTTGCCGATGAGGTTCGGAGGTTCCTGACGGATCCAGCCAAACCGCTGATCATGGCCATGGCCAGGGCGGACGAAAGAAAGAACTTCGCGACCCTCGTGAAGGCGTTCGGTACGAGCCAGGCGCTACGCGAACATGCCAACCTTCTCCTGGTCATGGGCAACAGGGAAGACATCCGGGAGATGCCCGCCGGTGCCCGGCGGGTATTGACGGACATCCTTTTGCTCATCGATCAGCACGATCTCTATGGGTCGGTGGCCTACCCCAAAGGACATCGTTCCGAGGATGTCCCACTTCTCTACCAGATGGCGGCTGCCTCGGGCGGCGTCTTCGTGAATCCGGCCTTGACCGAACCGTTCGGACTTACACTCATCGAGGCGGCCGCCAGCGGGCTTCCTGTCGTGGCCACCAACGACGGGGGGCCCCAGGACATCCTGAAGGCCTGCGACAATGGCGTGCTCGTGGATCCGGAAGACGCTGAGGAGATGGGCCGGGAGCTGGTCCAAGCCTTGCGCGACCGGGAGCGATGGGAGACCTGGTCCGAGTCCGGGATCCAGGGCGTGCACCAGAGTTTTTCCTGGAAGAGCCACGCCCGCCGGTACCTGGCAGAGGCCGAGAAGGCCATGGGCGGCCACCACCCCGAGGATGGCCTCCGGTCTCTTTCCCGCCGTCACCGCCTCCCACGGCTGGACCGGATCCTGGTCACGGACATCGACGATACCCTCACCGGGGATCCTGATGCCCTCGCGACCTTCCTGGAGGCGATGGAGGCTGCTGGGGAGAACGTGGGCTTCGCCGTGGCCACCGGACGGTCCCTCCCCCAGGCTCTCGAAATCCTCGAGGAGCTCGGACTGAAACACCCGGATATCCTCATAACGGCAACGGGCACGGGAATCCATTACGGTCCCACCCTGGTCGCGGATCGGTCCTGGCCGAGGCAAATCGCCTACCGTTGGGATCCGGACCGGGTGAAAGACGCACTGACATCGATTCCAGGGCTCTCTCTCGGCGACGTCCAATGCATGACCCAATTCCGTCTCCGCTTCCACCTGGAGGACCCTCACGCGTTGAGCTTGGCCGAGATCAGGCGCACTCTCCGGCGAGATGGCCTCCAGGTCACCGCCATCTTGGATCACGAGTCAGACCTGGACATCACGCCGGTGAGGGCTTCCCAGGGCCTGGCCATTCGCTTCATCTCCCACAAGTGGAACCTGGCGCCAGGGCGAATCCTGGTGGCGGGAGATTCGGGGAATGACGCCGACATGCTCTCAGGCGAGACCCTCGGAGTAGTGGTGGGGAATCACACCCCGGAGTTGGAGGAACTGCGAGGGCGGCCGAGGGTTTACTTCGCCGACCGCCATCACGCCTGGGGAGTCCTGGAGGGGATCCAGCATTACGACTTCTTCCACTCGATCCGTATCACAGACGAGGAACCTGACTGAATGATCGACACACTCCCTGACCTCCTGGTCGAGCATCGACAGGAGGTCTACCAGTTGTTTCGACGCTTCCGGTCCTTGAATACCCCGCTCCTTTCATGGTCGGATCTCACCTACGAATTCGATCGGTTCTGTGAGACCGATGAGGGTAGGGCCATTCGGGAAACGGAGATCGCATCCCTCATCCGGGCAACCCAGGAAGCGGTAATCCACGGTCCGTCGTTCTTCATGGCTGTCCGCACCCGAGTGGCCAGGTGGAGGTACATCCTGGTCCACTCCGAAGACCTAATGTGCCGGGAGATCTCCACGGCGGAGTTCCTGAGTGCAAAAGAGCGTCTGGTGGAAACAGACGGACGGGATCCCCAATGGCTCCTGGAGGTGGACCTCAGTCCCTTCGAGAGGGGGTTCCCAAAACTCACCGAGTCGCGGTCCATCGGACAGGGAGTCAAATTCCTGAATCGACACCTCTCGGCGAAGATCTTCTCCCATGAAGACGAGGGGAAGGAGAGGCTCCTGGACTTCCTCCGGACCCATCAAGTCCGGGGAAAGCAGCTCATGCTGAACGACGGAATCCGAGACCTGACCGAACTCCGTCGAGGCCTCAGGGAGGCCCTCCAGTTCCTCGAGGGGAATGGGAACAACGGAGGCTGGCAGGCCCACGGCCCCGAGCTGAGGCGGATGGGGTTCGAACCCGGCTGGGGGAGGACCACCGAGCGGCTCCGCGAAAGCATGTCCCTCCTTACGGATATCCTGGAAGCGCCTGCGCCGGACAACGTAGAGGAGTTCCTGGCCCGGCTCCCCATGATCTTTTCGATCGCGATCCTCTCCCCCCACGGGTTCTTCGGCCAATCCGGAGTTTTGGGGAAACCGGATACGGGAGGCCAGGTCGTCTACATCCTCGACCAGGTGAGGGCTCTCGAACGGGAGATGAGACGATCCATCCATGACCAGGGGCTCGACGTGGAGCCCCAGATCGTGGTTCTCAGCCGACTCATCCCGGAAAGCGAGGGGACCACCTGCAACCAACCCCTGGAACAGATCATGGGGACCCAGAACGCTCGGATTCTCCGGGTTCCCTTCCGGACCCCTGACGGAGACGTGATTCCTCAGTGGATCTCCCGGTTCGAGATCTGGCCTTATCTGGAGCAGTTCGCTATCGAGTCGGAGGGAGCTCTCAAGGCCGAATTGGGCGGCAAGCCGGATTTCATCCTGGGGAACTACTCCGATGGGAATCTGGTCGCCAGCCTGATGGCCGGTCGGATGGGGGTGACCCAGTGCAACATCGCTCACGCCCTGGAAAAGACCAAATACGGAAACTCGGACCTGAATTGGCGGGAACTGGACGACCAGTACCATTTCTCCTGTCAGTTCACGGCCGATCTCATTTCGATGAACACCGCTGATTTCATCATCACCAGCAGCTACCAAGAGATCGCCGGCACCGAGGAGAGCGTGGGTCAGTACGAGAGCCACCAGGCGTTTACAATGCCGGGTCTGTACCGGGTCATCTCCGGGATCGACTCCTTCGATCCCAAGTTCAACATCGTTTCTCCAGGCGCTGACCCGGAGATCTTCTTTCCCTCCTCGCAGGCAGACCAGCGAATGCCGGCTGTGCAGGAGGAGATTTCGAAGCTCATCTTCGGTGGCCCGGCTCCCTACGCTCGGGGCCAGCTGAAGAGCCCGGAAAAGCCCCTCCTCCTTGCCATGTCCAGGCTCGATGTGATCAAGAACATGGCCGGGCTGGTTGATTGGTATGGAAAGAACCCAGAGCTCCGTGAGCAGGCGAACCTGCTCCTGGTTGGCGGGTCCCTCGATCCGGAGAACTCCGCCGACCGGGACGAGCGCGCGCAGATCGAAGGAATGCATCGCTTGTTCGACGAGCATCGCCTCGAGAAGGAAGCACGTTGGGTCGAGATGCAGACGGACAAGAACCGGGTGGGGGAGATCTACCGATCCGTGGCCGATACCCGGGGTGGTTTTGTCCAGCCCGCGCTCTTCGAGGGATTCGGATTGACCGTGGTGGAGGCGATGAGCTCCGGGTTGCCTGTCTTCGCCACCCGGTTCGGCGGCCCCCTGGAGATCGTCGAGGACGGGATCTCGGGGTTTCATATCGATCCGCACCACGGGGAGAACGCATCGGCCCGGATGGTGGACTTCTTCAGGAAGACCGCCGAAGACTCCGAATACTGGACCTCGATCTCCGAGGCAGCCATCGCTCGGGTGAGGGAGAAGTACAACTGGGAGCTTCACGCGAGGAAGCTTCTCTCCCTCTCCCGGATCTACGGGTTCTGGAAGTACATCACGAAACTCGAGCGGGAGGAAACACGCCGGTACCTGGACATGTTCTACGGACTCATGCTACGAAGACATTCCAGGAAGATGTTGCTCGGGTGAGACGCACCCCCACCCGCTGAGGTGGGGGGCGGCACCTCACCCTCCGACAGGAACGAACTTCTGGAGCCGTTTCCCCGTGTCGACCTCACCGGTGAAGAGGTTGCCTCTGGAGTCGGCGGCAAGGCTGTGCAGCCAGTGGAACTCCCCGGCCGCCCGACCGTTTCTCCCGAACTCTCCCGCGATGGACAGGTCGTCCCTCCTCAGGATCCAAACCTTGTTGTTCGTCCCGTCCGCCAGGTAAAGAAAGGTCTGCGCCGGATCGGGAGAGAATTCGATATCCCACGCGGAGCCCATGGAGAGCGTCGCGGGAGCCACGATGGATTCCGTGAGGAAACGTCCATCGGTCCTGAAGACCTGAATTCGGTTGTTCACCCGATCGGCAACATAGAGATGGCCGTCCCTGGACAGACGGACGGCGTGGACGGGGGTCCGAAATGATCGGGTCAGGGCGGCGGTCGGGGCGTACGGCCCGGGATCTGCGTCGGCGGGAGGCTCCCCGTAGGCACCCCAATGACGTTTGTAGGCCCCGGTTGCGGCGTCGAAGACGATGACTCGCCGGTTGCCGTAACCGTCGGAGATGAAGACCTCGTTCGTCTCAGGATCGACAGCGAAGTCCGTGGCCCTCCCCAGGCGCGTCGTGTCCGCGCTTCCACCGGTTTCGCCCAGTTCGCCGATCTGGAGTAGCAGGTCGCCGCCGCGGGTAAACTTCTGGACGACCTGCACATCCCCTCCACTGCTTCCGATCCAGACATTGTCCTCATGGTCCACAAAGATTCCGTGTTCACCGTCGAGGACCCACCCTTCGAATCCCGGACCGCCCCAGGCCTGAACCACAGTCCCATCCGGAGCGAACTCGATCACCGAAGGGGCAGGGACACAGCACTCGGAGATGGGAGGCGTCTGGACCGCCCCCGCTTCTTCGGGGGTGAGGCTCCCAGGGCGGTGGACGATCCAGACGTGATCCCGGGAGTCCACCGCCACCCCGGCCACCTGCCCCAAGATCCATTTGTTCGGAAGGGGCCCGGGCCAGAACGGATCGACCCGGAAGACCGGGGCGTCGGTTGCGCCTTGGGAAGGCTCCTCCGCAGAGGTGCAGGACCCGAGGGACAAGAGAACAAGACACGCGGAATACAAAGCGTTCGCCACAGGGCGTTTCGCGCGCATGGGTAACTCCTCTCTATTCCTTCTCCCCGACCCCGCGGCCCTGCTCCCCGATGGTCTCTACATCTCCACCAGACCCGCAGCCCTCAGGATCTCCAGGTAGTTGAGGATCGACTGGATGTCCGACGTGGTCCGGCTCTGCGCATCCAGCATCTTCTTGATATCCAGAACGCTGTGACGCCCATCGATGAGGAGCTGAAGCTCACTGGCGTTGGCAAGCCCTTGGTAGGGGTGTTGGCTCCGCACCTCCGCTGAGACACCGCTCAGGTGCTCCCGCCAGGCGGTGTACCCGCCGGCTTTCACCAGAGCGGTCTGCCGGGGAACGATCCCGTCGGCCCGACGCTCCAGGTCCGTCAACCGAAGGCGAGCCGGCTCCCTACCGAGGCGAACGGCGGCAGCCTCCATGTGGCTTTCCAGGGCAGCGAGGTGGGCCTCACCGATGGCGTCCATCGCACCCTGCATCTCCTCCACGTAGGCTCCGACCCGCCGCATGTCCGTGGCCAATTCCTTCACCGATTCGAGAGTCTCCTTCTCCGCCATGACCGTTCCCTCAACGTGGGCCCTTGCCCACCGATATTGATCGGAGAGGGTTCCGGGTTCGGCGTTGTTCAGCCGCTCCTGTGCCATGACGAACTGGTGGCCCAGACGACGGGTGGCGTTCGATGCGACCTCCCCGGCCAAGCGAATGGCCATGTCATCGTCTGCGCTGGCAACCGTGTAGGCTGCTGCCGCCCCGATGACAACCACACGCTTCATCTGCGTGGGATCCGCCTTGTCGATCCGGTCACCGGAGGTATGGTACCACTGATCGGGCCAGACGATCATCATGATCCCGGGCACCTGCACACCCCAATCATTGAAGACCATGTGGTCCGACGCTCCGTAATGGGTTTCGATGCTGTAGTAGAACGGCTCGTCGGCTCCGGACGGGGCCACGATCCGCCGGGGCACCTTGTAGAATCCACTCCGGTTCTGGATTCGCTCGTTGTTGGATTCCCCCACGAAGCGGTAGTAATTCTCCATCACGTCGTTGATGAAGTGGGGCTGGCCATAGGTGGTCCGCATCAAGCGCATATAGGCTTTGTTCAGCGTCAACCACTCACCCACCATGTCCATGTTGATATTGGCCATGGTCTTTTCCATGAGATCCCGGTTCTCCCGGACCCATGGGCCGGTGCCGGAATACTCAGGGCCCCACAGGAATCGGATTGTCCGGCGGGGGCGTGGGATCCGCCCTTCTTCGATCAGTGTGTGGAGCGTCCTGGCCACTTCCAGGATCCCGGCGCTTCCCGACTTGTTGTCGTTGGCTCCCTGCTTCACGTACCCTTCGAAGAGGTGGGCTGAGAGGATGACCTCAGGTGCGTTCGGGTCGGTGCCAGGAATGTGGGCGACCGGGTCCTGAAGCTCATAGGGATGTCTGGTGGCCTCCACTTCCGCGTGAACGGTGATCGTCTCCCCGGCCAGGAGGCGCCTCTTCAAGACCTCTGCTTCCCTTGGGGGGATGAAGAAACCGAACTTGCTCTCGCCCCCACCTCCCCGCCTGCTACCAACCCCGCTCCAGGGGATCTGCAGGGGATCGAAGTTCGGCCGTCCGTTGGCGATGTTCACCACACCAAGGGCGCCCCGCTCAACGCATGCCGTCCGGTGGACCCCTCCCATGGACCCTTCAGTGACGACGATCTTCCCGGCCACGTCGACCCGGTCCAACTCCGCTTCGGTTCCCATCCCGACCCAGACCAACTCGGCGGTCACGTCGGCATTCGTGCTTCCATTGGCCAGCATGGCCCGGAGGTCCTGATAGGATGCCAGCTTCTGCCGCATGGGGCTGACCTCCCACAGCTCACCCTTTATGCCGTCCCAGACCTCCCCGCCAGGGAGGCGAACCAGGTCGGCGCCGGGGAGACCGTAGGACAAGAGCCGATCGTAGATGTACTGGGTCTCGTAGAAGGTACCATCCCCATACTCGTCGGCGGGCCGGTTTCTGTTGTAGCCACCGGTCTCCATGATGGTGTTCCAAGCAGTCTCTCCAGAGGCCTCACCAATGATCTCGTCCATTACGGCGGGATCCAGGAGGGTCCAATGGTGCCAGGGGGTGACCTGGCCTGAGAGGCTGGAAGTGACAAACAGCGTGAGAGCTGGGACCAGCAGGAAGAACAACGCTCTTCGGATCATGATCGGTCTCGCGATGGGAGTTCGTTTGGGCCCGGGGATGACGCCTGGGCGACCACTCTTTAACCAGGGTTCATATGGGGGGTTCGGGAGCCGATGGCAAGGTGCGCGGGCGGCGGGGTGGCAGTATTCTTCTCCTCCCTGGATAGAAATCGAAGAAACGTGGAAGGAAGGATCCATGTTCCCACGCGACACCTATGTGAATCGGCGGCAGGTCCTGGCATCCCAATTCGACGGCGGGCTTCTCCTGTTCCCCGGGAACCGGGAGAGCCCGATGAACTACGCCGACAACTGCTATCACTTCCGCCAGGATAGCACGTTCCTCTACTACTTCGGCCTCGGCCAGCCGGACCTGGCTGCCGTCATCGACGTGGATGCGGGCACGACGACCATCTTCGGCGACGAGCTCACCATCGACTACGTGGTGTGGATGGGGGATCTCCCCACGGTCGCAGACCGGGCCGAATCAGTGGGGGTCGTCGATACCCAACCCCTCTCAGCCTTGGCGGAAATGATGGGCCGGGCCGTATCTGCAGGTCGGGCGATCCACTTCCTTCCGCCCTACCGGGGCAGTACGACCATCCAGGTCGGTCGACTTCTGGGCCTCTCCCCTGACGAGGTGGACGGCGAAGCATCAAAGGAACTCATCCAGGCCGTGGCCGACCAGCGATCGTACAAGAGTGAAGAGGAGATCTCCGAGATCGAGAAGGCAGTAGGGATCTCCGTCTCCATGCACGAAGCCGCCATACGGATGGCAAGACCTGGAATGGTGGAGTCGGAGATCTCCGCTGAGGTGGAGCGAGTCGCCCGGGCGGCTGGAGGTGAGCTCTCCTTCCCTGTCATCGCCACCATCAACGGGCAAACCCTGCACAACCACTACCACGGGAACACGATCTCCGAAGGGGATCTCTTCCTGCTGGACACCGGTGCCGAAACCCCCATGGGCTATGCCGGGGATCTCACTTCCACCTTTCCGGTGAGCCGGACCTTCAGCGAACGACAGAGGACGATCTACGAGATCCTCCTCTCCAGCTACGAGACGGCCATCACGTCTCTGGCACCGGGGACCCCGTATAAAGAGGTCCACTTCAAGGCTTGCGGTGTCATCTTCGAGGGATTGAAGGGGTTGGGCATATTCACAGGGGACACCGAGGAGGCTCTGGCGGCCGGTGCCCACGCCATGGTCATGCCTCACGGCCTCGGTCACATGATGGGTCTGGACGTCCACGACATGGAGAACCTCGGGGAGGTGGTGGTCGGATATGCGGGGGAGCCCCAGAGCACCCAGTTCGGGCTCAAATCTCTTCGTCTCGCGCGACCCCTGGAGCCAGGCTTCGCTCTAACCGTGGAGCCGGGAATCTATTTCATTCCCCAGCTCATGGATCTCTGGCGTTCGAACGGCCACTGTGGGGAGTTCATCGATTTCGACGAGTTGGACAAGTGGCGTGACTTCGGAGGAGTCCGGTGCGAGGAGGACTTCCTGATCACGGCCGATGGAGCCCGGCGGTTGGGTCCAGCGAAGCCCAAGACGATTCCTGAGATCGAAGCGTTGCGGGGGGCCTAGGGAACCCAGGTCCCCGGGAAACGCTTCCCTCGGGCTGGGGCTGGAGCCGTTCACGATCCTGACCGGCGTCAGCTCGAGGTGCCGGTCGGAACTCAGCAGCGGGAGCCAC
>JBDHCH010000007.1:0-48580 GCA_039592115.1 Gemmatimonadota bacterium | reverse complement strand
AACCGGACCTCTCCCCCACTCTTGCACGCAATCCCCAGCGCTCTTGGAAGAGCCAGTTCCCCGAAGGTGGAGCCGTCTACGGGAACAATGATCTCGTCGAACATAGATCCCCCTTTGGGGCCAGTCGGAAGTCACAGCGACGCGGGCCTGCCTCCGAAGAGCCCCTGATACACGACTCGCCGCGGACTCGAAAGAGCCCGCGGCGAGAACCGGGTGAAACACACGGGAACCCGTCGGCTGGGCCCCTTACTTGTACCGGTAGGTGATCCGCCCTCGCGTAAGGTCGTAGGGAGACATCTCACACTTCACTCGGTCCCCTTCCAGGACACGGATGTAGAACTTCCGCATCTTCCCGGAGAGATAGGCCAGGATTTCATGGCCGTTCTCGAGCTCAACCTTGAAGGTGGCGTTCGGCAGGACCTCGCTGACAGTCCCCTCAACCTCGATTGCGTCTTTACCCATGCGGGCCGGATACTCCTGGTTCGCGATTCGCTTTTGCCTGAAAGATAGCTTCAAAGCTCCAGGCTTTCCAACAGAGACCAGGGAAAAGAAGGGGTCAGGGCCTCTTTGGCAACGGCTTGATGGGATTTAGGGCGGCTGCCCCCCGAGGGAGGCGGGACTCGATCACCCCCACCGGGGACCCCTGGAAGGGAGCATAAACCAAGCCCCGCTGCCCGAAGGCAGCGGGGCTTGGTTCGACCGAATGGTACGAGTCCCCATTGCGGGACGGTGGGATCAAAAGCTGATCTCGAACCCGAGGTTGAAGGTCCGCGGGAGTCCAAGGTAGACCTCTGCGCTGTCCGAGTCGTGGTGGTCGTTGTCGTCGTGGTACCCGTTATACGACGAGTCATCCACGGCGTCCGAAATATAGAGCTCGTCCAGGATGTTGTAGACGTTCGCAAAGATCCGAACGTCCCCGCCCCTCCAGGCCGGAATCATGTCCCCGATGCGGTAGGCCGCGTGGAGGTCGAACACGGTGTACCCGGGAACCTGCCAGGACTGAATGCCTTCCTCGGCCCGGTCGGTCCGGTTGGCCGGGTTGAACTCTGCGTAATGCCTCCAGTACGTCCGGCCCTGCCCGCGCACGTACAATCCCTGAATCGGGAACACCGAGACCGCGTAGGCCAACTGAGATTGTGGTGCATCGGCCACCTTCAAGTCCTTGATGAAGAGTGTGTCCGTCACCGTGGGGCTCGCCTGGTCCTCAGGCTTGTACTGACCCACGACGTTGTTCAGATACTCCCACATGCCGAATGATGCCGCACCATCGAACCGGAGGAAGTCGTTCGGCTGGTAGGCCGCTTGAGCTTCCAGCCCCATGTGTCGGGCATCCAGGCCCAGAATGCTGACCAGACCACCGTTGTCCAGCCCGAACAGGTCCGGATCGTAAACGGTCCTGGTCCGGTCGGTCCATTTGGTGTGGTAGAGGCTCACGTCGAAGGTGAGGGCACGGTCCAGCGACCGATACGTCATCCCTCCCTCGAAGGAGAGGAACTTCTCGTTCTTGGGATCTTCATTCTTCACGCCGTTGTTGTCGTCGATGACCCCGTCGAAGATCGGGACCTTGGACACGAAGCCGGCGTTCCCGAAAACAGAGACCTGGTCCGTGAGGTTATAGGACGCACCACCTTTGATCTGGCCACCCGAGATCCAACCACTCTCCAGGACCAGTGGATTCCCGGTGCCATCGTCCTTGAAGAAGTCCTCGAACGTATATGAATTCTGGGCCCACCCGGCCATTCCGTACAGCGAGCCCTGTTGGGTGGCCTTCTCTGCCTGCACGTATCCACCGATCCAGTCGATCGTATTCTGGTTGTTGTAGTTGATCCGGTCACCGAGGCCACGGAGGCCATCCCCTGCCGCCTCGTTCCAGAAGTCCGAGGAGCATCCGTAGTTGCAGTCGTTGTAGGCCGTACCCCCCAGGAGGTCACGGACTTCCCGGTAGTGCTCCACCTCGGCGGTCCGCCAGTCCACTCCGACCTCGCCAGTGATCCCGCCCTGGAACTCCTTTCGGAGCTTCGAGATCGCTCCGATGGTCCACTGGTTGTTCACGGAATTCCGGAGGATCCCTCTGGACACGCCCCCGGGCTCTCCCCGATTCCGCTCAACGGTGGCGTCCCAGTCGGCGAACCGCTGTCCGTAGTCATAATTCCAGCGAAGAGACCCGTAGGTCCCGGAGCCTCCGCCTGCACCTCCGGAATAGTACCCGACGGTGGAAAGGGTCATCCCGTTCCCGAAGTAGGAGTACCAGTTCAGGTTCACCTGGGGCTTGTGGAAATAGTTTTCCCGCTCGTTGATGAAGCCCGGATCGTGGCGGTCTCCAGTACCGCTCCCAGGCCCGGTGCTGTTGTATTGCTTCCCCTTGTAGGACTTGCTGACCCGGTTGACGTTGGAGCTCCACAGCCGGTTGGCGTAGGGGAAATCCTCGAAGGCCCCCGCATCGAAGTCGCCCTGTTCCTTCGCCAGCTCAGGGCTGACGGTGCCCAGGTTGAGCATGTAGCGGTTCTGCCCGTGGCGCTGGGGTGCGCCCACGGCGTAGAACTCGAGGCGGTTCCTCGGGTTGATCTGGAATGATGCGGCCAGGTAGTAGGCCCAGGCGTCGGTCCAGGTGGCATTCCCGCCGAAAATCCCATCCCTCGGGACCCCGCCTTCATGGAGCCCGTCTCCGGTCTTCCGGACCACCGATCCCGTCAGGGCGAACTTGTTGGCCAACTCCCCGGTGTTGAATACCAACGTCTCCTTGAGGAAGCTTCCCGAGCCGAACTCCTGCTTCCAGGAGAACCCCGGAGCAGTGCCAGACGGATCGGTGATGACGTTCATGGTCCCACCCACGGAAGGGGTGGCCAGGTTCACCGCGCTGAGCCCCCGCTGGAGCTGGATGCTGGTGGCGGCATCGCCGAGGCCATCCCAGTTGGACCAGTAGACCCAACCGTTCTCCATGTCGTTCACGGGAACACCGTTGATCATCACGGCGGTGTTCCTCTGGCTGAAACCCCGGACGTTGATCCGGGCATCCCCCGCACCGCCACCCCCCTGCGTCGCGTAGACCGATGGAGTCACGTTGAGGACCATGGGCAGATCCCTGGAGCCCAGCTGGTTCTGGATTTGGACCTTGGGAACGTCGGTGTAGGCCACCGGGGTTTGCCGCTCGATGGCTCGAGTCGAAAAGACCTCCAGCACGTCCAGGGCGATGGCTTCGGTCCCCAGCGCGAAGTTCGCCTCGAAGGTCCCTCCGGGTTGGAGCGTGACGTCATCGATGGCCTCGAGGCTATAGCCGATCATTCTGGCCTCGATGCGGTAGGGACCCCCGGGCCTGAGACCCATGACCAGATACCGTCCGTTGGCCTGGCTCAGGCCGCCACTCTGGTAGCCGGTGGTCTGGTTGACGATGACGATCTGGACCCCGGCCATGGGGCCCCCGTTCTCGTCGGTCACCTCACCGGTGATCCGGGCAGGATCAGAGCCCTGAGCGGCCAGATCCGTTGCCGGGAGAGCAAAAAGAAACGCGGCGGCAATCAGCCAGCCAAGCACCCACGTGGTACGCATCCTCAATATCCTCCTCGGTTGAAACCGTAAACATCCGGTGACTGGTGACGGACCCAATGTACGGGGAAACATGTGTTTTGAAAGAGACCGGAGGCCACGGTGAGGTAACGTTCTCGAACGCCCCAAGAAACGTTCTGCAACCTTTCTCTGCAACCTTCCGTAGTGTAAGAGCGTCTCACCCGTGCGGGTGCACAGAGAACGAGGTTGAGGAGCCATGTCCCCCAAAAAGACCATACTCAAGGCACTATCGACGCACTACAGAGAATCGGGCCCCGGGGCTCTGACCCGGCCCGCCACGATTCCCGGTTTCCAGACCAAGCCAGAGAAGTTCCAGCAGGCTGTGAACACCCTCCTCCAGGACCGCCTCATCGAGGGAACCAAGGATCCTGAAGGACGGATGGCCATCACCCTCAACGACCATCGGATCGCAGATGTGAAGAAGGAACTGCGACCCTTCTGGTTCCATCCAGCCTTCGTGGCCGTGGTGGGCGTCATGATCATGGCGTTGGGGTTCGGCCTGATGAGATGAGGGAGTCCCCCGGCTCCCCCACGGCGGCCCGGTGAAGCTCTCGAGTGGCGCAGAGCATCCCCGGTGCCTCTAAGAAGAGAAGGCCCTGCGGCTCAGCCGCCGGGCCTTCTCTTTTTCCCGATCTGAGAGGTCCTCGAGTGCTGACCCCCGGACAGCTACTTCCCCACGTAGGGAACGCCCTTGGCCCACCAATCCGGGGCCGGACCTCCCTTGAGATGGTGGTCGAAGAACGCCTTCATCTTGAGGGAATAGTCCAACTTGTTCGCATACTTCCTCGGGTGGTGGGGCTCCCCGCGGTACTGAAGGAAGACCGCGTCCTTCCCCGTCCGCCTCAGAGCGAGATAGAACTCGATGCTCTGGTACCAGGGCACCGCCTCGTCTTCATCCCCATGCATGATCACCAGGGGAGTCTCAATCCGGTCGGTGTAGAAGAGGGGTGAGTTCTCGATGTAGTCGGACCGCGCCTCCCAGAGACTCCCAGAGAGCCGGCTCTGGGTCTGTTCGTACTGGAACTGCCTCGCCAAACCCGTCCCCCATCGAATCCCACCGTAGGCGCTGGTCATGTTCGAGACCGGAGCCCCTGCGACGGCCGCAGCGAAGATGTTGGTCTGGGTGACGATGTAGGAGGTCGTGTACCCGCTCCAGGAGTGCCCATGGAGCCCGAGAGCATCCGGATCGGCGAGGCCGAGGTCTACCAGTCTCTTCACGCCCGGCACGACGCTCTTGAGGGAGGAAATCCCCGGACGGCCCACCTCGAACCTCACGTCCGGCAGGAACACGATATACCCGTCGGAGGCATAGATGGGGAAGGACGGTCGATGGTTGATGACCGGCTGGTTGAACTCGTGGAGACGCTGGGAGAAGAATCGGTAGAAGTAGGTCAGGACCGGATACCGCTCCCCTTCCCGGTAATTCCCCGGTAGGATCACGACGCCCTGGAGAGGGGTTCCGTCATCGGAGGTCCACTCCACCAGGCGTGAACTCCCCCAAGCAAACCGTTCCAGGAGCCCCGGGTTCACCTCGGTGACCTTCTCCCGATCACCGAACCAGAGGTTGGCCACCCAAAGATCCGGAAACTCATCATAGTCCTCCCGGACATAGAGGAGCCGATCGGCGTTCTCGGCCTTTGCCAACAATCGGAATCGTTTCTCCTCATCCAGGAGGGGCTCAAGCCCGCCGTCGCTTGCCCGGGTGGCAAAGTACCCGAAGCTCTTGTACTCCCAATCGAAGGATGAAAGGTGGAGTCGTTCGTTGGAGCCGAAGGCTTTGAGTTCCGGATCGACCGCCAGAACACGCAGGACCAGCTCCCGATCCCTTCCCATCCCCTGTGTGAGATTCACCGGTGGCCCGCCAGCGGTGGGGAACCGCCAGAGGTCGAACTTGTCGTGGATCAGGACCGCCCGGTCGCCTTGGATCCACCCCCCCACACCATGGCCTCCCCGAGGGCTCGGATAGTCGTGGTCGACGTCGAAGAATGCCACGTCCAACCCTTCGGTGAGATTCCGCGAACCACCGGTCTCGGAATCGAAGAGGTGCCAGTGATCTTCCTTGAACCAGACCAGGTACCTTCCTCCGGGGGACAGGCTCATGGAAGGGAAGGAGGACCCGATCCATGAGTTCGCGGCTGACCCTTGGCCTCCGTATCCCCTGACCACCAGGGTACGTTCTCCGGTCTCCAGGTCCACGAGAAAGATGTCCTCCTCACCCCCGGTCCAGGTGCTCTCCTTCAGGTAAGGCGTCGAGGACGACGCAAGACCTCGCAGGGGGTTCTCCGGGACTCCCTGGAGTTGGACCAGGGTGTCACCGAGCTGTATCGCCACCCCTGCGGACAGGTGATACACCCCCAGATACGTTCGAGATTGCTCCCGGGACCAGACCTGCTTTTGATTCGGGTTGATGAGTGGATCATCAGTGTGCCAGACATCCACTTCCCTCCCCTCCAGGATCGCCCCCATGTCGTAGGGATCGAACGATCCCTCCTCCCCCTCCAGTTCCTCTCCCGGAGAGCCGGGGCGGGTGCCATAGAACAATCGATCACCATCTTCGCTCCACTGGACCCGATTCCGTACCGGTAGCTCCCACCCGTCCGGAAGGCTCCCGGCGAGGGAAAGCTGGTCCACCTCTTCTCCATCCCAGAACCTCAGTGTGCCGGGCCCGGGTTCCCCCTCTTCGTCCTCGGGGGCACTCACCCATGCCAAACGCGTCCCCTCCTCCCACCAGGCGAGGTCTGCAACCTGAATGAAGGTGCCCGTCTCGAGCGTCGTGGTCTGCCTACCCGATTCGAGCTTCAGAACGTGGACGCCATCTCCCTCCCCCTCGGGCATCGCGACCACGTAGGCGAACCACCCCTTTTTGGGATGGAACGAGAAGGTCGAGACATGGGAAATCTCGATCTCTTCCCCTGAGGCCAGGTTCCGAAGAGCCAGGAGCGTCCCGGGGTCCTCCCGCGTGCGTGGATCCCCTTCCTCCTCCTCCGGCCGGCCTTCTCCCGGGTCTTCCTCCACTCCCTCATCCTCCGGGGCGAAATAAAGCCTCGCCATCCATCCCCCATCACCGGAGAAGGCGAACCGCCGCACGTCCTCCCACTCTTCCACCTCCCCGGACCGGGTGTTCAGGAGGGCAAGTCCGGCCCTGGGCGCCTCTCCCCTCTCAGAGGTCTCTCTAGCTTCGAAAGACGGCTCCACACGGGCACCGATCCAAAGGCCATCGGCGGAGATCGCGGGGCTACTACCCCTGGGGATCGAATGGCGAGACCGACCGTCGGTGGAGTACACCAGGACTTCTCCGTCCCCCCGATCCGGGACGGCAGCCAGGGCTACCCAGCCACCATCGGCGGAGATCGAGGGGCTCTGGATCTGCCTGACCTTCATCAGGTCCTGGAAGGTCAGGACCTGCCGATCCTGCCCTGATGCCGAACCTGGGCCCAATGACCAACTCGAGCAAAGAAGGAGGGTGAGGAGGACACCGGAGCCGGGGCGCCATCTGGAAGGATCAGTCATCTCGGGGAGACTCCGCGAAGTGAGGCGTGGGGCTTGGTCGCAAGCCCGGATGGGTGAACGGAGGAGAATAGAGGGAGGGAGGGGACCGCTCAAGGCCGGTGGATGCCAACGGGACTGCGCACCCTGGGTTGAGGGAGCCGCGAAGGGGGAGGTCAGCTCAAAGGGCGGCGGAGGCGCGGATGAACCGGCGGGCGAGCTGAGCGACACGATCCTGGTCACGTTCCTGCGCCTCGGCCAGGATTCGTTGGATGTGGGGGAGGAGTCGGGGTTCACCCCAACGACAGCCCGTTGCCCGCTCGGCACCGACCGAGTCCCCCTGGTCAGCCCCCTGGATGAGTGCCCAGGCGGCCGCCTCGTCATAATAGGGGGAGTCCACGTCAGGAAGACTGAAGGAGGCCTCCTGTTCTTCCCCGGCGTCCTCGTTCACAAAGGCACGTGACACGGCTCCTACCCCCGCTACGTTAGGTGAAATCGGTGGAATACCGACCGCCCGAAGCCATATTCTGGCTCAGGGCTGTGGTTCGCAATGCCCCTCTGTGAACCACCTGGTGGTGGAGTGGAAGAACACCCGGGTATCGATCCCGATTCAGAAGGCTGGGGGATCATCTCCGCCGCTTCTTGCGTCCGGGATCCGGACGCAGGATCATGGGTGGTCTTCCCCGGCCCGGCCGGGGGACCCCAATGAAAGGGGTTTCCCGCACCAGGAGTCCTCTCATGATCCCACCACTGCAGTACGCCCCACGCCTCCTCGTCGCTTTCCTTGCGGCTCAGGCCGGCCTCGGCGCACTCGCGCCTGCGCCAGCCACCGCCCAGACCGACGATCGCATCCTCCAAAACGCCTTGGTTCAGGGCGCTACCATGGGGATCCCCGGGATCTCCGTGGCCATCGGCATCGGGGACGAGGTGGTTTGGAAGGGAACGGCGGGGTACAGCGACGTGCTCCGGCAGATCCCAGTGAAAGCGAATGACCGCTTCGGGGTGGGAAGCATCACCAAGACCTTCGTGGCACGGGTGATCTTGCAGCTGGTGGAGGAGGGTCTCCTCGACCTGGACCGAACCCCCGCGGATTACCTGGACCAACCCATCATCCCTCGCATCCCCAACACCGGAGCCGCGACCCTCCGGCACCTCCTGAACCACCAGAGTGGGATCCCTACTTGGGAGTTCCAGGAAGACTGGATCCGGAAGGGTCGCGGGGACGAGATGGAGCTGGGACATATCTGGGGGAAGACAGAGACGCTGGAGTACTGCACCGAGGACCTGCTCCCGGCCACCAACGAGCCCGGAGAACGCTACTCCTACTCCAACACCAACTACACCCTCCTTGGTCTCGTCATCGAGGCCGTCACCGGCAACGACGCCTCCGCCGAGATCCGCCGGCGCATCCTGGTGCCCCTGGGCCTCGAGAACACCTTCCTGGAGTCTTTCGAGCCGGTCCCCGGGGGTTACGTGAACCACTACCACTTTGCCACACCGGCCTTCCAGGAGGCCGCCGGAGTGCACCGGGGGTTCCCTCAGGTGCGTCCTTACCTCGTGGAGTCCACCGCAGGGAACCTGTCGCCGGAGTGGACCGCCGGGGGGATCGTCTCTTCGGCCAGCGACCTGGTGCGCTGGGCCCGCTCCATTCGGGACGGGGAACTCCTGGGCCCAGCCATGCAGGAAGAAGCACTCACCTACTACCCCCCGACCCAGGGCGCCGGGCGTCGCTCCCGGTACATGCAGGGCATCGCCCGGAGCGACGGCTTCTACGGGGACCACGCTGCCTTCGGCCACTCCGGCGGGACCCTGGGCTTCACCGCCTACATGTACTGGCTCGAGGAAACCGACATCATTCTGGTCATGCTAGCCAACGTGGGAGGGATGCATTCCGGCCTCTCCCCCAGCCCCGTGGGCCTCTTCTTCCGGCAAGTCTGGCTCCCGGCGGCGATGCGCTACCTGGGTCGGTAGCGCTGCAGCCTCATTGGGGATCTTGAATCCGGGGGGCCCGTGGCCATTGTCCAAGGGGGGAACCTCACATCGCAAGAAGGCGAGGCCGGTGCTCCCCCCTGAAGGTGCTGCCCCGATCCGTCGGCTCGCGATCAAACCTCAGCAGCCGATTCCTCGGTCAGAGCGGTGACGGCCGGCCTCGGAAGACCGGCCTCTTCGATCAACCGAGGGATGATGGACTCCCAGTGGACGGCCATGATGTGAACGCCGCGGATGCCCGGGGTGTTCTTGAGCTTTCCGAGGATCTCCAGGGCCACCTCTACCCCCGTCTCCTGCTGGCTCTCCTTGTCCGGCGCATCCGTCATCTGCTTGACCATGGCCGGTGGGATCACCACTCCCGGCACCTCCTCCGCCATGAACTGAGCCGCCCGGGCACTCTTGAGGGGAATCACCCCTGCGAGGATCGGCACCCTTCCAAGGAGGTTCCGTTTATCCAGTGCCTCCAACCACTGCAGGAATCCATCGTGATCGAAGATGGGCTGGGTCTGGATGAACTGGGCGCCAGCGTTCATCTTTTTTTCGGCCCTTATCGCCTCGTACTCCGGGGTGGCCCCGAAGGGGGAGGCAGCCGCCCCCAGGAAGAACCGTGGACGGTTCTTGATCTTCCGGCCGTCCAGGTAGACTCCCTCGTCCCTCATTCTTCTCAGCATCCAGAGGAGCTGGACCGCATCCATGTCGAACTGGTCCGGCTTCGCCACGGGGCCCGGGCCAAACCGGTGGTGGTCGCCCGACAGACAGAGGATGTTGGGGATACCCAACCCGGCAGCTCCCATCGCGTCAGACGCCAGGACCACGCGGCTTCGGTCCCGGGCCTGCAGCTGCATGATGGGCTCCAGACCCAAATCCAGGCAGATCTTGCTGCTGGCCATGCTGCTCATCCTGGCGACCGCGGAGGCATTGTCGGTGAAGTTCGCAGCGACCACCTGTCCCTTCAGAAAGCCGGCCTTCTTCAGGATCCCGTCGGTGGAAGAATCGAGTGGAGGCGCAATCTCTCCCGTCACCACGAACCCTCCCGCCCGGAGGTTGGCCTCGAGGAGAGAAGCGGGTTCGGTGTATCCCGGTGGGTGGTACTCGTCGTCTCCCTGCCACCACTCCGGCTGGCGCACGTCGAAGAAGAGGGACTCCCACTCCTCACCAAACCGGCTACGGTCGAACAGAAGATCCCGGACCCGCGGTCCTTTCTTCCGCGCCCTCCAGCTGCGGAAGACGTCCAACCAGGTTTCTCTCCCCACCCGGTCGCCATCCAGGGGGGCGTTGATCTCCAGGAGCCGATCCTCCCGTCCAAGCTTCGCCGATCTCTCGTAGATCCTGAACCAGGTGCAGGGGCGAGAGGGATCGACCTCGCAGGCCTCGGGATTGGCGCCGCCGCAGAGGCCGTTGCGCAGGCCCTTCGGGCAGGTCATGGGACAGACGAACGCGGTCTCCCTCAGGATGCAGTTCCCGCACATTCTGCAGCCGAAGAGCGCCCCTTTTATGGACTTCTCGAAAGAGGTGAAGCCACGAAGGAGGACCCCGTCATCCCCTTTTTGGTGCGGTCGAAAGGGGGCCTGGTAGCGGCGAGGAGAGAAGAGAGACATGGGCCCTCCGTCAGGTAGGTCGAGAAGGTGTCGAAGCTATCCCGTCACGCGTGGCCGTTCGAAAAATCACTCATGGTGGAGATCGTTTCCAGGATGCCGCTTGCGGCCTCTGAGAGATCGGGGTCCTGAGCCGGTATGCCACGGCTCGAGGACCT
This sequence comes from Gemmatimonadota bacterium, assembly GCA_039592115.1. GTDB lineage: Bacteria > Gemmatimonadota > Gemmatimonadetes > Longimicrobiales > Gaopeijiaceae > JBDHCH01. Next base: position 37,788 of record JBDHCH010000007.1, on the reverse strand, counting down.
GCGTAGCTCCTCGCTTTCGGGCAGGCAGGTGAGGACCTCCATCCCCGCCATTGCCTCTTCGATCAGGTTTCGTTCCTCGGCATCCCGAACCTTGTTGCCGACGACGTAGAGGCGGGAGAGGCCGATCTCGGCCGCCAGCTGCCGGATGCGCAGACCGGTCTCCATGGAGGATCGGCTCGGTTCGACAACGACGATCAGCGCATCGGCGCCCCTGGCAGTGGCTCTCCCCAGGTGTTCCAGTCCCGCCTCGCAGTCCATGAACACCCAATCCGACCGCTCCAGCATCACATGCTGGAGAAGGCTCCGGAGAAAGGCGCTCTGGGGACAGGCGCAGCCGGCACCTCCCTCGCTGATGCCGCCCATCACCAGCAGGCGAACGCCATCCTTCATCAGGGAGAACTGCTCCGGGATGTCGTCGACCCGGGGATTGAGGCGGAAGAATCCCTCCAAGGATCCCAGGCGCTCCTCGATCAGCGGTTTCATGCCCACCAGCGCCGGCGGGGCCTCCGGGAAACCGAGGGCGAGATGCAGATTCGGGTTGGGATCGGCATCGATGGCCAGGACGGGGTGTCCCCGCCCAGCCGCCACACGGGTGAATAGGGCGGTTAGAGACGTCTTGCCGACTCCGCCTTTACCGGTTACGGCGATCTTCATCGGATCAGCCTTCCCGCGCTTGCATCAGCCGGTCGCACACGGTGCCGCCGACGTGCGCAAGCATCTCCACCGGCTGATAGTGGGTGGCCGACTGGTCAAAAAGGACCTTTGCGTCGTCGGGGAACTCCTCTCCGCCCGACCAGAAGACGACGGCGATGGGGACCCTCGGGAAGGCCCAGAAGCGGTACGCCGCGGTTCCCATGTCGAGCCGCTCCCCGCCCATGCGCTCTGCGGCGGTCCGGAAGCCCTCCAGGTCGCCCTGGAACGCCTTCGCCAGCGGCTTGCTGCTGTAGCCCTGGAAAGCCGACTCGTAGAAAGCGCCGTGCGGGAGCTCACCCAGGGAGGCCCACTCCTCCTCCAGGGCTGCGCCGTCGGCCACAAAGAGGTACTGCACCAGGGCGGCCTCAACCGGCAGGGGGCAGGGCTCGCCTTCCATCCCCTGCACGGTCACACCGGGCCAGGTGATCCTGTAGGGCCGGCCCCAGAACTGCACCTCGAGGTGGGTCTCCTCCCCCGTGACCTGGCATGCCGCCCCCGACCGCTCGGCCACCTGAGCCGGATTGGCCCGGGTCAGTGCCTCGCGCATCTCGGCTATCTGTCTTTCGATACTGGCGGCCCAGGTTGGGTTGATCTTCGACTCCTCGGACATGGTCAGACTCCCGCCGCGACTTCCTCGAGAGCCCCGGCGGGCGTGTGCATGGCGGGGGCCAGCTTCAGCTCCGCCCGCTTCTGATCCAGATGGTCGATGATCTGGGCGGCGGTCTTGTGTGGGTCGCTCTCGAAGAAGAACCTGCCCCCGACCATCTCCTCTATGTCCTTCGTGAGGAACCGGTGTACGTTCGGGCTCCCCTCCACTGGGTGGGGCGTGCCGAAGTGGGTGAGGACACCGGAGGCCACGAAGTAGAACCCGATAGCCACAGCCTTCTCCGACATCCATTCGGGCGCCGATCCTGCGACCGGAAGCTTGGAGAAATCGTCGCCTAGCCCACCCTCGTTCACGATCTCGATGAGGGTGGTCAGGATCCTGGAATTGTCGACGCAGGACCCCACGTGGAGAACGGGGGGGATCCCTACGGTCTCGCAGATTTCCCGCAATCCGGGGCCCGCTGCTTCGAACGCCGCTTCGGGGCGCAACAGGCCGCACTTGGCGTCGGCGATGGCAGCGCAGCCTGTGGAGACGATCAGGACGTCTTTCTTGAGCAGCTCCTTGGTGAGCGTGATGTGGGCGTAGTCGTGCGTCATGTTGGGGTTGTTGCAGCCCACGATGCCCACGGCGCCACGCAGCCGGCCGTCCATGATGGCGTCGTTCAGGGGACGGAAGGTTCCGCGGAAACGACCCCCCAGAAACTGGAAGACCGACTCGGTGGTGAAACCCGCGACCATGTCGGACTGGCCTTCGGGAATGTTCACCTTGCCAGGATCACGCCGGGCGTATGCCTCCACGGCCTTGGCGACGATCTCCTTTGCCGTCTCGAAGGCCTGTTCCTCCTTGAACTCCACGTGCTCTACGCTGGGCATCCTTGCTTTGCTTGAGGTCGTGACGAGCTTCGTGTGGAAGCAGCTGGTGAGGCTGGCCACGGACGGCATCACGCACTGGACATCCACCACCATGAGGTCCACCGCGCCGGTGACGATGGCCAGCTCCTGCTGCAGGAAGTTGCCGGCCACGGGAATGCCGTGGCGCATGAGGATCTCGTTGGCGGTGCAGCAAATCCCGGCCACGTTGATCCCATCGGCCTTCTGCCCCTCGGCCATGGCGAGAAGCTCCGGGTCCCGGCTCGCGGCCACCAGCATCTCCGAGAGCACGGGCTCATGGCCGTGCACCACGATGTTGACGGCATCTTCGCTCAGCACGCCGAGGTTGACCTTCGAGCGTATGGGCTGGGGGGAATCGAAGAGGACGTCCTGAACCTCCGTGGCGATCATGGAACCGCCCCAGCCGTCCGCCAGCGCTGCCCGCATCCCGTGAAGCAGGATATTCTTGTAGTCGTTGTCGACGCCCATGGTACTGCGGTGCATCACCTCTACTACCTCGCGGTCGATGCCCCGGGGAACGATTCCGAGCTTGCGCCAGAGCTCCTGCCGCTTGGCCGGCGCACGCGCGATCATGGGAAGCTCCCCCTCCTGCTGGCCGAACATCTTCCCCGCGAAGTCCGCCAGGGCCTGCGCCATCTCCGTGTCGCTCTTGCCGTCCACCTCGAGTCCGAACTCGGCAGCAAGCCTACGCAGCTTGAAGGCGTCCTTGATGACGTACCCCCCCTGGCCCTGGGCCGCGAGGTGGAGGGTGTGGATCACGTCCCGGCCGTGGTCTGAGTGGGCGGCGGTTCCCGCGGCGATCATGCGGGAGAGGTGGCGGGCGACGAAAGTGTCCGCGTCGGCGCCGCAGGCACCGCGCCGAGGCTCACCTCCGAACGGGTCGATCCGGCACGGGCCCATGTTGCAGATCCGGCAGCAGACGCCGAGCTGGCCGAAGCCGCACTGCGGCTGCTGCTTGTCCCACCGGTCCCAGGTCGTCTCGAGGTTCCCCTTCTCGGCAATCTGGATCATCTCCAGGGTGGCCTGGTCAACGCTCTTCTGAATCATCACAACCTCGCTAGATAGTGTCTCGGAAAGCCCAAACAGCCGAGAATCAGCCCACTTCCGTCCCTGCCTTGCTCCGTTCCTCCCGCAAACCCTCCCCGGGGACGCCGGCTTCCCACACGGGTCGACGGCCCCGGGGCTCCCTTCGCCGGCGCCGCTACGCTTCAGTGCTCTCCGCCCTCTGGCGATACGCCTTCAAGTAGGCGTCGCTGTAGATCTCCTGACCCAGCAGGATCTCCGCCGTGGCTACCGCCTGCATCATCTCTTCGTCGCAGACATTCATGATCGCCGTGTCGAGACCCACGGCCATGGCCATGACCAGGAAAGTGCGGTTGATCAGCTTCCGCTCTTCGGTCTTGGAGGCGATGTTGCTCAGGCCAATGGAGATGTGGGGCGACGGATCCGAGAGCATTGTCAGCTGCTGGACGGCGTCGAGAACGTGCTTGGCCTGATCCTGCATGAACTTGACCGGCATCACGATGGGGTCGAGGAAGACCTGGTCCGTCGGAATGCCGGCGTCCAGAGCCGCCGCGAAGATCTTTCCGCCGAGCTCGACGCGCCGATCCACGTCCTGAGGACTGCCCCGCTCATCCATCACCACGCCGACGATGCCGGCCTTGTATTGAGAGGCCATCTCGAGCAAGGGGAAGAGCTTGGAGTCCTCGGCAGTGGTGCTGTTGATGAGGACGGCCCGTTCCTCCCCGACCACCTCCCGGCAGGTCTGTAGCCCGGCGCTGAACATGTCGAGTCGGTTGCAGTCAATGGAGAGAGGGACCGTGGCCGACTCGGCGACGACCCGGACCAACCAGGCGAAGTCGTCCGCATCGCGGGACGCCGTTCCCATGTTCACATCCAGATAGTCGGCTCCTGCCGATTCCTGCTTCGCCACCCACTCCTTGATGACGCCCGGGTCCTTCTCCTGAACCGCTTTGAGCACATCCTTGAAGGAACCGTTGATGCGCTCGCCAATGAGGATGGTTGCCATGGTCTTTTCTCCTTCAGGCTGTGGCTGCAGCAGCCGGCGCTCCGGCCAGTTCCGCAACAGTCTTCTTCACGGCTTCGAGGGCCCCCGGATGGCGGAGGATGACGAGGTCCCCGCCGCAGAGCAGGTAGACACCCGCCGTGGACGCCTCCCAGAGCGGTGCCCGGTGGCGCAGGGCCCCCCATTCCGGGATCTCGTTCTCGCTGACACGCGTTTCCTTGGCGGCCCAGGCCTCTGTCCCGATGTCGCAAAGGATAGGCTGGGCGAGCATCCTGTCCCCCTTCAGCCCAGCCAGGCGCGCCCGTTCCATGACGGAATAGATGTATTCCAGGCCGTAGCCCAGGGCCGCGCTGGTGGGGTAGATGACGATGTCCTCCACGGAGAACCCCATGTCCTGGGCAAGGATGTTCACCTGCTTGGCGATGTTGACGTCGCAGGGAGATTCCGCTATGAGCTTGTGCTTGTAGGCGGTGCAAACCGCGGTGAGGGTCTTGTAGTTGCCCTCGGTGATGGCGCCGATGAGGCAGTTCTCACCTGATGCGGCCTCGGCGACGGCGGGGAAGATGTCGTTGTCCTTCTCCACGTTGCCCGGGCCCCAGATGATCAGGGGAACCGAAACCGCCTGTAGGACTTGCTTGACCGTCTCGGCGGCCTCGGCGGCGGACCTGTCGCCCAGATCGGGGTGGCAGCCGGCCAGGCGCAGGCAGATCAGATCGGCCCCCATGTCGCAGCATGCCTTTGCCCAGCGGGCGGGGTCGTCCAACACCTCGCCGAGAGACTCCTTCAGAAGATCGGGCCAGTCCTGGGGATAGACGTCCCAAACCTCCATGGCTATCGCCGGTTTGCCGCAGGCCCCTTCGAAGTCCAGGAAGGGGAGAGTGGCCGAGCCCCCGATGGTCACGGTGGACGACCGCGTTCCTCCTTCGGCCTGGGTTGCGCCGATGGTTACCGCTTGGATCTTGCCCCCCCAGGGCTTCTTCGTGTCTGGTATCATCCGCACCCCCTTTTGCACGAGCACACGATGCTCTATTCACTTCTCTCGTCCACTCACCGACAGCCAAAACGCATATCCGAACCCAGGTCCCGGACCCGCTCCGAGAACCTGCTACCTCGCCTTCTCCAACGCGGGTGCCGTCCCCGACAAGGCCCCCTCCAGAATGGTCCGCGCCGCCAGACGGGCCGGGGACTCCTCGGGGAGTTCCGCCACCGGCTGGCCTCTCCGGCTGCAGTCGCGCAACGCTTCGTCCGTGGGAACGACCCCCAGGAGCTCCAATCCCGTCAGGCGGGCCTGTTCCGCGCACCAGGCCGCGTCTCCGGAGTCCAGGGCGTCATTGAGGACCAGGTACTGGCCCCCGATGCGCAGAGCGAGCTTTTCGGTCAACTGGCGAACCCGGATCGCCGCCTGCAGCGAGGCGGGATGGCCGTTGCTGACGATCAGGAGCACGTCGATGTCCTGCGTGGTGCATCGGGACAGATGCTCCAAACCGGCTTCGTTGTCCATCACCACATAGGGATACGCGCTGCTTAGGCGGTCGATGCACCGCCTAAGGACGCTGTTGATTGCGCAGTAGCAGCGAGGCCCCTCCCCGGCACCCATGGCCAGGAGATCGAAGCCCCGACCCTCGGAGAGGCACTCCTGGATACCGAGTTCCAGGTAGTCGTCCTTCGTCATTCCGGGGGATAGCTTGCGGATGTGGTCGAGGAGGTCGTTGCGCAGTTCGCTGATCGTCTTCTCCACCAGGTGTCCCAGTGCGTATCCCAGCGAGGGGTTGGGATCCGCGTCGACTGCGAGAACGGGACCGTTGGCCCGTTCGACCAGGCCCTGGATCAACAGGGCCGCCAACGAGGTCTTCCCGATGCCACCCTTGCCTGCCACCGCCAGTGAGAACGCCATCTAGAACCTTACCCCTGCTGCCTGCGGCTCCCGTACCGAGGGAAACCGGGTGAGATCGGTGTGCGGAAGGAACCGCGCCGCGAGAAACTCGTCGTAGTAGTCCGGGAAGTTGATCAGGTCGTAGTAGGTCACCGATTCTGCGATCTGGTGCAGATCCTCCCATGCATCCTCGGAGAGCAGGCCCAGGGCACCGCCCAGGATGGAGGTGTTACCGGCAAAGCGGATCCTCTCCGGCGGGAGGTCCGGTATCAGGCCGATGGCGACCGCCTTGCTTCGGTCCAGGTAGTTCCCGAACCCGCCCGCGATCAGGACTCGCTCCACGGTATTGAAGTCGAGGCCGATGGCCCGGGCCAGCACCTGCGTCCCCGCATAGATCGCGGCCTTGGCGCTGAGCAGGTTCGTCAGGTCCGGCTGCGTGATCACGATGTCCTGGCCGGTCTCCGAGCGGGGGGCGGGCACCAGCACGAACTCCAGGGTCCCATCCCGTTCACGCATGCGCTGCGTCGTCCCGGGCATGAGACGTCCCGACCGGTCGATGAACCCGACCTTGTACATGTCGGCGACCAGATCGATCAGTCCGGAGCCACAGATGCCCCTGGGGCGGGTGTTCCCCACGGTCCGGTAGTGGACCGTACCTTCGGGGCTGATCTCGACCCGCTCGACGGCGCCGTGCATTGCCTTCATCCCGTGGCGCACGCCGGATCCCTCGAAAGCCGGTCCGGCCGAGGCGGAGCAGGCGATGATCCAATCGCGGTTGCCGATGGCGATCTCGCCGTTGGTGCCGATGTCGATCAGCATCTGCACCTTCTCGCTCCGCATCAGACCTGCCGCAAGGATCCCTGCGGTGATGTCGCCGCCGACCCAGCCTCCAATATTCGGGACCGTGTAGAGCAGTCCCCGAGGGTGGATCTGAATGCCTACTTCCACGGCCCGGACCGGGGGAGGCAACGTCGAGGGGGCGACATAGGGGTTCTTGCGAATCGGGCTCGGGTCCACGCCGAGGAGGAGATGGGCCATCGTCGTGTTGCCCGCGCAGGTGACGGCGGTGATATCGTGTTGGCGGATGTCGTTCCGGTCCGCCAGGGCCAGGATCATCCCGTTGATGTCGTCGATCACTGCTTTCTGCAGCTCGTCCAATCCCCCCGGCGTTCCAGCGTGGATGATCCGCCGCGGGACCGTGTCTCCCCAGGAGCGCTGCGAGTTGTAGACGGCCTCGGCATCCAGTTTCTCAGTCGTGTCCAGATCGATGAGGTGGGCTACGACGGTGGAGGTCCCCACGTCCACGGATAGGCCCAGGTTCGGGCCCGAGGCGTCGCCCGGCTCCACCTGGAGCACTTCGGTGGTCCCTCCGCGCCAGCCCAGCGTGACCGTCACCTTCCAGTCCGCCTCCCGCAGGATGCGGGGCAGGGCCTGCAGGATCTTGAGGCCCAGCTGCATGATGGGGGCTGGTTGCCGGCGGCGAATCTCCCGGAAGAGGCGGGACTGATCCGAGAGGCTGTCGTCCAGGGTAGGGGGGGGCAACTCCAGATAGAGCTTGCGGGTGAGTGCCGCCGGGCGCACTTCGATGGCATCGGCTGCGTGGCGGAGGGCACGGAAACGCTGGGCGTCCAGATCGATCAGGATCTGGGCCGCCTCGGCTCGCGACTCGGGCGGTATCTCGATTTCAATATCCCCCGTCACGGCCGTCTGACATGCCAGGACGTAGCCGCAACGGATTTCCTCGCGGCTGAGCAGGCTCGTCGGCTGTGCGGTCACGTTGCCCTGCTTGACGATGACTCTGCACTTCCCGCAAAGGCCATCTCCGCCACAGTGGCTCGTCAGATCCACTCCGGCGCGGTTGGCGCCTTCCAGTATGGTCGTTCCGGTGGGCACAGCCACGCCCTCACCTTCGGGGCTGAAGGTGACCTGGAAGCTTCGCTCCCTGGGCAACGCAGCTGCTGCTGAGCTCATGCGCCTATCTGAGCCTTCCACTCGGTTTTCAGGAAATTGGGAATGCCGGCGGCTTCCTCGGGCCCAACCACGACCTCGCAGCCCAGCTCATCCTCGAGCTCGCCTTTCAGCACTGCAGCCAATCCCGGGATCACGATCTTCCCGTGGTTCACCTGACTCAGGGCATCCTGGGCTTTCACGGCCTTCGCGATGGTCTCGCCGGTGAGCTTGTCATCGGCGTAGGAGTTGAGGATCCCCAGGCCGTTGGTCTCGAGCACGGAAATGTAGGTCGGCACCTTGCTGTTCTCCACCTCGCCCTCGACCATGAAGTAGGTGAGGGCGAAGTTGGTGGTCACCAAGATGGGGGAGTCCGGAGTCACCTCTCCGATCTTGTAGAGCTTCGCTTCAACCGCGTTGGGCACTTGCGGATCGGTGAAGATGTTGAACCGAGCCGTGAGCACGGGCAGGACCTGCCAGGGCTCCCTCCCTCGCATGACCACGATGGAGGCGTACTTGCAGGTGTAGAAGACCGCCTGCAGGCTCTCCTGGACCGGGTCCTCGGCCGTCGTGAGGGCGATGACCGGGTAGCCCAGGGGGCGGAAGTTCTTTTCCAGGGCGAGGCGTCGCAGCTGGGTGAGGCGGGTCAATCCTTCACCGGCGTCCTTTAGGGAAGGGGCCAGCACCAGGTCTTCGACCCCGCTTTGTTTCGCCTTGGCGGTCAGTTCCGCCAGCTCCTCGAGCGATTCCCCCTTGACTGCCAAAGGCGCCTTGAACTTCGTGGCGAGTTGCGCCATCTCGTCCAGGTTGGCGCCTGATGCGGCGTAGATGAGAGGCTGGCGCCCCGCCAGGACCTCCAGGGCGCCGCCGAGGGCTCCGGCGTCGCTGCTGATCAGGACCACGGCCAGGGAAGAACGGTCGCGGAGGGTTTTCGCCGCCTCGACGAAGGACTCCGCGTCTCCTGCCTGTTCCAGAGCGATGAGTTCCACCTGGACCGACTTGCCGCTGCGGACGAAGGTCAGCTCGTGAACGGCATCGATTTCGGCCGCCACGTCCTGAGTGTCCTGGATCCGAATGGCCAGGGCAGCCGGGCGGTGGAACTTCTCTTCGTGGCGGAAGAGGACCGTCTCTCCCCCGACCTCCACGGCTCCGGGGGCGGTGCCGACGGTCACCACGCGCATGGGCGGGGCGGCCGAGTCGGCCAGCTCCTGCTTCGCCTCATCGGAAACGTGCGGGCAGGCCTCAAGGGCGACCTTCTTTGCCGCCACCTGCATCGCGAAGGCCATGCAGGTGGGGACGTTGCAGTCCCCGCAGTTGGTCTTGGGCAGCAGCTTGTAGACTCCGATTCCGGTCAGTTTGGCCATGACGGCTCTCCTCTACATCAACCCATGACCGAAGTCAGGGTCTGTGCGGGGTGATCCACCTGTTGCAGGTACTCCACCAGTTCCTCCACCGTCGTCGCGTCGTTCTCGGTGGCGATCTTGTCCAGGAAGTCGGGCTGGTTCATCTCCTTGAGCCTCGTCTCGAACCGATCCCGCATTTCGTCCTTGAGCCCCTGCGGCATCCAAACCAGGCGGTCGAGTCCGCCCTCTGCCGAGATGAATTTCTCGCTGACGAGGTACATCTTCCCGACGCCCAGGAATCCCGGGGTCTGTACACCGCCCCCAACCTCGCCGGCCATGGTGGAGAAGGTCATGCCCACGGGGGTCATCCCCTGGTACTCCCGGTCCACAACCATGACGCCGTTGGCCTCGGGCAGGACGGCCACCAGGCACTCGAAGCACCCGCAGCTGGTCTGAGGATCCTCCATGATGGAGTACATGGTCACACGGTTGAGATGGCCATTGGAGGCCTTCATCACGTAGTCGTTGACGCCGTCCCAGACCCCGGTGACAGGATCCTCGCAGAGTCCCTTGGGGATGGGTTGGTTCGGACCGTGGGCATCCATTTCGTGGGCGGCGCGACAATCGAGCCAGGTATAGGCCCCGCACAGCCCGAGGCGCTGCGGCGTGACGACGCAGACGTGGTCCGGCGCGTAGCTCTGGCAGAGGATGCAGCTGTAGAAGCGGTCGACATCCTCGTCCTTCATGCCCTCCATGCGCTCGTCGCGCTTGTGGTAGGCCTCTCGGGCTTCCTTGAACGTCTCCTTCAGCTGCTCTTCGTCGCTGAAGATCGTGACCTGGACCTTGTCGACGATGCCGGAGAACTCGTCGTGGTACTTGTGGACGAGAAGCTCCCCCAGGTCTTTCAGGCGGAACCCCTTGTCGTACGCTTCGGTGCTCACGCGAATCCAGGGGATGTCTCGCTGCCCGATGTGCATCAGGCCGGCCGCGCAGCTGACGAACTTGTGGATGCGGCGCTCGAGCACGCTCTCGAAGTCCTCATGGAAATTGCGCCCCGCGACCTCCACGAAGATTCCGAGCGGCATCGCCTTTCCGGGCTCTGCGGTGTCGATATCCGGGCCCACAACCGTCACCTGGCCGTCCTGGACGCTGTCCATGGGCGCTCCGCGCAAGTACTCGAAAGCCGTCGAGTACTTGCCCCCGAACTCGACCTGCAGGTTCTCCTTACGCACCCGTTCGCCCTCGAAGGCCGCTCCGTAGGCGATGGGGATGGGGATCTTCGAAACCTTCAGCTTGAGTCCCCGTACTTCCACGGCTTTGGGTACGATCTGGTCCAGAGGGATGCCGGAGACAACATGCTCATAGGTGCAGATGCCGCGGGGCAGGATCTGAGGAATGGCCGGTTCGGCGATGACCGGGAAGCCGAAGTTGATGGCGCCGGCGGCCGTCGCGTATTTCTGGTCCGTGAGGAGCTGGTCCTCGGGAGCGTCGGGGTCGGCGCCCAGGGCGAGGACGAAGGCAAAGACGCGTTCCTTGTTGTAGAGGAGGATCTTCCTCGCCGCCTCGAGATCGCCCGCCTTGACGCCGCCGAAGGTCATGGCCGAGCGGGCGGCGAAGTTGAGGGCGTAGATGGCGGCGCCTATGTCCTTCCCATACGGGACCAGGTAGGTATCCCAGCCCATCTCCACGCCCTCCTCGGCCAGCTGCTCCGCCATGGAACGGCCGTTGCTGCTACCGGCCATGAAGACCAGGATGCTCTTCTCCTGGAGCTCCCGGGCCAGAGCCACGGCCTGCTCGTTGGTGGGCAGGGCACCCACGCAGGCGGCGAAACCCGGCATGCGGCCGTCCACGAGCTTGATCCCCTGGTTTCGCAGGATCGAATCGTCCGTGAAGCCGAGGAACGGGGGCTCCGGCTTGTAGGCGGGATCGAGATACTTGAGGACCTCGATGATCTCCTGGGAGACCAGGGTGACGATCCCCGCGTCCAGGGTCGAACCCAGGTACGGAAGCCAGAGGCTGTCCGTGGGGACGTCGGCCAAGAGGGTGCCCGCCTCGGAGAGCGCTTCCCGGCAGCCCATCAGCGTCTCGACCTTCTTCCCGAAGAGGGCGAGGATGAGCGGCAGGAAGTAGGCGGTGTTGGGAAAGCCTACGCTGGCGTCCTCGCCGTGTTGTTGGATGGCCTGAGCCAACTCCGTCTCGGCCTGGGACATGTAATGGTGGGCGCCTCGAATAGCGGCCGTGGCGATAATCCTGGACATTCCGAAACCCCTCCCAATTCGGGGAACTCTATTCTGGTTCCATCAGAGAGTGTCCACATCTTTGCTGCTCTATCACACCGCCACGGATCCTCCCGAGGCAGGTGCCTTTCCAGCGAGAGACTCTCCCAGCCCTCTCTCGCGACATTCCGGGCATTCTTCGAGATATCGTTTCACGACCGGATTGCGGCTTCTCAACAGCTCGAGCTCGCGGACTGTGCCGAAGCCCTTGCCGCAACGCCGGCACTTCAGAATCGGCGCCGTCGTCATCCACCGGTCCACCACCCTGTCCTGGGGGAGGTCCTCCATCTTGATGCAGTCCGTGGGGCAGACATGCACGCACGCCCCGCACCCGATGCAGCGATCGGTGGGCTTTCCGAAAGGCACGGCGGTGCTGCGATGGGATCCCCGGCTCTCGAAACCGATGGCCGCCTGGCCGATGAGGTCCCTGCAGACGTTCACGCAGCGGCCGCAGAGAGTGCAGAGCTCCCCTTCCGTCTTCACGAGGTCGGTGTCGAAAACGCCGTGCTTGGCGCAGAATTCCCTGACCACGGGGGAGCTGTAGCAGCGCGCCAGGAGCAGCTCGAGCACGGTGCGGCGATCCCGGACGATGTTCTCGGATTTGGTGTAAATCACCAACTCGTCGTCCTGGATCGGGTAGTTGCAGGCGGTGACCGTCTTCACGCGCTTGCCCTTCCTCAGCTCCACGATGCAGACCCGGCAGACCCCATAGGGCTCCAGCGCCGGATGGTGGCAGAGGGTGGGGACCTCGATCCCGAGGCGCGCGGCCGCCTCGAGAATGGTGGTTCCATCTTCGACGGAGATCGGCCTGCCGTCGATCGTCACCTGGTGGACTGTGCCGTGGTGTTCCATCCCTTACCCCCTAGACCCTGGCCACCGCATCGAACTTGCAGATTTCGTAACAGATGCCGCACTTGATGCACTTTTCCCGGTCGATGAAGTGCGGCTTCTTCAGCTCTCCAGCGATACCGTCCTGCGGGCAAGGCTTGATGCAGGCCAGGCACCCGGTGCACTTCTCCTCGATGATCGTGAATTCGATCAAGTCCCGGCAGACTCCGGCCGGGCAGGTGCCGTCTCTGATGTGCGCCAGATACTCGTCCTCGAAATACTCCAACGTCGTCAGGAGTGGATTGGCCGCACTCCCGCCCAGAGCGCAGAGGGAGGTATTCTGGACCGCGTTGCCCAGGGCCACCAGCCTCTCCAGGTCGCTGTCTTCTCCATTTCCCTCGCAGATCCGGTCGAGGATATGCAGGATCTGCTGGATCCCCTCGCGGCAGGGGATGCACTTGCCGCAGCTCTCCCCCTCCAGGAAACGGAGGAAGTACCGGGCCACATCGACCATACAGGTGTCCTGATCCATCACGATCATTCCACCCGAGCCCATCATCGAGCCGGCCTTGGTCAACTCGTCGAAATCCACGGGAAGATCCAAGTGCGACTCAGGCAGGCACCCACCGCTCGGCCCACCGGTCTGGACCGCCTTGAACTGACGACCGTCTCGGATGCCCCCGCCGATGCGGAAGATGATCTCGCGCAGGCTGATGCCCATGGGCACCTCGACCAGGCCCGTGTGGTTCACCTTCCCCACCAGCGAGAACACCTTGGTGCCCTTGGATTTCTCCGTCCCCATCCCCCCATACCAGTCCGCGCCGCGGCCGACGATGAGCGGAACGTTGGCCCACGTCTCGACATTGTTCAGATTGCTCGGCTGATCGTAGAGCCCTTTATGGACCGTGTGGACGTACTTCGCCTTTGGCTCGCCGGGCTTGCCTTCCAGGCTCGCCATGAGGGCCGAGCTCTCGCCGCACACGAACGCCCCGCCCCCCTGGCTGATCCGGACGTCGAAGTGGAACCCTTCCTTGCCGAGGATATTCTGCCCTAGTAGGCCGTACGCCCTGGCCTCCTCGACGGCCCTGATGAAATACTTCACGGCCAGCGGGTATTCATGGCGGACGTAGATGTATCCCTGCGCCTTGCTCACCCCGAAGGCGATGGCATAGGCGCCGATGATCAGGCCTTCCAGTACCGAGTGTGGATTGCCCTCCAGGAGGGAGCGATCCATGTACGCACCGGGATCCCCCTCGTCGGCGTTGACGATCACGTAGCGGATGGGTCCGTGCGCGTTGCGGCAGGTCTCCCACTTGAACCCGGCAGAGAAGCCGCCGCCCCCCCTTCCCCTCAACCCGGACTCGGTAACCTCCGCGATGACCTGTTCCGGGGTCATTTCGTGGAGCGCCCTGGCCAGCGCTGAATAGCCCCCAATCCGGATGTAGTCATCGATGCTGGTCGGATCGATCAGGCCGTTCATGCCGAAGACCAAGCGCTCCTGGTGTTTGTAGAACGGGACTTCGGTTTCCTGCGGGATGCCCTCTCCGGTTCCGGGGTCGTGGTAGACGAGGCGCTCCACCGGGCTGCCTTGCTGCACCGTCGTCTGGAGGATCTCGGCCACGTCCTGGGGCTTGACCCCCACGTACAGGTTCTCCTGGGGATGGGTCACCACCAGCGGGCCTCTCTCGCAGAAGCCGTGGCATCCGGTGAACTTCATCCGCACGTCGATGCCCAGCTCGTTCTTCGACGTGGCCTCGTCGAAGGCCTGGCGCACGGAGGAGGCTCCCAGGGCCAGGCAGCCGGTCCCGCCGCAGATCGCGATGAGTGGTTGTTGAGGATCGTATCCGGCCTGCAGGAGTGCGCGGTATTCGCTCAGGGCCGTGGGATTCGCCAGGTGGACCTTTTCGGCCCTGTCCGCGCTTGGGCGGGTCTCATCCTCTTGATCCTCGAGTCTCAGCCGTCCCTTGCCGTTCCCCTTGGCCCTCTTGAGGAGACGGGCAACCTTGGACGTCGTCATGTTGCCGTAGTACTCCCCGTCCACCGTCACGAGCGGCCCCAGGGCACATGCCCCCAGGCAGTTGACGGTGTCGATGGAGAACTCACCATCGCTGGTGGTCTCCCCGGCCTTGATCTCGAGCTTCCTTTCCAGCTCCTCCAGGACGCGGTGCGCGCCCCGGACGTGACAGGCTGTGCCCATGCAAACGCTGCAGACGTGTTCGCCCTTGGGCTTCAGGCTGAAGGCTCCGTAGAAGGTCGAGATGTGGAAGAGTTGGCTGTCGGGGATGGAGAGCCGGTCGGCCAGGTAACGCAGGTCTCCCTCGGGCAGGTACCTGTGGCGGTCCTGGACCCGGTGGAGGATGGCGATGACCTGACCCGGATCTCGCCCGAAGTGGTCGAGGATGCTATCCAGCCATTCCTGGTCTACCCCAATGTCCATGGCCGGGCCTCAGCGGGTGCTGGAAATCGTCTGAGCGATCCCTCGTTCCTTTGCCTCGGGCGTTTCAAGGGTGGTGAGTACCCGAGCCGTATGGAGCATCTTGTCTTCCGCAACCAGGTTGGCATCAATCAGTCTCCGCGCTCCGGTCTTACAGGCATCGACGCAGGCCGGCTCCCTCCCTTCGAGGACGCGATCCCAGCAGAGGTCACACTTGGCCATTACGTCGCCGTCGACCCTCTTCAGGACGCCGAATGGACAGGCCAGGACACAGTTCGAGCATCCAATGCAGAGCTCGCATCGGAACCGGACTGGTTGGTTCGGCTCCGGGCGGTAGAGCGACTCGGTGGGGCAGACCGAAGCGCAGGGTGCATCCTCGCACTGCTGGCACTGCAGCGGAACGGCCTGCTTCCCGATCCCCAGGACACGGACCCGGCTCGCCGGCCTGGGCGATTCCATGATTGCTTCGGCCAGTGCTTCCGACCTGGACCATCGGACGGCGCAGGCCAGCTCACAGCTATGGCATCCAATGCACTTTTCCAACTCTGTCACGATGATTCTCATGGGATTCACACTCCGGATGGGCGTAGCGCGCCCGTCGGATCCCCGATCCGGAATCGGAGGCCAACCCTACGGCCGGCTCCCCCGGGAAACACCCTGGGGCCGCAGAGTTGTCCTGAACCAGGAACGACGGACGTTGAATGCACGAGCCCTCCAAGAAGGAAGTGATGCCGAGAAAGTGGGGAGGGGAGCGGGGGCCCGGCAAGGTGGGGGGGAAGAAAGGGTGTCAGTCTCCCAGGGCCGCTCGTGGATGGCCACAACCCCATCCACACTGAGATTATTGGTGTTTCACCGGGTTAAATGGAGTGAGCGCTGATGGGGGAGATGGCACGTGGCTTGTGCCAGATTGTGGTCTCGGCGCTGAGGAGAAAGCGCGATCTCGCCCGTGAGAACACTCCGCTCCACCGCCAGCTGACGGTGGGCAAGCAACAGTCGAAAGCCCGTCTGATCGAACAACCGGACCGGCGCTGCTCGATGAACAGTCTTGGCGAACCCGACTCACCCGGAAAGGCGAACGCCCCCTCCCGCGGGGCCCTGACGGGCTCCCCAGCGGGGTGTCCGCCAGGGCCCGGCGCGGGCAGCATGAAGAAGTGGAGACCCTGCGGGGCCTCGGCGGCCGAGCGAGCCCCGAAGGTGAGGAACCCCGGAAAGGCGAGCGCCCCCGCGGGGGAGCCCGTCAGGGCCCCACCACGAGGGCGACAGTTCCAGTTTCGGTGCTCGATTGCGCCGTTCTACCCCTGCACCGCGTTGATCATGTCGAAAATGGGCAGATACATGGCCACGATCATTCCACCTACGATGACGCCCAGAACCACGATCATGATGGGCTCCATGGCCGCCAGGAGTGCTTCCACAGCGGCGTCGACCTCTTCGTCGTAGAAGTCTGCGATCTTGGTCAGCATCTCGTCCAGGCCACCGGTCTGCTCACCCACATTGATCATCTGGACGACCATGGGGGGGAACACCCCGGATTCCTTCAGCGGTCCGGCGATGGTCTCACCCCCTGCGATGGAAGCCCGGGAACCCATGACCGCATCGTGAATGACACGGTTTCCGGCCGTCTTCGCGGTGATCTCCAGTCCTTCGAGGATCGATACTCCCGAGGAGACCAACGTTCCGAGGGTTCGGGTGAACCGGGCCACTGCCGCCTTCCGCTGCAGGTCTCCAAGGATGGGCAGGTTCAACAGGATTCGGTCGATGAAGAGCTGGCCGGAATCCGTGGCGTAAACCTGCCGGATGATGACGACGGTGGCGATGATCCCGAATCCACAAGCCCACCAATACCCTTTCAGGAACCGGGACATGTCGATGACCAACTGCGTCATGAAAGGCAGCGGAATTCCGGCCGCCTCGAACATGTTCTGGAAGGTGGGGATCACGAAGATGAGAAGGATCACCACGGCCAGGCCAGCCACCGAGAAGATCACGCCAGGGTAGATCATGGCCCCCTTGATCTTCCTCACCAGCGCGTCGTTCTTCTCCAGGAATGTCGCGAGCCTCAGGAGGATGGTGTCCAGGATCCCGCCGGCCTCACCGGCCGCCACCATGTTCACGTAGAGGTCCGTGAAGATCTTGGGGTGCCTCCCCATGGCGTCGGCCAGGGTGTGCCCCGACTCAACATCGTAGAGGACCTCCTGGATGACCTTCCGAAGGAACTGGTTCTCCGACTGTTCGGCCAGGATGTCGAGGCTCTGCACCAACGGCAGGCCCGAGTTGATCATCGTGGCGAACTGCCGCGTGAAGATGACCACGTCCCGAGTGGAGACACCGGTCCCGATCTGGAGGTTCAGCCCGGCCTCCTTCTGGCGAACCGATACCGGGATCATCTTCTGCTTGTGGAGGTAGGCCAGAACCTCGTCCTTGGTCTTTACCTCCACCTCGCCGGTCTGGATGTCTCCACCGGTGGCTGGTCGGGCGCTGTAGACGAACTTTGCCATGGCTCTTCAGGAATTCCCTTATTCTGCCGGGACCGGCTCCCCGACTGCCCGGAGGAGCTCAGTGGGATCGGAGGAGCGCTTCAGTGCCTCCTCCAGGATGACCTCGCCTCGCATGTACAAGCTGGCGAGTGCGTCGTTCAGGGTCTGCATCCCATGCTTCTTCCCCGCCTGCATCAGTGAGTAGATCTGATGGATCTTATCGTCACGGATCACCGACCGGATCGCCGGTGTGCAGATCATGATCTCTGCCGCCGCAACCCGTCCTCGCCCCTTCGCCTTCGGGAGGAGAGTCTGTGTGATGACGCCCTCGAGAACGAAGGCCAGCTGGGCCCGAATCTGCCCCTGCTGGTGCGACGGGAAGGCATCGATCATCCGGTTGATAGACTCGGCAGCAGAGTTTGTGTGCAGCGTGGCCAGGACCAAGTGCCCTGTCTCAGCGATCGTGAGGGCCGCCCCGATGGTTTCCAGATCCCGCATCTCGCCGATGAGGATCACATCCGGGTCCTGCCGCAGGGCATACTTCAAGGCCGCGGAGAAGCTCGTCGTGTCGGCACCAACTTCCCGCTGGTTCACCATGCAGCTCTGGTGCCGGTGGATGAACTCGATGGGGTCCTCGATGGTGATGATGTGCCCTTTCCGCTCCCGGTTGATCTTGTCCATCATCGCCGCAAGCGTTGTGGACTTCCCGGAACCCGTGGGTCCGGTGACCAGAACCAGGCCGCGTGGCCGCTCCGATAACTTGTTGAGGACCGGGGGAAGACCCAGCTTCTCGATGGAGACGATCTCGTACGGGATTTGCCGGATCGCCATGGCCACGCACCCCCGCTGCTTGTACACGTTCCCCCGGAAGCGGGACAGGTTCTGGACCCCGAAGGAGAAATCCAGCTCATCCTCGGTCTCGAAGCGCTTCTTCTGATTCTCTGTCAGAATCGAATAAGCAAGCTGGAGCGTGTCCTTCGGCGTCAGCACGTGGTTGATCTGGGAGTTTGCGAGGTCGCCGTCGACACGGATCTTTGGTCGCTCCCCCACCGTGACGTGAAGGTCACTGGCCCCCTTCTGGATCATCTCCTGCAGGAGGACCCTGAGGCTGAGCTCCTGGGGGGGCTGGGCAGGTGGCTGGGACGGTGTGCTTGCTTCCATGGGTCGGCTTGGTCCGGTTTGGGCGAAGCGACCCGGGTTGGGTCGCCGAGTAGATGGCTCAAGACCCTGCGGCGGTCTCCTTCATGACCTCCTCGAGGGTGGTTACTCCGCGTTCCAGCTTCTTCATCCCATCCATCCGAAGGGTAAGCATCCCTTCCTCGATGGCGGCTGCCCGGAGATCATCCGTGCTTGCTTCCTGCATGATCAGTTTCCGGATCGTGGAGGTCATGGCCATGACCTCGTAGAGCCCTTGACGGCCCTTGTAACCCGTCCCCCCGCACTTGTCACACCCTTCCCCCCTGTAGAGGGTGTTCCCCTCCAGCCACCCGGTAGGGAGCTTCGCCATCTGCAGGATTTCGTCGGTGTGGTCCGCCTCGACCTTACAGTTCGTACAGATCTTCCGGAGGAGCCGCTGGGCCGTGACCAGGTTCAAGGCCGCCGCCACGTTGAACGGCTCCAACCCCATGTCGATGAGACGGGTCACCGTGGAGGGTGCGTCGTTGGTATGGAGGGTGGAGAGAACCAGGTGCCCGGTGAGCGCAGCCTTGATGGCGATCCCGCCGGTCTCCAGGTCCCGAACCTCACCGACCATGATGATGTTGGGGTCCTGCCGGAGGAAGGCTCTCAGAGCTGCGGCGAAGGTCATTCCGATCTCACTGCGGACCAGAACCTGGTTGATCCCGTGGAGATTGTACTCCACCGGATCCTCCGCGGTCATGATGTTCACATCCTCGTTGTTGACCTTGGAGAGCGCCGAGTAGAGTGTGGTCGTCTTCCCGGACCCCGTCGGACCCGTGACCAGCACCATCCCGTACGGATTCGCGATGGCCTCCATGAAGTCCTTCTCAGCCTTCGGCTCAAACCCGAACAGGGAGAGGTCGAAGGTCAGGTTCCCTTTATCCAGGATCCGGAGGACGATCTTCTCACCGAAGATGACGGGCAGAGTGGAGACCCGGAAGTCCACCACTTTGTTCTTCATCTTCATCTTGATCCGGCCATCCTGAGGGACCCGTCGCTCGGCGATATTCAGGTCGGCCAGGATCTTCAGGCGCGAGGTGAGAGCCGCCTTCATCTTCATGGGAGGCTTCATCACCTCCTGGAGAGCGCCATCTATGCGATAGCGGATTCGGACTTCTTTCTCATAGGGCTCGATGTGTATGTCCGAAACCCCTTTGAGGACGGCGTCGGTGAGGAGGCCGTTGATGAACTTCACGACCGGAGCCTTGTCCACCTCCGCCTCGAGGGCGGCAACGGAGACGTCCTCCTCCTCCTCTTCCAGAACCTCGACTTCCTCTTCCAGGAGATCGCCGAGCATCTCCTGCATCTTCGTCTCGCCGAGACCGTAGTACTCCTCCAGATGTTTCTGGAGCGTGTATTCACCCACGATGACCGGCTCGATCTCGAACCGGGTGATGAACTTCAGGTTGTCCAGGGCTCCGATGTCCGAAGGATTCGACATGGCCACGGTGAGGGTCCGCCCCACTTTTCGAAGCGGGATCACCCGGTGCTTCATCGCCACTTCTTCCGGAACGAGCCTGAGGATCTTCTCCTCGACCTTCACCTTCTCCAGATCCACTGCCGGGACCCGGAACTGTCTCGCCAGCGCTCGAGTCAGCTCGTCCTCACCGACGAACCCCAACTTGACCAAGGCATACCCGATGCGGGTCTTTGTCTGGCGGGCCTCCCGGAGAGCCTCCTGGAGCTGCTCTTCGGTGATGAGACCTTCCCGAACAAACAGGTCGCCGAGGCGATCTTGGACGACGTTCGTGGCCATCGCTACTCGTCTTCCAGTGGGGGGGGGATCGGGTGGGACGGGAACTGGTCAGACTGCCGTGGGAACGGCTTCGAGGGTCTCAACCACGGCCGACCGCTGAGGATCCCGAAAGAAGGGGAATTCCTAATTTTTCCTATTCTCCCGTGGGTGCCGAATCTGCGGCAAACCACTCTAAAGAATACTGGCGGAAGAGGGAGAAACTCAAGGAGTTCGGAACGCCGCCAGCGTAAACATACGTTTTTTCTCCATTTCCAAGATAGGAACACCGGCAGGAAGGGGTCAAGCAATCATCTTTCCACCCGAATCAGGGGGGAGAGCCGGGACAGGGTGGCACGGCCGATCCCCGAAACGCGGAGGAGTTCTTCCGGTGTCCTGAAGCCGCCGAGCTCAGTCCGGCTCTCGATGATTCTCCTGGCCAGGGCCGGGCCGATCCCGGGGAGGGTTTGGAGTTCCTCGAAAGAAGCCTGGTTGACGTCCAGCCGCCCGGTGGTTCCGGTCGGACCACGGAGGTTCACGGGGACTCCTCGGGAGAAGTCCAGGTGGGGGCTGATGCGTGCGAGGGTTGCAGGGCCGATTCCGGAAACTCGAAGAATGTCCTCGGCGGTCCTGAATCCCTCGTGCTCGGTTCGATGCCTGACGATGGCCGCGGCAACCTGTGGACCGACTCCCGGTAAACGATCCAGCTCCTCCTCTCCAGCCCGGTTCGGATCCAGTCGTTCATCCACCCCCAATGGGCGAGCCCTCCGCGCCTCGCTCTCCCTGAGGGAATCGGACTCCCCCGCCAGGGTTGGGAGTGCATCCGGGTATCCGTCGCGGAGGGGTGGAAGCTCCCCGGGTCCAGACCACAAGATCCGGAACACTGACAAGGCCACCAGGAGGACCGCACCGCGAAACAGGCCCCTGCCTTCCATAGGTGTCATGCTAGGAGCCTGTCCCGGTAATGGGGCGAGCCGCGTTACTTGCGCCACGTGACCAGATGGGAGGCGGGACTCCGACGGCAGAGCCTTGAGCTACGTCGAGGAGTCCCGACGAAGTAGATGGTCCCGTTCCGCTGAGCCGAGCGGCCTGCCTGGTGGCAGGTTCCCGATGGACCTCCGCGAGACCGCCGACCGAAGCGGAGGCGAAACCCGAAGGGCACAGGGGGGTTGCGGCGCCATACGGCGTCATGACTCCTCCCCGGTGCTTTGGCATCGCTTTCGTCGTCCTTCCTTGTCTGGCATCCGCAGCCGAGCGGCCCTCGTGACGGCAGGTTCCGCCAGCAATCACGCGAGACCGCCGAGCACTGCGCAGGCGAACACCCCTGTGCGCAGCTGCACCCCATTACGGGGACAGGCTCCTGGAAGATCGGATTGAAACGCGGGCGAGTGGATGATGGCTTGGGTCGCGTTCTCCCGGAGGAGTAGCAGCTGTTCCGGGCCGCGCCGGGCCCTCGACCGTCAACTCCCTCCTGGATTGGGCGGTTGGCCGGCGGGGGCGTTGGAATCGATGAGGAACTGGCCAAACACCCCGAGCTGGAACTGTGTCGACCCCTCGTGACGTCCGACGAACGACTGGCGGTCGGTGTACGTGAGGTGGAGACCCACTTCCAGGGGAAGGAGGGTGGTATCGAGGGTGAGGTTCGCGCTTCTGTTCAGGTAGTCCACGAACGGGATGCAATCCGTGCGGCCCACCGGGACCCGGCAATCCAAATCCGCGGAGTATTGGTACCCCATCGAGATCCTGAGGGGACCATCCAGCCGACTCCCGAGGAGGGGAGGCTCAGAGATGACGGAGGAGAGGAGGAAACTGTGGGTCCGCCTCCGGCTCTGGGTGTTCCCGGTGGGATCCTCCCCGTCTCCTCTGGTGAAGCTGCCCCGGTATGTGGTGGTCATCTCCCCCATCCACGTCGCACTGATCTCCAGTGGAACCTGATGCTCGACTCGAGACCGCTTTTGAAGCCCTCTCCCTCCGAAGGTGGTTTCCAGGAGGTTCTCCCTGTACCCAGAGGAGAGCGTCAGGGTTTGGAGGAGTTTCCTTACCTTCTCGGGAAGGGTCACGTCGGCGACCGTCAAGCGGAGGTCGGGCCAACTCCGGCTCCGTAGCTCGCGATCGCTCCTGAGATGCAGGATCTCGGTACGGGAATCGGAATAATTCCCCGAGAGCCGGAGGTTGAGGGGAAATCTGATCCCCGACCCAGCCGTCCAGGTTGTTCGCCCGGTAAGGATGGAAGCCGTATCGCCTTGAATGAATCGGAAATCGTCCTGCCCCCCCCAACCCAGCTGGAACGCGGCTCCGGGGGTGACGGCTTCCCGGTAGAATCTGGCGTTCAACCCGCCCTGGCGAGTGACGAAGACTGGGTCGAGGGCCTCCAGCGTCCGGAGGAGCAAGCTGGTCCTCCCCCCTCCTTCCGTCGCCGTGGCTTGCCCCGAATCGGTGACGGGCGCGAGGCCAAGAGCTTGGGAGAGGGCCTGGGGCTCGAGGGAAACCGACGCCCGGGTGCTGCGATTCCCGTTGGCGTTGCGCTGAAGGAACAGAAGGGTATCGGCTCCGAAGGGGACCCGTTCCACCAACGCACTCGACCGATCCGAAGCGTAGTCCGTGGAGAGGAGAAAGTCGGTCCGGAGCCAGGAAGCCAAGGTCGGCCTGAAACCGAACCGGGTCCGGACGTTCCGGTTGGTTTCCCAGCCCAGGTCCAGTGGCCCGGGACCCCACCGCTCGCGCCGGAGAAGGGGATGCAGAGCCGGATCCTGGACCGCCTGGCTGGGGGGGAGGAGGTCCCTCACGGAGAAGAAGGTCAGGTCGGCGGATAGAGGTTCCAGAGGCCGCAACGTGATCTGAGCGGTGGTCTCCAGAGCCTCACGGGGCGAGAGAGTCGGCGTGACGAAGCCGTCGGAGGGCAGGGTGAGAATCTGCTCGTAGCGATAGGACTCCAACTCCCTCCTGGTATAGAGGGTCCCCAACCGCACCTGCTCAGGCGTCCACCGGACCCGGGTGGCAAGGACCGATTCCTCCCACGCCCCGGGGACGAGGGCTCGAACCACTCCCCGGGCAAAACCTGGAACGAGGGCAAGGTCCCGTGGCTCCATCTCCTTGGCGTACTCGGCCCTGGCATCTACCCCTGACCCCTCAGACTCCAGAGTCGTGGTCGTGATTCGGTTTCGGTTGTACCCCGCCCGAAGGCTCAGTCCGTCGAGAAGAGGATCCAGGATCGGGGTCCCCATGGGAGTGGTCTTCCGCAGGGTCACCTCCACCCGAGTATCGGTCGTTCCGGTCTCCCGGAGCCGCCTCAGTCGATCCGCTCGGACGTCACTCTGGGCCAGGAATGTGGGATCCTGGCCCAAGCGGGTATGAGTCACCACCACGGGCATGGAGATTCCCCACGCCTCCGGCGCCACCCTTCCGAGCTCCAGGCTGGAGCTGAAGGCAAGGAGAGCGTCGTTCTGGTAGGTGGCGTCACCGGAGAGTTGCCGAAAGAACGGTCCCTGACCGGAGTAGGTCAGGGAAGCCCGCAAGAGGTTCGGGGCGTCGAGGTCGAGGTCCACGTACCCCGCGTAGCCGGGG
The DNA here is from genome assembly GCA_039592115.1 of Gemmatimonadota bacterium. Classification (GTDB taxonomy): domain Bacteria; phylum Gemmatimonadota; class Gemmatimonadetes; order Longimicrobiales; family Gaopeijiaceae; genus JBDHCH01. The sequence continues at coordinate 13,919 of JBDHCH010000007.1, read as the reverse complement.
TCCCGGACGGCCTCCCCCAACCTCAACTCGTTGACCCAAACCGTTCCTCGAACAGGAACGCCTGTGGGGTTCCAGATCCCGAGGGAGAGCTCTCGAACGGCTGCGAGATTCGGAGCCCTCGCCCGGTCCTTGAGGAAGACAGCATACGTGGAGTCGGCACTCCAGACGGCAACAGGTGCCCCCCCCGGCGTAGGCGGATTCTGGATGATCTCCTCTTCGGCCTGCCGCCGGAGCGTCAACCACCTTGTGAAGTCCACCACCAGCTCCGGGAGCCAGTCGGAAGGAAGGATCCCCTCTCCGCCGCTGGGCACCGGACGCCGCGTTCGGTAGAGGTAGAAGTTTTCCGGGTCCGACCCCACCTTGACGAAGAACTCAGGTCCATCCATGCCCCAGTCTCCCTCTGTACCCACGACCCAGAGCCTCGCCTGCCGGTAGGTGAGGAAGTTTCGGGGCCGCTGTGGAAATCGACTGTAGACCTCTGCCCGTTCCCCCGGACCGAGGTCCTGAACTCGGATGGAGAGCGCACCCTCGTTGAACTCAACGCCCTGGCCGCTGAAGGCCCGAGTCGGGTCGTTCAACTGGTCCAACACCCCAGGGGGAGACTGGTACTTCCCTCCTTCGGAAAGGGAGTTCACCGGGCCGACCTCAACTCGCCCTCCCGTGCCCAGGACGTCACCCGCCAATCCCAGCAGGATGCCCTCCTGACCCCGTTTGACCCACCGGGAACCCAGTAGCTTCATCCGAGCCAGGGACAGCCCCGTCTGCGCAGCAGGACCCACGACCGTCAGGCGAAGGTGTTTCACCGCCCGCCAGTCCGCTTCGGTGACTCGACCACCCACGTTGGTGGCCAAGGGCCCCCGGAGAGGGACCCGGTAGAGCTGGAAATTGCTTCCCGTCTGCTCCCGGGTCCTCGCCAGGTAGGGAGAGCTCCCGTCCAACCGAATCACGTAACGGTACACCCGGTCCTCCGTCACCAGGTTTCCGTCCCCGTCCAGATCTTCAGTGTCGTTTCGGCCGTTCCCCCTCGTGCAGTTGGCTCTGGGGTCACCGAGGGGGTAGATCTGACCTCGCCGCCCCTCGCATGACTCTACCCAAACGCCACGTCGATCCAGGAGATCGTTCCAGATCTCCCCCTTGCGGGGGTCCGCCTCCTGGTCGAGTTGTCCGATCCCCCAGAGCTCTCCGGTCGCGGGATCCACCCCGGACGCCCGTCCCTCGGAGTCGATGAAGAAGGCATCTTCGCTCACCCGACCCAGGTCCAGGATGAGGACCAGGTCCTCCCCGTCGGCAGCATAAAACTCCAGGTAGTCAGTCCTGGAGAGGTCTGTCCCCGTATTGGAGAGGACCGAGGTGATTGAGCGCCAGATGAGCCCGGTCGCACCCCCGCTGGGTCCTGGGCCGAACGAGATTCGGAGCCCCGGCTGCCGGATTTCGGTCCCGGCGATGTTGATCTGCACATCGACGTCCCGCCTCGGAAAGAACCCCTCGAAGATGCCCAGGCTGTCTCCGTCAGGGCCCTGGAAGATCCAATTGTGCTGCCAGACCAGAGGCCCGGCCGCCTGGCCGTCCAGGAGGGGCGGGAGGATGCCGCCGGCCCCATCCTGTTCCTGGGGGGCGCTTCCCAGATGCCAATCACGACTCAGGAGAGACAGGGGGAGCTCGTCGGTGGAGTCGAAATCGTCCAGGAAGACATCCCCCCGGGTGTTCGGATTGGGGAGGGAGAGAGCCATTTCCCCTCTCATGTGGAGGGTCGAGGCGCTGTCGGTCCCCGCCCCTGGGAGGCCGGCGGCCAGCCTGTCGAGCCAGGCGGCCCCGAAAGTCAGGTCCCCGTTCAGGCCCCCCAGGAGGATGGAGGATGGCTCCACTCCCAGCTGAGGTCGGTTCTGGAGGGTGCGCTCCTGCTGGTAGAGCCCTAGAAGGTGCAACGCACCACGATCGCCAAGCCCATAACGAGCGTTGAATCCGAAGATGGCCGTGGGGGCGATCTGGAACAGCGCTTTCTGCTCCCAGGTGGCGTGGATCCGACCCTGGGGATCGGTGGCGAACAGGGTTTCAGGAGAGAGAATCGTCACCTGGCCGATGTCGTAGTCGATGACATAATCCTCTCCGGCCCGAAGGAGGCGATCACCGAAGTGGATTCTCTCGCTCCCATCCCGAATTCCCAGGGCCCCGAGGGAGAACGTCGAGATGACCCCTTCACTCCTGATCCGGAAGGGGATGGTGAGCCGGAACAAACCGCCGTTCTCCCGCTCCACAGGGTCCACGGCGTCGTAGATCACCGGGTTCACGTCCGCCCCGAGGATGTCCCGGGTCTCCGACGCCGATAGAGAGAGGGACGGAAGAGGAGGCGGCTCGGCAAATGGCCTCAGGGTCGGAAACACCACGAAGGTCCCGGAGACGGGAGGTTGCTCCTGGAAAAACTCCTGGGCAGGTCGGTAGATGAAGGTAGGATCCACCTGGTCAACGGGAGATTCTTCATCCAACCCCAGGAGCTTCAGCAGGGTGATCTCCTCTCCCCCGGGCCGGCGTTTGAAGGTCCGGCCGGCCGAGAGCTCCCCCAAGGAAAGGCTCAGGGCCACCGAGCTGGCATCCACATCGTCAGACCCGGAAATGCGGTAGACCTGATGCATCTCCATTTCCCAGGTCGGACTCCCCGGCTGATGCTTCGGGCCGGAGGCCTTCAGAAGCCTGAGGTTCGGTCGGCCGTTGGCGTTGTGGATTCTCTCCGGGTTGTAGTCCCCCACCGTGTCTCCGACGGCGGTGATGAAGGTGACAGCCAACATCTCTTCACGCCGCAGGGGTCGTCGGAGCGCGAGCCAGAGGCCGCTGGGGTGGAGGAAGTAGTCCACCCCTGGTTGGAGGTACCGGAACCACCCTGATTCGGTGGTCGTGGCTCCATCCCGCTCGGCCACCGCTTCGGCCTGGATATACCCTTCAACCTGCTGCCGAGTGACGGGATCGTTTTCAAAGCGGTAGAGCTGGACCGGCTCCCCACCCGGAGATACGCCGGGGGAAGCGCTCCCGGGTTCGAGCGAGAGCACGTCCACGTGCGGGAAATCCTCGATCTCCCTCGGATCTACCAGGAAGAAGAACTGCCCTTGGACGTAGTCGGCGTCATCGAGGATCAGGGTGTCTTCCTGGACGAAGGCCTGCCTGCCCCCGACTCCGCTCAGCTGGAACTCCCGGGAAGAGATGTCCCCGTTTTGCTGGGCCCAAACGGCCTGGACATCCAGCGGCCCCAGGTCCGTGAGGGCCCGGAAGCCGAAATTCCCCGCCGGGATCCCCTGGGTCAGGAAGCGGGACTCGGGGAAGCTGAGGGTCACGTCTCCCACCTCCACACGCTGCACCAGCTCCCCCACTTCACCCTGGTAGTAGATGTTGACGTTGTTCGTGGCCGAGAACTCCCTTGTTTCGTCATAGTCCACGTCCACGTGGATTCTGTCCGCCACGGTGCCCCCCACGCGCACGCCGAACTGCACGTCGGGTGTGAGCTGGGGGAAGAGCCCCGGATCACAGCTGACCTGAAGGCCCGTTTCGCAGGGGGAGAACCGATTCCAGTCCCCTCCGAACTCTCCCCGCCCCTGGAGTTGAAAGTCGAGGGCTGCAAATTCGGATCGGAAGATCGAAGGGCGCTCCTGGTCCTGGGGGACCTCCTGCCGGTCCCGGGCCGCTGCCGGTCTCTGGGGCCAGGTCGGGGGGGCAGGGATCACAGAGGCCTCTCCCTGGGAGTTCGGCGGGGGGCGGCCACCGATGGAGGTGGGGACCATTGCCCCGGTACCGGAGGGGCTCGGCACCCAGGAGATCAGGTCCGTTCGGCGGGAGAGAGATGCGGGGAAAGGCAGTGGCCGCCGCTGGAGCCCGAGACGGACTCTTGGGCCCTTCTCCGTGAGGAACCCAGGACTCTCGGTTCCGGACCTCCCTCTTCCCTCGTGTGCCCGGCGCTCCACGGGGCTTCCCGGGAGGGGGCGAGCGTCCTCATCAAAACCCGCCTCACCTCTCCCTCCAGGCCCTGGGGCCGTGAGGATCATGATCACGGTGAGGAGGAAGTGGTGAATCTGCATCAGTGTCGACCCGGGGACCGGTGTTCCCCCTTCTGTGTATATTGCTCAGTCGAGGAGAGGTGGCTCACCGGATAAACCAGGTCACCCTCGCCGCCAATTCACCGGAAGTTCGGCGCCAGAGGAGCCGAAACCCCGACGATGTCGATTCTCATACGCTACCTGGTTCGGAGCCATATCGGTCCGTTCCTTTTCTCCCTCACACTCCTCACGGGCCTCCTATTCCTGAATACGGTGGCCCAACGGTTGGACCAGTTGGTCGGAAAGGGTTTGCCCTGGACCGTACTCCTGGAATTCGCGGTGTACGCCCTCCCTCACACCGTGGCTTTGACCCTCCCCATGTCGGTCCTGGTGGCCGTTCTGTACGCGTTCAGCGATCTGACAGCTGAAAACGAGATCACCGCCATGACAGGAGGTGGTGTGAACCCGGTCAGAATCCTCCTACCCCTCGTGGGTATCGGGGTGATCCTAGCCGGCGGCATGTACCTTTTCAACGACAAGGTGCTCCCCGAATCCAACCATGCGCTAAAGAACCTCCTGGTGGACATCAGCCACAAGACCCCCACGTTTCAGCTGAAAGAGCAGGTGGTCAACGAGGTCCAGGCCCAAACGGAGAACCGTCCGAGGAAATATTTCCTCCAAGCTGCTCGAATCGATCCGGTGACATCCGAATTGGAGGACATTGTCATCTACGACGTCGGGGACCCCCAGGCCAGGCGGACAACGTACGCCAAACGGGGGACCATGGCTTTCAGCGAGGACCAGACCGACCTGTACCTGAATCTCTATGAGGGATCGGTGTTCGAGGTTCCCATCGATCGGTTGGGGGGGTTCCAGCAGGCGGACTTCGGCCAACAGTTCCTGCCGATCCGGGGGATCGCCAACATCCTGGAGCGGGGGTTTTCCTCCGATTATCGGTCCGACCGGGAGATGTCCACCGAGATGCTGGGATGGCGTGCCATGGCCTACGATCGGGACCGGGCCGAAGTCATCGAGGAAGCGTTGGAAAACTCGCGATATGCAGTGAAGAAGGCCCTTGGTTGGAGATCGGAGGGTGATAGCCTCGTCCCACCTCAACCGTCCAGCGTCGCCGAGGAGGACTTGACCCCAGTCGCGGGCCTCCACCAGACCGACGCGATCGCCCCGGATGGAGTCACCCGAAGCGCGGTGATGACCTCGAAGACCAGCGCCGAACAGGAGGAGAGCTATCGGCTAGCGGCCATCAAGTACCGGGTAGAGATCCACAAGAAGTACTCCATCGCGTTCGCTTGCATCGTCTTCGTCCTTCTGGGCGCGCCCCTGGCGGTCCGATTTCCAAGGGGGGGGGTCGGGATGGTCATCACGGCGTCCGTGGTGATCTTCGCCCTCTTCTGGATGGCCCTCATTGGAGGGGAGACTCTGGCCGATCGCGGGTACATGAGCCCGGCCATTTCCATGTGGTTGGCGAACCTGGTGCTCCTGCCCATTGGCATCTTCATGGTGAGCCGGATGTCCCGGCAGGTAGCCACGGCCCGAGCCGGGGGGTGGGACGACCTGGTCGTCACGGTACTGGGAAGGCTTCGGGGACCGATCCGGAAGCTCCTCCCCACCCGGGACCTGCCCGGCGGAGCGGAGGAGCCGTCGGCATGATTCGGCTTCTCGATCGGTTGGTGGCCGGATCCTTCATGAAGGTGTTCCTGGCCATCATCCTGGGCTCTCCCATCCTCTTCATCCTCGGCGACATCACCGAGAATCTGCAGGATTATCTGGGGGCGGGTCTCACCTGGCTTGAGGTCGGCGAGGCTTATGTGTTCAAGCTGCCCCAGTTCATTCAGTGGTCCTTCCCTTTCGCCTCTCTGATCTCGGCAGTGTTCACTGTCCAGGCCATGACTCTCCACCGGGAGATCGTGGCCGCCAAGGCCGGGGGGATCTCCTTCCACCGTCTCATCGTACCGCTCCTCTTCCTGGGCGTATTCCTGACCGGGGTCGCCCTGGGACTGGAGGAGGTCGTCCCCCGGGCAAACCTCAGGGCAGCAGCGGTTCTAGGGCAGGAAGCCACCAGGAGGGAATGGCGGACCGATTTCGTGTTCCAGGGGGAGGACGGGCGGAACTTCTCCATCAAGAGGCTGAATGTCGCCGAAGGGACCCTTCACGGGATCGTGATGGAAACGGTGGAACCGGGAACCTCAAGGCCTACGACCCATCTCACGGCCGAGTACGCGGAGTACGACCCGGAAATGGGCTGGACCTTCAATGAGGGGTTCTACCGCGTATTTCTGAGCCAGGATGAAGAGGTTGCGGCGCAGTTCCAGCAGCTCCGGACCAGAGGGTTCATGGAACGGCCGGAGGAATTCCTGGAGGAGCCCCGAGATGCTGAGGAGATGACGAGGGAAGAAATGGGGCGCCTCGCCGACATCATCCAGCGATCCGGCGGGACGCCCACGAAGCTACTCGTCGACCGGGAGGAGAAGATCGCGATCCCTGTCGCGACACTGGTGATCATCCTCTTCGGTGCTCCACTGGCCACCAGTACCAAGCGAGGCGGGACCGCTTACGGTATAGGAGTCGCCCTGCTCTCCACGATCCTCTATATGCTTCTCTTCAGGATCTCCGGTGCGATCGGTGAGACGGGGGCCCTGGACCCCTTTACGGCCGCATGGCTCCCGAACTTTGTCTTCCTCGGGGCGGGGGTGTTCTTCCTGGTGAGGGTCAGGACGTAGGGAAGGCCGGAAGGGCCCCACCTGGAGCCGGACGTCAACACACCGCCACTCAAAGCCCGCCGAACTCTTCAACCACCAAGACTGGTCCGGTTCAGAAAAGGGCCTTCTGGAAATCCGGGGTCAGCTCCGCCTCCATGACAGGCCAGACCGGGCCTTCCAGGACGACCGATGCCTCTTCGGACACGGTGACGAAGAAGTCTCCGCCCTCCATGACGACCCGGATCCTTCCCGAAGGGGTGAGGCCCCGCTCCACACAAGCGGCCGCCGCCGCGCAGGCGCTCGTCCCAGACGAGGAAGTCCGGCCGACCCCCCGCTCCCAGATCAGGATCTCCACTTCCCCCTCGTTCTTGACACGGGCGAGCTGGACGTTGATCCCCCGGGGGAAGAGCGGGTGCGTCGTCAGGAATGGTCCGAGGGCCAGCAGGTCCTCCTCAAGGAGCTCGCCCCGGAGGGCCACGCAATGGGGGTTTCCCACCGATACGGGTGCTACGTCGAGGCGCTCTCCGTCAGGGCCGGAGAGGAACCGGCCCTCCTCCAGGCCCCCCTCCTCCCCCCCTACAGCTCCCACCCCGAACCGGACCCGGCCCATGTCCACGGCCACGTTGACTCCACCCCCCGGCTCCCGGGCCAAGATCTCCATCTCCACGACCTCTCCACCCACTTCAACCGGGAACGGCTCCCCCTTCCTCACCCGACCGCGGCCAAAGAGGTAGGACCCCAACACCCTGAGTCCGTTTCCGCTACGCTCGAACTCCGTCCCATCCGGGTTGAACATCCTCAACCGGAACGGGTCTCCCCGCTTCCGGTGGCCAAACGGACCGTCTCCTGCCAAGAGGGCAACGATCCCATCCCCTCCCACGCCCCGCCATCGTTGGCAGACCGCGGCGACGGTCGCCGACGAAACGGGCCATCCGCACCCTTCCTCGAAGACCAGATAATCGTTCCCGTGTCCATGGCCTTTGAAAAACCGCCGACTGAGGGAAAGGGCATGATCCATGCTATCACTCCTGAAACTGCGGGGCCCATCACCCCGTACTTTGATGCAGGCTGTGGATTTCGGCCTCGACCAAAACAGGGGAAGCCAAGGCACGCTCCCCCACAGGATAGACATCCATGCGCTCAGTGGCCATTCTGGCCCTCTTGGTCCAATTCACATTCTCTCCCCTCCACGGGCAGAGCCCCGTGGCCTCCGACCCAGGGCCTCGGCTGGGAGAATCCCTGACCACCGCAGGGTTGATCATCCCCGCTGTGAGGGTCCCAGGGGAAGACCCCGTCATCGATGGCTTGTTGTCCGACGACGCCTGGGTCTCAGCGCCCCTGGCCACCGATTTCACCCAGATGGAACCGAGCGAGGGAGCCGCCCCCACAGAGCGGACCAATGCGAGGGTCCTCTATGGAGCCGACGCCCTCTTCGTTGCCTTCAGAGCCTACGACTCCTCACCCGACAGCATTGCGGGACAACTCACTCGACGCGACACGGAGTCCTACTCCGACCGGGTACACCTCATCGTCGACAGCTACTTCGACCGTCGGACGGCATTCCATTTTGCGGTGAACCCCGTGGGCGTGAAGATGGATGTTTACCGTTTCGACGATACCCAGGAGGATGCGAGTTGGGACGCGGTTTGGGACGTGGCAACGCACATCGATTCCGAAGGCTGGACGGCGGAGTTCCGCATCCCCTACTCCCAACTCCGGTATGGAAACCATGACAATCAGACGTGGGGAATCAACTTCGCCAGGGAGATCGCTCGGAGACATGAAACGGTCACCTGGGCTCCCATTCGCCAGAGCGACGCTGCCATCGTATCGAAGTCAGGGGAGCTCCAGGGTCTGAGGGGTCTCGGAACTCCGGTGCGTATGGAGCTCCGGCCGTTCACCCTGGCCCGCCTCACCCAGGCGCCCGGGAACGAGGCTGACCCGTTCTACAGATCCAACGATTTCTTCTCCTCCGGCGGGCTCGACTTGAAGTACGGGGTCACCAACGATCTCACACTCGACGTTACGGTGAATCCCGACTTCGGCCAGGTCGAGGCCGACCCTGCCCAGGTGAACCTCTCGGCCTTCGAAACCTACTATCCTGAGCGACGGCCGTTCTTCATCGAAGGGGCCGCGATCTACAACTTCGGCATCGGGGTCGGTGGCGGTGATCTGGGGAGTGAATCCCTCTTTTACTCCCGGCGAATCGGCCGGCCGCCCCAGGGATGGGCGGACACCCAGGGGGGATTCGCCGACACACCCGATGTCACCACCATCCTCGGGGCCTGGAAGCTCTCGGGGAAGACGCGGGGTGGTTGGTCGGTGGGCCTTCTCCACGCCATTACGGCGGAGGAGTCCGCGCAGGTCGAGACGGGAGAAGGGAGCCGTCTGGAGGATCCGGTTGAGCCCCTGGCGAACTACGGGGTGGCGCGGCTTCAGAGGGACTTCCGGGATGGACGGAGCGCACTGGGATTCATCGGAACCACGGCGAACCGTTCGAAGGGTGTCGCCGACGACCTTTTTCTCCGCACTGCCGCCTACACGGGAGGGTTAGACTTTCGGCACAGGTTTGGTTCCGAGGATCGCTTCCAAACCAGCGGGTACTTGCTGGGATCCCACGTCAGAGGCTCCCATGAAGCCATCGCTCTCACCCAGCTCTCACCCTCCCGGTACTATCAGCGACCGGACGCGGGCCACGTGAGCTTCGATGCGGGACTCACATCTCTAACTGGCTGGGCCGCGAAGTTCGACCTGGCGAAGGTCGGGGGCGGCTTCTGGAATTATGGGCTTATCTCCACCGCGAAGTCCCCTGGGTTCGAGCCGAACGACCTGGGGTACCAGAGGGAGGCGGATCTCTTCCTTCAGGTCTTTCACGGCGGGTATAACCACTATACGCCGACGGAAAAGCTCCGAAGGTGGAACCTGAACTTCAGCACATGGGGCGGGTGGAATTTCGGCGGGGAGCGGGTGGCCAACGGATTCAACCTCAATGGGCATGTGACCCTCCTCAACTATTGGGGAGCTCACGCGATGCTCAACCACGACTTCGAGGCCTTCTCCGATGGGACCCTCCGAGGTGGCCCCCTGGTCCGGAGGGGTGCCCGTTCCAGCGGTGGGGTGGGATTCTACTCGGACTCGAGGAAGTCGGTGCAAGGGAACTTGAACAACAACTGGTCGAGATCCCCTGAAAGCGACTCCTGGTCCTTCACCACGTCTGCGAACGTCCGATGGCGGCCGTCTGGGCGAACAAGCATGAACCTCGGCCCCTTCGTCAGCCGGAGCGTTAACGATCTCCAGTGGGTCCAGAGGCTCAATCCGGCGGATGGGGAGCACTACCTGTTCGGCCGCATCGATCAGAGGACCGTCGGGATGACCGGGCGGTTCGACTTCACATTCAAACCCGACCTCACCCTGCAGGTTTACGCCCAGCCATTCGTGAGCGCAGGGGCCTACCAGGACTTCAAGGAGGTGGCCCAGCCCAGAGCTCGACGATACCGAGATCGGTACGCACTCCTGTCTCCCAGGGAGGTGGCCGACGGGTATCAGGTGGATCTGGACGGGGACGGGACGCCGGAGACCTTCCGGAACCCGGACTTCAACGTGCAGCACTTTCGCTCCACCATGGTGCTCCGGTGGGAATACCGTCCAGGCTCGCTCCTCTACCTGGTATGGTCCCAGGGTAGGGACTACTCCAATGGGGAAGGCCGGCTGAACGTGGAAGAGAACTTCCGAGACCTCTTCGGCCAGGCTGCCGCCAATGTCTTCATGCTTAAGCTGAGCTACTGGATCACGCCCTGAACCGGATCCTCGCGGAAAAGCCGGAGGCCGAACGTCAGGCCGATCCCACCAGGTCCTCAACCTCCGCCACTGACACCGGGACACCGTCCGTCAGATTCACGGCACCGTCCCTGGTCACCAGAACATCATCCTCGATCCGCACCCCGATTCCTGAGAACCGGCTGACCGGATCCTCCTCCAGCGCCGAGAAGTAGAGACCGGGCTCCACGGTCAGCACCATCCCCTCCTCCAAGGATCGAGGAGATCCCCCCTGGCCGTAGTCCCCGACATCGTGGACGTCCATGCCCAACCAATGGGAGGTCTGGTGGGGAAAAAACCGCTCGTAGCTCTTGTCTTCCATCAAGCGGTCCATATCACCTTCGAGAACCTCCAGCTCCACCAACCCCGAGATCAGGGTGTTCAGAGCCGTTTGATGGACCTCGGAGGCAAGGGTTCCCGGCCGGACCACCTCCAATGCGGCTTGATGGGCGGCGAGCACGACCTCATAGACGGCTTTTTGAGGTCCCGAGTACCGGCCCCCAGCCGGGAAGGTTCGTGAAACGTCACCGGCGTAGAGGTCCACCTCTGCCCCACCGTCCAGCAGGACCAGCTCACCATCGTGGATCGTGTGTTCGTTGTCGACGTAGTGGAGGGTGCAGGCGTTACCGCCGGACCCCACGATGGTGGGGAAAGCCGGTCCGGTCGCCCCGGCCCTCCGGAAGGCGCTTTCCAGCAAACTCTCAACTTCCCACTCCCCCATTCCGGGACGAGCGCCCGCCATCGCTTCCCTGAAGCCTGCAACCGTGAGGGAGGTGGCCTGCTTGATCTTGACGATCTCTTCGGGATCCTTCCGGAGCCTGAGATCGTCCAGGATTTGCCCAGGATCCACAACGGCCCGGGGGCCTTCACCTTTCCGGGAACCCCTCGCCCGGGACCAGTGGAGGGCCGCTACGACCAGCGGCTCGATCCGAGGGTCGAAGCCCAGGCGGAAGTAGAGTCGAGATGAGCGGCGGAGAAGCTTAGGGAGGCGTTCGTCCAAATCCTCCACTGAATGAGCGGAATCGGCGCCGAACCGCTCTCGTGCCGCCTCAGGACCCATCCTGGGCCCGGACCAGCGCTCGGCCTTCAACTCCCTGGGAGGGACGAAGAGGGAGAATCGGTCTTCCCCGTCCCCTCCGAAGAACAGTGCCACCACTCCGGGTTGAGTGCACCCGGTCAGGTAGAACAGCTCCGAGTCTGGCCGGTAGCGGTGTTCGGTGTCCCTCGATCGAAAGACTTTGGGGGCCGAGGTCAGAATCATCATGCCCCCGTCCAGCTTCTCCAGTACCCGGGCTCTCCTCGTCTCGAAAGTCTCAGGGGAGAACCCCATGATCCGGTCGGTCATATCCTCATCCCTTCAGGACCCCCATCGGTTTCAGCCTGGCCACCTTCCGGCCGATCCCGGCCCGGTCCACGACGTCCACAACCTCGGCCACGTCCTTGTACGCGTCGGGGATTTCCTCCGCCACCGTAGAGAAGGAAGAGGCTCTCACCTGGATTCCCATCGCGTCGAACTCTTCCCTGAGGTTCCGGTCCCGGGCCGATCGTTTTGCTTGCCGCCGGCTCATCTTCCGGCCAGCCCCGTGGCACGTGGACCCGAAAGTCTCAGCGTACGCCCCCTCGGTCCCCAGCAGGACATAGGAGTAACGGCCCATGTCCCCGGGTATGAATACCGGCTGCCCCAGGCGACGAACGGCAGGACCCAATTCTCGATGCCCCGGCGGAAACGCTCGTGTCGCACCTTTGCGGTGGACGCACAGAGTCTTTTCCCTCCCCCCGACCGCGTGTTTCTCGAACTTCGCGATGTTGTGGGCCACGTCATACACCAGGCTCAATCCCAGCTCCGAGGGGGTTTTCCCGAGTACCTTGCCGAACGCTTCCCTTACCCGGTGGCCCATCATCTGCCGGTTGGCGAAAGCGAAATTGGCAGCAGCCCGCATCGCCCCCAGGTATCGTTCCGCTTCCGGGGAATCCAGGGGGGCGCAAACGAGCTGCCTGTCGGGGAGGTCGATCCCATACCTCCTGGCTGCCTTCAGCATGACCTCGAGGTAATCGTCACACACCTGGTAGCCCAGGCCCCGCGACCCGGAGTGGATGAAGATGGTCACCGTGTCTTCCCCCAGCCCCAACCCTTCGGCAGCCGCCGGGTCGTAGATCTCCTCGACCACACCCAGCTCCACGAAGTGGTTCCCGCTTCCCACCGTGCCCACCTGGTCCCGGCCCCGTTGGATCGCTCGGGCGCTCACCTGGTCGGGGTCCGCTCCCTGGATCCTACCGCCGTCCTCCATGTGTTCCAGATCTCCGGGGGTACCGTATCCCTCGCCCACCGCCCAGGCCGCCCCCCTGGTCAGTATCGCCCGGATGTCCTTGGGGTCGAGAACGAACCGCTTATACCCCTTCCCCACCCCGGCCGGAATGGTCTTATAGAGCTCGTCCATGAGCCTGGAGAGGCGAGGGCGGACGTCACGGCCCTTAAGGTTGGACCGGAGAAGGCGGACGCCACAGTTGATGTCGTATCCCACTCCCCCTGGGGAGACCACACCGCCCTCGTCGGGATCGAAAGCGGCCACCCCACCGATTGCGAAGCCATACCCCCAGTGGATGTCCGGCATCCCGATAGAACGTCCAACGATGCCCGGGAGCTGGGCGACATTGGCCACCTGCTGAACCGCCTCACCGCTCCGAATGTCTCTGATGAGGGAACGGTCGGCGAAGATGAGGCCGTCCACTCGCATCTTTCCCTGCTTGGGAATGAGCCACCGGTATGGGTCCAGCCGCACAAGCTCCATCAGTCTCTTCCGTGTGGGCCTGGATCACACATCGAAGATGACCCGGCCCGACCAACTCTCGCCCACCCTCTCCACCCTCAACCCGTGGAGTGTCACCCCCTTGACCTCCCTGACTCGGGGGCCCCGATCCATCACCCCCGATACCCGGCCGTGCAGGCCGAACGCTTGCCCGTCCCGGGTGGCACAGAGAGGAGCCGGGGCGAAGGAGAGGGAGACGTCCCTGACCACGAACCCCTCGGTCTCCTCCCAGAAGAGGAGGGCCCTCAGCCAAGCACGGAGGAGAGCCGGAAGGTCCGGCTCCACCAGCTCCACGGTCCTCGTCTCAGGGGGCGCAGGAGTAGGATCCCGTTCCAGGACAAGCCACATGGCACCCAAAGCGGCCCGCTGGAATAGCTCTGGGAGCGTGGCCCCGTCGACTGCAAGGCCAACGTCGGCTGCGTGGTCCAGGGCCGTGACCCCGGGGATCGGAATCTCCGACGAATCGCTCACGGGTGAATCCCGCATCCTCTCTTCGACCCAACCCGGAAGGCTGGGTTTCGGACCCGCCAAATCATCCCCTCTCTCCGTGACGCAGGATG
>JBDHCH010000006.1:0-52931 GCA_039592115.1 Gemmatimonadota bacterium | reverse complement strand
AGTTTTCAACCTACAACGGTTCGGGCCTCCACCAGGTGTTACCCCGGCTTCACCCTGGCCATGGATAGATCGCTTCGGTTTCGGGTCTACCCCCACGTACTTCCTCGCCCTATTCAGACTCGCTTTCGCTTCGGCTCCAGCCCTGAAGGCCTTAACCTCGCACGTGAGGCGTAACTCGCCGGATCATAATGCAAAAGGCACGCCGTCACCCGCCGATGCCCCGAAGGACACCCCAGGCTCCGACCGCTTGTATGCACACGGTTTCAGGTTCTCTTTCACTCGCCGTCAGGCGTTCTTTTCACCGTTCCCTCACGGTACTCTCCACTATCGGTCACAAGTTCGTATTTAGCCTTGGAGGATGGTCCCCCCAGATTCAACCGGGATTCCTCGTGCCCCGGCCTACTCGGGTATCTGACCAGTCGATGTACTCGGATTTCGCATACGGGACTCTCACCCCCTCCGGTCCGCCATTCCAGGCGCGTTCCGCTATCCGTTCCACCTCCCATCGCCAGACCCCACAACCCCGGCAAGACGCAAGCCCCACCGGTTTAGGCTCTTCCCCGTTCGCTCGCCGCTACTTGGGGAATCTCTTTTGATTTCTTTTCCTCCAGGTACTTAGATGTTTCAGTTCCCTGGGTTGGCTTCCATTTCTGGATGACAGGGTACGACCCCCGCCGGGTTGCCCCATTCGGACATCTCCGGATCTACGCTCGCTTGCAGCTCCCCGAAGCTTTTCGCAGCTTGCCACGTCCTTCCTCGCCGACTTGTGCCTAGGCATCCACCATGTGCACTTCTTCGCTTGACTCACAAGTTCCATAAGCTCCACTCCGGTCCCCTTGGACCCTCGCTTCACCTTTCCCTCATAAGTCCCACTAAACAGCGCTCTCTTCAGAACGCTATCACCAAAAGCACCCTCAGCGTCTTTTCGCTTCAAAAAGCGAAAAACGCCACACACTCCCACTCCCTCCACCCCTCCCGCTTTCCTACCTAAGGCGCTCTTCTCTCTACCCCTGTTGTCAAAAAGCTCGGCCCACTCCGCCGGTCCCTCCCATTGGAGGACCGCAGCCAAAAGGCCATATGAGTGAAGCTCTTAAAGGTATATCGGACGATCTGGATGGTCAATGGAACGAGACGGTCTCCCTGAACATCCAGGACCACCTCGGGCTATGGAATCGGGAGGCCGGGTAGCAGGGGCCTGAAACCTACGGAGAGTAGGACGTTCCAGGGTCAAGGCGAGAGTGAGAACCGGTCCCTCTGTACTCACTCGAAACCGGAGGAAGAGCCCCCTATCAGATTCCACCCTCTTCGAGCAGGGCCGACACCTCTTCGGCGATCACGTAGAAGTCCCCCAACTCCAGGCCCCGATCCGGGTAGTGCCAGTCCGATCCTCCAGACAGGAGAAGCTTCCACGCCCGACAGAGTCCCTCCAGACGCAACGTATACCGGGGGGCATGCCTGGGCCGGTAGACCTCCAGGCCCCTCAGGCCGGCCTGCACCAGCCGGGGAAGGAGGCTCTCCACCCGATCTTCCGGCGGGTGCGCCCACATCGAGATCCCACCCGCGTCGGAGATGAGTTGGATCGCCTCTTCAGGGGAGAGGAGGGAGGTGGGCAGGAAGGCCGGATGCTCATCGCCGATATACCGGTCGAAAGCCTCCGGGACCGAGGTCACGTACCGGGAAGCGACCATGGCCCTGGCCAGGTGCGGCCGACTCAGGGCGGTTCGTTCAGGGCCGGCTGCCTCCACCACGGCATCGAACTCCACGTTGACGCCTTGATCGGCCAGCCGCTGGATCATGCCCAACATCCGCTTTTCCCGGAGGCGAACCGCCCGGGACTCGTGCGCCAGGATCTCCGGAGCCTCGGGATCCACGAAGTACCCGAGGATATGGAGCTCCCGGTCGTCGAGCGTGCTGCTGACCTCGAGGGCGGGCACGACCTGAATGGAGCCCCGTACGCCGATCTCCAACAGGCGTCGAACACCGGCAGTGGTGTCGTGGTCCGCCAGCGCGATGACGTCCAGTCTTGCTTGCTCTGCCAACTCCAACACGGCCCTCGGAGAGAGGGCCCCGTCCGAGGCGGTGGAGTGGATGTGGAGGTCCAAACGCATGGCTTCTACCTGAAGATCAACAAACACGAGGCGATGGAGATTGCCCCCTCGCCTCGTCGAAATCGCCCCTTTGGGGCCCGAAGGCGGGAAGGAGGAGGGGCCCGCCTGGGGCAACCTCCCCCTCCCTCTACCCGTAAGAAGAGGGCACGGGTTTTCTAGTCGCTCTCGGCCTCCTCGGCCAAGTCATCAGGGTGGAAATCCGCTTCCGGAGGGAGCGTTTCAGGCGGCCCGTCACCAGCATACTCCACCAGGGCCGTGAGCTCATCCCCCTCCATCTTCAGGACACCACCTGCCACAAAATACCGGTTGCTCCCCCCACCCGGGAGGTCCACGGAAAACTCTCCGCTGCCCAGGAGGGTGATGAACGCAGCGTGCCCTGGGAGGATCCCGACGCTCCCATCCCAGGCCGGGGCTACAACGGCTGCCGCGTTTCCCTTGAAAACCTCTTCTTCGGGAGAGACGAGGCGAACCGAAAAGGTCGACGCCATGGTTGTCTAACCTTCCATTTCCTTGGCTCCCTCGATCACCTCTTCAATCCCACCCCTCATGTAGAACGCCTGCTCGGGGAGATGATCGAACTCACCGTCCGCCACCCGCTCGAACGACTCGATGGTGTCCTCCAGCTTCACGTACCGGCCCGGTGTGCCAGTGAAGGCTTCGGCCACGTGGAAAGGTTGGGAAAGGAAGCGCTGGATCCGGCGAGCCCGGCTCACGATGACCTTGTCCTCTTCGGAGAGCTCGTCCATCCCCAGGATGGCGATGATGTCCTGGAGGTCCTTGTAGCGCTGCAGAATCTCCTGCACCCTCGTCGCGGTGGTGTAATGCCGGTCTCCCAGGAACTGGGCGTCCATGATCCGGGAGGTGGAGTCCAGGGGATCCACGGCCGGATAGATTCCCAGCTCCACGATGGCCCTGGAGAGCACGGTCGTAGCATCCAGGTGGGCGAAGGCCGCAGCAGGGGCGGGATCGGAAAGGTCGTCGGCGGGGACGTAGATGGCCTGCACCGAAGTGATGGACCCATCCTTCGTAGACGTGATGCGCTCCTGCAACTCGCCCATCTCCGTAGCCAGTGTCGGCTGGTATCCCACCGCCGAAGGCATGCGGCCGAGGAGCGCCGATACCTCGGAGCCCGCCTGAGTGAATCGGAAGATGTTGTCGATGAAGTAGAGAACGTCCTGTTTCTCCACGTCACGGAAGTACTCGGCCACGGTCAGACCCGCGAGGCCTACTCGAAGCCGGGCCCCCGGAGGCTCGTTCATCTGCCCGTAGACCAGAGCGGTGGAAGCCAGAACCCCTGACTCCTTCATCTCCAACCAGAGGTCGTTCCCCTCCCGGGTCCGCTCACCCACCCCACTGAACACGGACTTTCCGCCGTGCTCCATGGCGATGTTGTTGATGAGCTCCATGATGATGACCGTCTTCCCGACTCCGGCACCGCCGAACAGACCTGTCTTTCCGCCCTTCACGTAAGGAGCCAGGAGATCGACCACCTTGATCCCCGTCTCGAAGATCTCGGTCTTGGGCTCCAGGTCGGGGAAGGCCGGGGGGTCCCGGTGAATGGGCCATCGAACCAGCGATCCGTCCTCCTCGCCCTTCAGCGGACCGCCTTCATCCACCGGGTTCCCCAGAACGTTCAGAATCCGGCCCAGGGCAGCGTCACCCACGGGCACCGAGATGTAGGTCCCGGTGTCCACCACCTCCATGCCGCGAACCACGCCGTCGGTAGAGGTCATAGCCACGGCTCTGACCTGCCCCCGGCCGATGTGCTGCTGCACCTCGGATACCAGATCGATCTCCTGGCCGGTGTCCGTGGTGGCTTTGAGATGGAGGGCATTGTAGATCTCGGGTAGGTGCTCCGGCTCGAACTCCACGTCGAGGACGGGACCGATAACCTGCACTACCCTACCGATTTTCTGCTCAGCCATGTTCTTCCTTCTCCGGTCGGCAAGGGACCAAAGAGCGATTCCCGGGCGTCGTGCCTAGGAGAGCCCTTCGGCGCCTCCAACGATCTCGGAAATCTCCTGGGTGATCTGGGCCTGACGGGCCCGGTTGTAGTTGCGGGTGAGGGTCTCCAGCATCTCCCCGGCATTGTCCGTCGCATTCTTCATCGCAGTTCGGCGAGCACCCTGCTCCGCCGCCGTATTCTCCACCAGGGCCTTGTAGACCGTGTTTCGGACGTAGGCGGGCAGGAGGCGAGTGAGGATCACGTCGGCCCCCGGAGACAGGATGTACGAATCCGCTGGAACTGCGCCCTCCGGAGGTCGAATCGGAAGGATCTCCATGACCCTGGGGGGCGTGGACAAGGCTGAGCGGAACTCGGCGCTGACCAACAGGACCTGATCCAGCTCTCCGGCCTCGAATCGTTCTCTGAGGCGGCCGATGATGCGCTCCGCATCTTCCACGGTGGGCACGTCACCCACGTCGTTGTTGATGCTGGCGAGCTCCACCTTCCGAAACCGGAAGTAGACCATTCCCTTCTTTCCCACAGAGTGGACCTCGGGCTGGATCCCCTTCGCTTCGAAGGACTCCTTCAGGATACGGCTTTCCCGGATCAGGTTGGCATTGAAACCCCCGCACAGGCCCCGGTTCGCCGTAACCAGAACGATGGCCACTTTCCTGACCTCTTCGGGCTGCCGAAGCATCGGGAAGTTCTCGGCGAACTCAGGAGCGTAGAGACTCTTCACCACCACGCCCAACGCATCACTGTAAGGCTCGGCTGCCCGGACCCGGTCGGTGGCCCTCTTCAGCTTCGAGGTGGCCACCATTTCCATGGTCTTGGTGATCTGTTTCGTGTTATCGACGGATTTGATCCGCCGTCTGACTTCTTTGGCGCTTTGCACTTCCGGCTATCCTCGGTTGCTGACTCAGGCCTCGAAGGCCTCGGTGTACGTCTTGATGGCCGCCACGAGTCTCTCGGTGAGCTCGTCGGAAAGAGCACCCTGCTCACGAATGTCCGTCATGACGTCGGCGGCCTGCTCATCCAGGTACCGGTGGAAACCCATCTCCCAGCGCTTGATCCTGTTCACGGGAATGTCGTCCAGGTAGCCCTGGGTCACGGCGTAGATTGCCGCCACCTGGTGCTCCGCGGGCATGGGCTGGTACTGGCCCTGATTCAGGATCTCCACCGTCCGCTCACCCCTGGCAAGCTGTTTCTGCGTGGCAGCATCCAGGTCAGAGGCGAACTGGGCGAACGCCTCCATCTCCCGGTACTGGGCCAGGTCGAGACGAAGACGCCCGGCCACCTGCCGCATGGCCTTGATCTGGGCGTTCCCCCCCACCCGGGACACGCTGATCCCCACGTTCACCGCTGGCCGGACCCCGGAGTAGAAGAGATCTGGCTCCAGGAAGATCTGCCCGTCCGTAATCGAGATCACATTGGTGGGGATGTAGGCCGACACGTCCCCACCCTGGGTTTCGATGACAGGCAAAGCCGTCAGGGATCCGCCGCCGTTCTCGTCGGACAGCTTGGCCGCCCGCTCCAGGAGCCTGGAGTGCAGGTAGAAGACATCGCCCGGGAACGCCTCCCGGCCCGGAGGCCGGCGCAGAACGAGAGAGATCTGGCGATAGGCCTGGGCCTGCTTCGTGAGGTCGTCGTAGATGACCAGGGTGTGCTTCCCTTCCCACATGAAGTGCTCCGCCAGGGCGCAAGCCGAATACGGAGCGATGTACTGCATGGGGGCCGGGTCCGACGCGTTGGCCGCAACCACGATGGTATAGTCCATGGCCCCGTGCTCACGGAGCGTCTCCACCACGCCCGCCACCTTACCGGCCCGCTGCCCGATGGAGCAGTAGATACAGATGACGTCGGTGTCCTTCTGGTTGATGATCGTGTCGATGGCGATGGCCGACTTCCCCGTTCCCCTGTCGCCGATGATGAGCTCTCGCTGGCCGCGGCCGATGGGGATCATGGAGTCGATAGGCTTGAGCCCCGTCTGGAGGGGCTCTTTCACAGGCTGCCGGAGCACGATCCCTGGCGCCACCACGTCGATTTGGCGGGAAGACTCGATGGGATCCACAGGGCCCAGGCCATCGATGGGCTGGCCCAGAGGATCGACCACGCGCCCCAGGTACCCGGAGCCGGTGGGGACGGACAGAACCCTCCCGGTCCGCCGGACCTGGTCACCCTCCTGGAGGTGCGTCCACTCCCCGAGAATGACCGCGCCGATGTTGTCTTCTTCCAGGTTCAGGGCCAGAGCGGTCTGGGCCTCCCCGGTCTCGGTGGAGGTGATCTCCAGCATCTCGCTGGCCATGGCCTTGGTCAGACCGTAGATCCGGGCGACCCCGTCTTTCACCTCCAGGACCTCTCCTACCTCTTCGGCGTGGAGCTCCTCCTCGTAGTTCTCGATCTCGGAGAGGAGAACGTCCTTGATCTCGCTGGGTCGTAACTGGGACAGGTTGGCCATTTCCTATTCGGTCCTCATGATGTGAGCGGGCTCGCCGGGCTCAGGACGCACCACCGCCAGTGGCGGCATCGGGAAGCTCGGCGGTCACCAACTGCTTTTTCAGTTGTTTGATCCTTCTCCGGAGGGTTCCGTCATAGACGGTATCCCCCGTCTTCAGATGCACTCCCCCAAGCACCGCAGGCTTGATGCGGAGGTGGGGAATAACCTCCTTGCCGAGCAGATCCGACAGCTTCCTGGAGAGGTCCTCCAGGGCGTCGGCGCCAATCTCGCGGGCCACTGTCACGGTGACGTGCGTTCGCCCCAGGTGCTCATCCAACAGGGCGTGGAATTCCTCTCCCATGAGGCCCAGAAGGCGTTGCCGCCTTTTGTCCACCGTGACCTGGAGGAAGTTCAGCAGCGGCCGGGGAAGAGTGCCCTCGAAGACCTTCTTCAAGAGCTCCTTCTTGTCCCGATCCGCGATCCGCGGAGTCTCGAGGAAGAGTCGGAAGCTGGGGTTCTGGTCCAACAACCCCACCACCGTGTCCATGCCGTCCGCGAACACCTCCAAGCCGTCGTGACGCTGGGCCAGGTCGAAAAGGGTGGCGGCGTAGTTCCGGGCGATGGTTTCGTTTGTCACGCCTCAGCTCCAGGGCTCTTCGTCGCGAGGCCGTCCACGTACTCCATCACGAGCTTCCGGTCTTGCTCGCCATCGAGCTTCTGGTGAAGGAGCTTGGATGCGGCAGCCAGGGCCAGGTCCACGGACTCCCTCCTGAGGGCCTCGACCGCGGCGTCTTTCTCCCGCTCGATCTCGCTCCGGGCTCTGGCCAGGATGGATTCGCTCTCTTCCCGGGCCTTCCCTTCCAGATCCTTCCGGAGGCGGTCCCCAGCCTCCCTACCCTCGGCCAGGATCTCCCCCGCCTGCCGGCGTGCGTCGGCAAGCTGCCGTTTGTGTTCTTCCAGCAGCTTCTCCGCCTCTTCCTGACGTGCCCTGGCCTCCTCCAACGCACCCTGGATACCCTTCTCCCTGGCCTCCACGGCCGAGAGAATCGGACCCCAGGCGAAACGCCAGAGCACGATCAGGAGAGCCGTGAAGATCACGACTGTCCAGATCATGAGGCCGACATTGATGCTGAAGAGCCCTCCACCGCCCGCCTCTTCCCCATGCTCCTGGGCAATCGCCACAAGGGGGGT
Source organism: Gemmatimonadota bacterium (assembly GCA_039592115.1). Classification (GTDB taxonomy): domain Bacteria; phylum Gemmatimonadota; class Gemmatimonadetes; order Longimicrobiales; family Gaopeijiaceae; genus JBDHCH01. Next base: position 45,250 of record JBDHCH010000006.1, on the reverse strand, counting down.
AAGAAGGACGGCCAGGGAAGCCGGCACACTCGTTCTTATTCTCATAGTCCTCATTCCCGGCACCATCTGGGATGCCCCGGACACCCTTCCACTCCGAAGGGCTACTCCCGTTGGGACCCTCTCTCGGTCAAACCGACCGGAGTCGCGGCCAGGGAGGCCCTCCGAGCGCATCCGGGGGCGTGAGCTCCGGACCCGCTGGTTACATGAGCTTGAAGAGCAGCCCGATCACCAACCCGAAGAGCGCAACACCCTCGATGAGGGCCGCAAGGATGATCCCGGCGGTCTGGATGGCGGCCGCAGCCTCAGGCTGCCGGGCGATCCCCTGAGTCACGTTCTCGCCGATCTTGCCGATTCCGAGACCGGTGCCGATGACAGTAAGACCGACGCCCAGGCCGGCACCCAGGAGGCCGTAGTACTGTGAGACGGCCTTGACAGCCAATTCGGGATCCGTGATTCCGCTGAGGTCCTGAACGGCGGTGAGGAAAGCGTGCAGCATGGTTTTTCGTCTCGTCTATTTAAGGTTTGCGCAAACTGCTGTACTGAAAGCCTTGGCCCGGGCCCCTAGTGGGCATGCCGGATCAGGCCGATGAAGACCGACGTCAGCATGGCGAAGATGTACGCCTGTAAGAAGGCCACGAAGATCTCGAGGAGCATCATCGCCAAGGACATCCCCACTGCGCCCCCTGCCACTCCCCACCGGATCCCCGCTACCTCACCGAACACGAAGATCAGTCCAATGAGGGAGAGGATGACCGTATGCCCGGCGGTCATGTTGGCGAAGAGCCGGACCATCAGGGCGAAGGGCTTGGCCAGCTTCCCGACGATCTCCACTGGCGTCATGATCACCAGCATGATGGCGGTTCCTACCGTGCCCATTCCCTTGGGAGCATAAAAGATGGTCTTGGCGTAGCCCCCGGGTCCCAGAGCGAGGAACCCGCTCACCTCGATGACGATCAGACTCACGATAGCCAAAGCCCCCGTCACCATGATATTTCCGGTGGGAGAGGCTCCCCAGGGCACCAGCCCCAGGAGATTCATCGTGAGAATGAAGAAGAACAGGGTGAGGATGAAGGGCGTGAACCCATCGGCCCCGTGGCCGATGTTCCGCCGCACGATCTCGTCCCTGAAGTAGAGGATGATGGCCTCGATGGCGTTGGCGAACCCGCTCGGAGCCTTGTCCTTGTACTTCCCGGCGACCGCCCTGGAAACCGTGATGGAGAGTACGGCCACCAGCAGGGCTGCGATGGCCATGAAGACCACGTGCTTCGTCGGGGAGAGATTGATCGGGAAGCTGCCCAGATGGCCGATGTCACTCCACTGGGGGAGATGGACGATCCCCCAGGGCAATTCGATCTCCGAGGCGTCCGCCAGGTGGTGCATGAGCATTCCACCGATGTCGGGACCCCCGCCACCGGCTCCATGCTCTACCGCCTGCTCCACCCCGTGTTGGGCTGCCTCAGCCCCATGTCCTGCTACTTCTTGAAAGACCCTCAGCAAGGTCGTCATAAAGTCTCTGTGCTCTCATTCCCCCTGGGCCTCAGGAAGAGAGGCTCCAGCAGGAGGAGTCCAAAGAAGAAACCGGCCAGTGCAAGTAGCGTGGGTGCCGCCGGCAACGACTCCACCTTCGAAACAGCCACGGCCGCGAGGAGAATCACTCCCATCCGTGCAATCGTTCCCCCCACCCAGACAACCAGGAATCCCTTCCCCTCACTCCAGAACCGAACAAGCAAGAAAAAGGCCACCATTTGCACCGGGTACGCCACCAGAGCCGCCACCAAAAGGCCTGATCTGGCCGAGGGTGAAACCCACGGCCAGAAACCGGTGATGATCAGCAGGAGAACCAGGAGGGCCACTCCGCCGTAACGCAGGATCTGGGTCAAGGCTCCACGTCTTCGGTTCGTTCCCGGGGCTCCACCACGATATGGCGGTAGAGGCTGTAGAAGCCCGCTCCTGCCCCGACAAAGGCCCCGAGAATCAAGAAGAGGGGCGTCGTGCCCACCTTCCCGTCGAGCCACCAACCACCCAGAAGGAAAAGGAGCGTTGATAGGGCCCAGGTGAGCCCATATCCCGTATACTGACCCGCAGCCTGCCACATCTCCGACTGCGGCGAATCCTTCTGGTCGTGCTCGGCCATCACTGGCAATCCTCAGGGCCGAATTGAAAAAGCGGCCGCAAGTTAGACAAATGTGATTTTTTTCGCAATAGGTAAAAAGCCCCGGAAATAGGACAAGAAATCCCCGCCCGCCCGCCTTGGGAGGAAGCTCGCGGGGGCCCCTTTTTTTTCCCAGGATTCCCATGCCGATCGCCGGTAGCGCCCTGCCCTGGAGGGGGGCCGTGAGAAGAACCCTTGGCCTGGAGGGGCCTTCGTAGCAATCTTTGCTTGGGTGACTGGCCGGGCGCATGCCGCCAGGGGCACCCTGGGCGAAGCTTCGGGCCGGGTGCAACGGCGTAGATTCGGCAGGCCCGAAGCCTCCGCCGGGACCGATCAGGGTCCCGGTGGATCGGGATTCAGAACTTCGAGACCAGAGGAATGGACGCAGAAACAGACAGCGGGAACAGCGATCACCCACCGAGTACCGGGAGGCGGCCATGACGGTCGTGATTCCGGTGGCGGTGGTATTCATCATTCTCTCCGCGTTTTTCTCAGCCTCTTCCACAGCCATCTTCTCCGTTGGAGGTTCGAGGCTCCGAACCCTCTTGGAAGAGGGGTTCAACGGAGCCCAGGAGCTGTCCGACATCCGTTCTCGGACGGGTTTCCTCCAGGGCATCCTGCTCCTCCTGGGAACGCTCGCGAACCTTTCGGTTGTCGGGATCGTCACGGGATGGGCCTCGATCAGATGGGGAATCCAAGGCTTTGCCATCGCCCTCCCCGCGTCGGCACTGGTGGTCGTCCTGTTTGCCGAGCTCCTTCCACGGTCCCTGGCAGCCAGGCGGTCTATTCGAGTGGGGTTGGCAGTGGCCCCCGCGGTGCTCCTGGTAGAACGCCTGGTGGGCCCCCTGGTGTCTCCGTTCTTCCGGCTGGAGAGTTTTCTGGCCAGGGCCACCGGAGAAGAGGGGTCCACCCAGGAGGAACGGGAGGTGAGGGAGATCACCTCCCTGGGGCAACGAGAAGGGGTGGTAGGTAAGGAAGAGCACCAGCTGGTGGAACGGGCGTTCCGCCTCGACGAGCTGTCGGTGTGGGATGTGATGACACCCAGGGTTGGGATTTTCGCCTGGAAGGACTCTCTGACCCTCGAGGAGATCGTCGGAGAGCTGGAATCGGTGCCGTTCTCGAGGGTCCCCGTGTTCGGAGAAAGCGTCGACGACGTCACCGGCATCCTTTATCTCAGGGACGCCTATCAGGGCTTCATCGCCGGGGAGGGAAAGGCCACCCTCAAGGCCCTCTCCCGGGACCCCTTCTTCGTGCCCGGATCACTCTCCCTCACTCGTCTGCTGAGAGATTTCCAGGCGCGACGGATCCACATGGGGATCGTCGCTGACGAATTCGGCGGCACGGACGGCCTGGTCACCCTGGAGGATGTACTGGAGGAGCTGGTGGGCGAGATAGAAGACGAGACGGATCTCCCGGGGGAGCCTCTCGTCCGAATCTCCAAAACCGAGGTCATCGCCGACGGCGCTCTGGACCTCAGGGACATCAACTACGCCTTTCACATCAACCTGCCCCAGTCCGAACACCGATCCCTGAACGGGTTCATCATCGACGAGTTCGGGTACGTCCCCCAGAAGGGTGAGACCCTGGAAAAAGACGGAGTCCGGATCGATGTGGTGGACGCCAGCGAGACCCAGGTCGTGAGAGCTCGGGTCCGGAAGCTCCCCGGCTCCGAGCCGAAGGAGCGCTCATAGGAGAAGGTTTGTGGCTCTTTTGGTTCCCTTCCGTGGCGTCGCGCCCCGCATCGCGCCAGACGCCTTCCTCGCGCCAACCGCGGTCGTCATCGGCAATGTCACCATCGGGCCGGAGGCCTCGGTTTGGTTCGGCGCGGTCCTGAGGGGGGACAATCCCGGGTTCGGGATCGAGGTGGGCGCAAGGACGAACATCCAGGACAACTGCGTTGTTCACGTCGGCGACTGGCAACCGACTGTCATCGGCGTCGACGTCACCATTGGCCACGGCGCCAAGTTCGAAAGCTGCACGATCGAAGATCGCTGTGTGATCGGGATGAACGCGGTCATACTGCAGGAAGCCGTGATCGGGGCGGGATCACTGGTTGCCGCAAACGCCGTGGTCCTCGAGGGAACGAAAGTGCCCCCGGGGAGCCTTGCAGCTGGAGTTCCCGCCCAGGTGAGAAAGAGCCTGGAAGGATCATCCTCCCAGTTCGTCGGCCGGAGCGGTACGCACTACGTCGATCTGTCGCGGGAATACCTGGAACAGGGGATCGGCGGGATCGGGAACGCCGCCGAGCGGGCGATCGTCTGCGCGCACTGTCGCGGCCCGGTCCTGGAGAGTGAGGGAGTGATCCACTGCCTCCATTGCGGCCATAGGAGCGACTCTCCAGGCTCGTGAGCCCTTAGACCCGTCTTCGGAGCTCGCCCCCCGTCTCAAGCCGGGGAGAAGTCCAGGAAACGCTCCATATACCACCCGATCAGAAGGTCCCCCCACCCGTAGGCCACCGCCCCTCCCACAGCCAGGAAGATCCCGAACGGCACCAGCTTCCCGGTCTTCCAGGAGATGGGTCCGAAGATCACCGATCCAAGCAGAGCGCCGAGGAAAAGGGTCAGGAACACGCCCGGAATCCCCAGGAATGCTCCCACCATCGCCATCATCTTGAGGTCTCCGCCACCCATGGCGTCCTTCTTGAAGAGCCAGGTACCGGCGGTTGCCACCAGCCAGAGGAGCCCGAACCCCACGGCAGCCCCCAAGAACGACTGAAAGAGGGTGAGGCCTCCGGGGAATGGCGCTAGAGCCAACCCAATTGCAGTCCCCCCGAGGGAAAACTGATCCGGGATGATATAGAAACGGGCATCCGAGACGGCGATCCCCAACAGGATCGTCAGGAACACCGCCCCCCTGCCACCCTCCGCCGAAAGACCATGATGCAGGAAACTCCCTGCCCAGATGAGTCCCGTCGCCAACTCCACCATCGGGTACTGAGGCGAGATCAAAGCCCGGCAGGCGCGGCAGCGTCCCCGCAGGATCAGGTAACTCAGGACCGGGATGTTGTCGTACCAGTGGATGGAGGCTTCACACGCAGGGCAATGGGACGGCGGATGGACCACCGACTGATCCGTGGGCCACCGCAGGGTGCACACGTTGAGGAACGACCCTAGGAGCAGGCCGAAAACCGCAGCGACCATTATCACCATCCACGCTTCCAAGGAAACCACCTCCATCAGGATATTCCCGGGGGTTCGGGGCTAGGGGTCAAGGCGAACAACAGGATGGCCCCTGCCGTCGCCACATTCAAGGACTCGACCTTCGAAGAGATGGATACGGCCAGTGAGGCATCAGCACGCTCCCGGATCTCGGGCCTTACCCCTGCGCCCTCGTTTCCCAGGACCAAAGCCCAGCTCAGAGGGGGGGTCATCTCCCTGACATCCTTGCCCTGGCTTTCAGCAACCAGAAGGGGAATGTCTTGGTGGGTAATCCATTCCCTGACCTGGCTCCACCGCGCTCGGGCCAGAGGGAGATGGGCTGCCGCTCCCGCGCTCGCTCGGACCGCCTTGGGGTTCCAGGGATCCACGGTCCCGTCCAGAACCACGACTCCATCCCCGCCGAAGGCCAACGCTGCCCGAATCAGGGTCCCGACGTTCCCCGGATCCTGGATCCCATCCAGTAGAAGGAACCTGCCGGTGGAAGCCGCCGACGAAGGCGGCCAATCGGATTCAGGCTCTTCCATCACCAGGAGGATCCCTTGGCTGCGGTCGGTATCGGACCAAGCCTGAATATCCCGGTCGGAGAGGTCCGTCGTATCGACACCCTTGGCGGCCAGGGTCTCTTTGAGCTGCAACCCTCCTTGCACCTCGGCCAGCCTCGGGGAGGTGAGTGCGAACCGTGGTTTGGTGGGGAGCGTCGCATTGAGGAATTCCCGGCTCCCCCTCACGCCCTCTACCAGAAACAAGCCCTCGCGCCCCCGGAGGCGGGGGTGCCGAAGACGGCCAAGAAGCTTCTCTTTTTCCTTGCTGAGGCTCATAGCTTTCCCGGAACAGAGGACCCGGAGTAGAAGGGTGTTGAGGAAGCGGCGCGAGCCGCGCTACATGCGCCACGGGGCCAGATGGGAGCCGGGGCTCCGAGCCGAGCGGCCTGCCTGGTGGCAGGTTCCCGATGGACCTCCGCGAGACCGCCGAGCACTGCGCAGGCGAACACCCCTGTGCGCGGCCGCACCCCACTTCTGCAACACCCTTCTACGGACCAGGGCAGGACTGGGGCAACCCCGGCGCACGAGAACAAATCTCTTGGTTCCACCTCTCTGGGAGGTACCCTATACTTCCAGCTTCTGGCGGTTTCGGAAAGACGTTGCCCAGGATTGCCCGGAGAGGCAGGGGGATCATGAACGCTAGCCACATGCCCATCGCCCTCACAATCGCCGGTTCCGACAGTGGAGGGGGTGCCGGAATCCAGGCCGACCTGAAGACCTTCCACGCCTTCGGCGTGTTTGGCACCTCCGCGGTGACAGCCATCACTGCTCAGAATACCCACGGCGTATCCGCCATTCATGCCGTCCCGTTGGAGGTCGTCGACGCTCAGATCGCCGCCGTGGCTGAGGATCTCCCGCCGACGGGGTTCAAGACAGGCATGCTCGCCACTGCCCAGCTTGTCCGATCGGTGGCGAAAGCTATCCGGACCCACCAGCTCCCGAACTACGTCATGGACCCGGTCATGGTCGCTACGAGTGGTGACCGCCTCCTGGATGCGTCGGCTGAGAAAGCCCTCGTGAAAGAGCTTCTGCCCCACTCCGCACTGGTCACTCCGAACCTCCACGAAGCCGGGATTCTTACCGGTCAAGGCGTGAAAACGCTTGATGACATGAGGGATGCAGCCCACGCGCTGGTGGAGATGGGGGCAGGAGCGGCGTTGGTGAAGGGCGGCCACCTCGGGAAGGGAGAAGCCGTGGATCTGCTTTGGGACGGCAATCGAGAGTGGAGTTGGAGGCGACTGAGAATGGAAACGCCGCACACCCACGGGACCGGGTGCACCCTCTCGGCCGCATCAGCCGCCTGCCTGGCCCGTGGGCTCCCGCTCCCAGAGGCTGTGGACCAGGCCGTGGACTTCGTGGCCAGGGCCATCGGCACCGCCCCAGGCCTGGGAGGAGGCCACGGCCCGGTGAACCATTTTGCGGGAACCGTCTATCTGCCGGGGCTGGACCTCCCGTTCTGATCCCGGTTCAATCGCCGCACGCTGGCCCGCATCCCGGGTTGGGAACGCCGCCCTCCACCTGGATGATGGGCGGGCCTGATGCGGCTCACCCTACCTCCTCAACGAGCTACCGCCGATCGACGGGCATCGCGGCGACGAACGCCCGTATCAGGGTTTCGAGCCTCCCCCCAGCCTCCCTCCCCACGCCCAGAACTTCCTGGTGATCCAACGATCCCCGGCCCAACCCCGCAGCCCGGTTGGTGATGAGCGAGAACGCCAGGACCGGGAGCCCGAGGGCCGAGGCCGTGATGGCTTCGGGGACCGTGGACATCCCAACGGCGTGGGCCCCGACTCCCTCCAGGTATCTGATCTCTGCCGGTGTCTCGTAGCTGGGCCCCAGCACCCCTGCATATACCCCCCGAACGATGGGGATCCCCAGGTCCGCAGCCAGAGAGAGCGCCACTGCCTGATACCCCCGGTCGTAGGGCTCTCCCATGTCCGGAAACCGGACCTCGCCACCCTTTGGGGGGCCGGTCAGGGGGCTCCTTCCCATGAGGTTCAGATGATCCTCCAGAATCATGATGGCGCCTGGCTCGAGGTCCCGAACGATCCCTCCAGCCGCATTGGTGAGGATCACGCCCTTCGCACCCAGCGCCGCCGCGAGCCGAACAGGTGCCACCACTACTTCGGCGGAGTGCCCCTCGTAGAAATGGAACCGACCGGCCTGGAAAAGGACCCTCCGGCCCTCGAGGAGTCCGAATACGAGATGCCCCGCGTGACCGGCCACACTTGGTCCGGGGAAGCCTGGAATGTCCTGGAAAGGAACGACGACGGGATCGGCGACGCCCTCTGCCAACGCGCTGAGGCCGGATCCGAGGACCACGAAAAGGTCCGGGGGTTCAGGGATCCAGCGTCGAAGGGATGTCAACGCGGCGTCGAGTGGGAACGGCCCGCCCGTCATCAGAGGAGCATCCCTGCGATAGTGGCAGTCATGAAAGCCGCCAACGATCCAGCCACCATGGCTCGCAGCCCGAGACGGGACAGGTCATGGCGCCGAGAGGGGGCGATGGGCCCGATCCCACCCAATTGGATCGCTATGGATGAGAAGTTGGCGAACCCCGAGAGTGCGTAAATGGCGATGACCACCGACCTCGGCTGGAGAGGAGTCTCGCCCTGAAGGATCGAGGAGAGCTGGAGATACGCGACGAACTCATTCAGGACGGTCTTCACTCCCATGAGCGATCCCACCACAACCGCATCCTCCCAGGGCACCCCCATGAGCCATGCCAGGGGAGCCAAGACCCAGCCCAGGATCGCTTCCAGTGAGAGCGCCTCCAGCCCGACCAGACTTCCGCCCCACCCCAGGAGGGCGTTCAGGAGGGAGACCAGGGCGATGAACGCCAACAGCATGGCGCCGACGTTCAACGCCAGGCCAAGCCCGTCGGAGGCTCCCCTGGCCGCCGCATCGATGACATTCACATCAGGGCGCTCCAGCTCGAGCTTGATCCCCCCCTGCGTGGCCGGATCGCCATCCTCGGGGTACATGAGCTTCGCCATCACCAGGGCCGCGGGGGCGGACATGACCGAAGCCGCCATGAGGTGCCCGGCGATGTCCGGGAAGTATGCCACCAACATTCCGACGTAGGCGGCCATCACACCCCCGGCCACCGTGGCGAATCCACCCGTCATCACCGCGTTCAGCTCCGACATGGTCATCTTCTCGACGAAGGGTCGGATGAGGAGGGGGGACTCGGTCTGTCCCACAAAGATGTTCCCGGCCGCAGAGAGGGTCTCGGCCCCCGAAGTCCTCATGGTCTTCTGCATCACCCATGCGACTCCCCGGACCACCCACTGCATGATCCCGACATGGTAGAGGACGGTCATGAGGGAGGAGAAGAAGATGATGGTGGGGAGAACGTTGAATGCGAAGGAAGCCCCGGTTCTGGCTACGTTCCCGGGTATCTCCTGGATGGGCGCATTCGTACCGGCTTCCCCCACCCCCAGGGGAACGTTGTCGTATACCAGGTCGCCGAAGATGAAGCGGGCACCTTCCACGGTGAACCCCAGGAGGGACACGATGACGGTGTTCAGGCGGTCGAACACCAGGGCCCCGGCGGGAGTCTTCAGGATGAAAAGGGCGAAGAGGAGCTGGAGCCCGATCCCCCAGATGATCACTCGCCAGGCCAGGTTCTTTCGGTCCACGCTGAAGGTCCACGCGAGCAACCCCAGGACGAGGATACCGAGCACCGACTGGAGGCGCCCTAGAGGTGTGGTTTCCAGCCCCTGAGCCACCTGATCCCGGAGGGAGGTCTGCTGGGAACCGAGATTCGCCGGAGGGTCCCCCGGGGACAAGCCCGCCGGGGCCTGGTCGCTCTCTCCGGCTGCATCATCCTCGCTCCCACTGCCGCCCTCCAACCCTTCCTGAGCCGAGGCCGGGATTTCCAGGCTCCCCGAATCGTCGGCCAAGACGGTAGCGACAACCCCTGTTCCCATGAGGAGCAGAGCGACGGTCCAGAGAACCAGAAGGGAAAATGCCGGTTTCTTCATCCCTGACGGACTCCTTATCCCAAACTCGCCCGGAGGCTCTTCACCCCGCCATCACGCAATGAGGTGGGGGAAGCAAATTCGAAAACCGGTCCAATATGGGCCGGATGTTAGCGAACTACCACCACCCGCCCCCTCGCAGATCCTTCCTGGACAGCACGGTGCCTGCCCGCTTCGCCTGCACGAGAGCCCGGTTCTGGAAGAGCTTCACCAGCGTCACGCCAGCGACGAATCCGCCGATATGGGCCCAGAAGGCGACTCCTCCCCCCCCGCCCGGAAGCTGAACGGCCGAAGAAGCGACTTGGAGGAGGAACCAATACAGCAGGAAGAACCAGGCGGGCAGAGGAAAGATCCGGATGAGTATGATGATGATGAAGAGGGTGTGGACCCGAGCCCTGGGATAGAGGACCAGATATGCGCCCATGATGGCGCTGATGGCACCGGAGGCACCGACCATCGGGAGGATGGACCCAGGAGCCGAGGCCACATGGCCCACTGCGGCGACAAACCCCGTCAGGAGATAGAAGACCAGGAACCTTCCGTGCCCCATGGAATCTTCCACGTTGTTTCCGAAGATCCAGAGGAACCAAAGGTTCCCGATGAGGTGCATCCAACTGCCGTGTAAAAACATCGATGTGAAGAGCGCCGACCAGGTCAGGCCTCCAAGACGGCACATCCCACCCCCTGCCGCCTCAGCCCCGGCCCCCGCACCCAGATCCGAAAGTCCCATCCGTCCCAAGCTCGACGTGATCTCTGCCGGGATGGCTCCGAACGCACATACCGAGCCCAGGAGGGCCTCTTGGGAGAATCCCGCACCCTGGAGGTACACCCACACCCCGATGCAGGCCCCCATGATGAGGAGGGTCACCAGGGGGAACATCTCGGTGGGGTTGTCGTCGTAGAGGGGAAACATGGCCACTGTCCCCTAGGGGAGGTCTGCACAAGGGCGTTCAGCGAACGATAGAGGCTCCGGGTCCGGGATACCAGCCACCGCAGGGAGGAGGGTCTGCCGGCTGCAAACGCCTCCCCGTTGGGCAGGGCAGGGTCCCGGGGACTGCCTCCCGGCCCCCGGCGTACCCCTGGCCGAACCCACGCAAGCCTGCCAGACCGGCGGACCCCCAGCAAAAACCCGTCATTTTGGCGGACATATTCTGCCTCCGGCCCGTGTTTCCCCGGCATGGAGGTTGCTTTCCCTCTCTCAGATTCAAGAAGCGGGCCTTCCGTGGGGAAGCGCCGGCCGAACAAGAAGCCAGCTGGCAAGGAGATGTCATGGGCAAGGTAATCGGGATCGACCTGGGTACTACCAACTCGGTGGTAGCGGTCATGGAGGGGGGAGAGCCCGTCGTCATCCCCAACTCCGAGGGAGGACGAACCACACCCTCCGTGGTGGCGTTCACAAAAGACAACGAGCGTCTGGTAGGCCAGGTGGCCCGACGCCAGGCCATCACGAACCCCAGAAACACTGTCTTCTCCATCAAGCGGTTCATGGGGAGGAAGGCGTCGGAGGTCACACACGAGAAGAGGCTCGTCCCCTACGAGGTGACCGCCGATGGGCAGGACCGGGTGCAGGTGAGCCTTCCCAACGCGGGGAAGACGTTCACACCCCCGGAAATCTCGGCGATGATTCTTCAGAAGATGCGCCAGACGGCGGAGGACTACCTCGGGCAGAAGGTGAGCCAGGCAGTCATCACCGTGCCGGCCTACTTCAACGATGCCCAGCGCCAGGCCACCAAGGACGCCGGGAAGATCGCCGGGCTGGAGGTCCTGAGGATCATCAACGAGCCGACCGCAGCCTCTTTGGCCTACGGACTGGACAAGAAGGAAGACCAGAAGATCGCCGTCTTCGACCTCGGTGGCGGAACCTACGACATCTCCATCCTGGAGCTGGGGGAGGGCGTTTTCGAGGTAAAATCCACCAACGGAGACACGCACCTCGGTGGTGACGACCTGGACCAACGGATCATCGAGTGGCTGGTGGCCGAGTTCAAGAAGGACCAGGGGATCGATCTCTCTCAGGACGCTATGGCTCTCCAGCGGCTGAAAGAAGCTGGTGAGAAGGCGAAGATGGAGCTCTCCTCCACCATGCAGACCGACATCAACCTGCCCTTCATTACCGCGACCCAGGAGGGTCCGAAGCACCTGAACTATTCTGTCAGCCGAGCCAAGTTCGAGCAGTTGGTCGACGAGGAGATGCAGCGGTTGGTTCCGCCGATGGAGAAGGCCTTGGCGGACGCAGGTCTGTCCAAGGAGGAGATCGACGAGGTGGTCATGGTTGGTGGATCCACGAGGATCCCCAAGGTCGGAGAGATCGTCAAGGAGTTCTTCGGAAAGGAGCCCCACCGGGGCGTGAATCCCGATGAGGTGGTCGCGGTGGGAGCAGCGATCCAGGGGGGCGTACTGGCCGGCGACGTGAAGGACGTCCTCCTGCTGGACGTTACGCCGCTCTCCCTCGGTATCGAAACCCTGGGCGGAGTCATGACTACCCTCATCGAGCGGAACACCACCATCCCGACCAAAAAGGCCGAGGTGTTCTCCACGGCGGAGGACAACCAGACCACCGTGGAGATTCACGTTCTCCAGGGGGAGCGGAAGATGGCCTTGGACAACAAGACCATCGGTAAGTTCCAACTGACGGGAATTCCTCCCGCACCTCGCGGCATGCCTCAGATCGAGGTCACCTTCGACATCGACGCCAACGGGATTCTTCATGTTTCGGCCAAGGATCGTGCGACGGAGAAGGAGCAGAAGATCCGCATCGAGGCGTCCAGCGGCCTTTCCGACAGCGAAATCGACAAGATGGTTCGGGACGCCGAGGCCCACGCCGCCGATGACGAGGAGCGGAAGGCGAAAGTGGAGGCACGAAACCAGCTGGATTCCCTCGTCTACCAGGTCGAGAAGGACGCTGGAGAGTGGGGAGACAAGGTCTCGGAGGGCACCAAGGAGCGGTTGGATCAGTCCGTCGAGAGGGCCAAGGAAGCGCTCAAGGGAGACGACACAGCCGCCATCAACCAGGCACGGGACGAGCTGATGCAAGCCTTCAGCGCCGCCGGCCAGGAGATGTACCAGGCTCAGGCCGCCGAAGCAGGCCCAACGGAAGGTGAGATGGGCGACATGGGCGACGCGGGGGACGCCGGTGGAGAGCCTGGGCAGGCCGAGGACAGCGGCGGGGAAGAGGAAGAGGTGGTGGAAGCCGACTACGAGATCGTAGACGAGGAGAAATAGGCCCGCACTCGATCTCCCGGCACCGGTTCGTCCGGTGAGCTTCGAGGGGTTCCGGGGCGGTCGGTCGGGCAACCGTCGACCGCCCCTTTCCCATCCTAACGGGGCGGGGAGTGAGCTGGTCTTCGGACCCTCCTCCGAAATCCCAGGGTAGTAAGGGAGGCGAGGCGGGCCTGAGCGGTCCCCTGACATTTTCACATATAACGATTTTGCATTTGAGGGAGTGAGTCGATGTTTGATCCGCTACGGGCCAAGGCCCGAGTCATCGTGACCATCGCGCTTGGATTCGTCGGGGGCATCGGGTTGGCGTCCGGCCTGGGTTGGACCGGACCCTCCTACGCGATGCCCACGATTGCAGAGGCGCCGCAAGTGGCCGAAGAGGCGATCCGCCCTGCCCTGGACCTCAGCGACGCCTTCGCGAATGTGGCGGAGTCCGTGACGCCAGCAGTGGTCCGGATCGAGGTTACCTCTACCCAGAGAATCAGCTCGTCCAGGATGGACATCCCGGAGGAATTCCGTCGGTTCTTCAATCTTCCCGAGGGTGAGGGGGAGGGTCAGCACCCCGAGGTTCCCAGCCTCGGAGGTGGGTCCGGGTTCGTAATCTCGGAGGACGGGTACATCCTCACCAACGACCACGTGGTCGGAGACGCCGACAACATTCGTGTCTATCTGACGGACGGGCGGTACTTCGAAGCGGCTCTGGTGGGATCGGATCCGACCACCGATGTGGCCGTCATCAAGATCGAGGAAGCGGGGCTACCGTATCTGAGCCTGGGGGTTTCCAAAGATCTGCGCGTCGGAGAGTGGGTGTTGGCGATCGGGAATCCCGGTTTCGGAGGGAACCCGGCTGACCTGGATTATACCGTCACCGCAGGGATTGTCAGCGCCAAGGGTCGTCCCCTTCGCCTCATCCAGAACGAGCTCCAGCAGAACCCGGAGTTCGGCCTTGAGCGCTCGGGTTTCGCGATCGAGGATTACATCCAGACAGACGCCGTGATCAACCGAGGGAATTCTGGCGGCCCGATGGTAAACCTTCGGGGTCAGGTGGTCGGCATCAACTCCGCCATCATGACCCCCACCGGATATTACGCAGGATACGGATTCGCCATCCCCGTCGATCTGGCGGGTCGTGTCATGGAGGACCTCATCGAGTACGGCCGGGTCCGCCGGGCCTGGCTCGGTGTTCAGATCAACCCGGTGGCGCCGGAAGACCAAGAGTACTTCAACCTGCCACAGGTGGCCGGGGTTTTGGTCCAGGAGATCACGGAGGACAGCCCTGCGGAGGACGCCGGGATTCGGGCGGAGGACATCATCTACTCCATCGACGGTACAGTGGTCTACTCCCCTAACGGCCTCCAAAACCTTGTGGCGCAAAGACGTCCCCGGGACCAGGTGACGATCCAGGTCTACAGGGATCGATCCCCCAGGAACATCACGGTCCGTTTGGGAGAGGCTCCTTTGGCTGCCGTACCCGAGCCCGAGGCGGCCCCAGAGGCCCCGGCAGCCGAAACGAAGCTCGGAATCGCCTTCGAGCCACTCACCGATGAGCTGGCCGAGCGCATGGGTTATGAAGAGGCGGGCGGGGTGGTCATCACCTCCACCGTACCTCTCGGGCCGGCCAACCGGCGCGGCATTCGAAGAGGCGAGAAGATCCTCGAGGTCAATGGGCAGGCCGTGGGAACCTCGAGGGACCTGGAACGGATCCTCGATGGCGTGCAGCCCGGCGAGGTCGTCGCCCTCCGCCTCGGATTCGTTGACGGATCCAGTCGGACGGTGACGGTTCGGGCCGGTGGCTGAGCCTCCCATCATTTCGGTAGAAGAAGCGTTGTAGATCAGCGATGATCTTCAGTGCCCGCCAGGGATGAACCCCAGGCGGGCACTGATTCGTTATGGGCCAGGGTGAAACGCCTGTGTTGATGCCCCCTGGGCCCTGGTTTATCTTTGAACTTAGCGACCGATGCGTCGCGCCTCGTGCGAAAGTGGCGGAACTGGTAGACGCGCAAGATTTAGGATCTTGTGGCTTTGGGCCGTGGGGGTTCGAGTCCCCCCTTTCGCACTTTTCCTTTGTTAGAGAAAAATTCAACAGGAAATCGAGCCGGGAATGGCCATAGATCCGTCCACTCTTCGCATTGATCTGGAGGAGCAGGAAGCCTGGAGAAGGCGTTTGACCGTGACGGTTCCGGCCGGCACGGTCCAAACCGAACGGAACAAGATCGTTCAGAAGCTGGGCGGCAAACTGAAGCTCCCAGGGTTTCGGAAGGGGAAGATCCCCACCCACGTGGTGGAGCAGCGATTCGGACCCGCCGTGGACCAAGAGATGTTGGACAAGGTCATCGGCGAGTCATATCGCATCGCCCTCCAATCCCAGGAGTTGGAACCGATCTCCGAGGGCCAGGTGGAGGATGTGAAGTATGAGCCCAGGGAGGAGCTGACCTTCTCGATCTCCTTCGACGTTCAGCCGGTCATCGAGCTGGAGAGGCTGGGTGGATTCACCGTTCAGCGGCCGAAGTTGGAGGTCGTGGACGACGATGTGGAGAAGGTCCTGCAACGTCTTCGGGACCAGAATGGAGTATGGAAGCCGTTAGAGGAGGGAGTGGCTGAGGACGGGAACCTCGTGACCCTCCAGATCCAGCGTCTGGAGAACGGCGGGCCGGTCGGCGATCCCCGTCCCTATGAGATCGTCCTGGGGGAGGGAGAAGCGATTCCAGAGGTTGAAGAGGCCATCCGGACCCTTGCTGTCGGAGAGGTCGGAGACTTCACGGTCACATTCCCCGACGATTTTTCCGACGAGAGCCGTCGGGGCGAGAAGGAGCACCTCCGCGTCAACCTGGATGCCAGAAAGACCAAGGAGTTGCCGGAGCTCACGGATGAGTTCGCCCAGTCGATGGGGGAGTTCGAGAATCTCGAGGAGTTGACCGCACGGGTGAGGGAAGACCTGGCAAAAGAGGCTGAGGGACAGGCCGAGAATGTGGTGAAGGGGCAGCTGGTGGAGAACCTCCTCGAGGCGAATCCCTTCGAGGTGCCCCGGTCCATGGCCGAGCGGTACATGGAAACGATCATGGGTGACACGTCGAAGCTGGACCCGGAGATCGTGGCACAGACCCAGGAGAGCCTTCGGCCCGAAGCGGAGAAGGCCGTCAAGCGGATCCTGCTCATCGAACGGGTGGCGGATCTTCAGGGCCTCAAGGCCTCGGAAGACGAGTTGGACGACCGTGTGCAGGAGATCGCGATCAAGAACGACCTCAAGCCCGGGCAGGTCTACAGTAACCTTCAGAAGGCCGGGAATCTCGAAGCCCTGGAGCGAGAGATCACCGAAACCAAGGTGTGGGATTTCCTGAAGGAGCAGTCCACGGTGCAAGAAGCCTAGGGGTCAGGCCCCAGGGCACCCGAAGAAACGAAGAGAGAAACGAGAACCGGGAGACCCGACTAGATGCCCATTTTCCCGCCATATGTCATCGAGCGCACCAACCGGGGCGAGCGGAGTTATGACATATTCAGCCGCCTTCTCATGGACCGGATCGTATTCCTGGGAAGCGCCATCGACGACAACGTGGCGAACATCATCATTGCCCAACTGCTCTTCCTGGACGCTGAGGATCCGGAGCGGGACATCTACTTGTACATCAACTCGCCTGGGGGGAGCGTTTATTCGGGCCTGGCCATCTACGACACCTTGCGCCACCTTCGTGCTCCGGTTTCCACGTTCTGTGTGGGGATGGCCGCTTCGATGGCCGCCGTCCTGGTGGCGGCCGGTGAAAAGGGGAAACGGGCGGCTCTTCCCAACTCTCGCATCATGATCCACCAGCCGTCCTCCGGAGCCCACGGGACCGCAGCGGACATAGAGATCGCAGCCAAAGAGATTCTCCACATCAGGGAGAGGCTGAACGAGATCTTGGCTGAGCATACCGGCCAGACGACAGAACAGATCGCCGACGACGTGGACCGGGACCGGTTTATGAGTCCCGATGAGGCCGTGGAGTACGGCCTCATCGATCGGGTGCTCGCGCCTGGCGATATTGGGAGGGAAGGCAAGAAGCCGGCGGATTCGGAAACCCTTGAACCCGCGTCGGATTAACTCATATGGGGAGGGGCTTTCAGTCTGGCAGGATTGAACCCCTGGACGGAGGGATGCCATGAGCGTGACCGGCGATAAGCATCTCCGGTGCAGCTTTTGTGGGAAATCGAAGGACAGCGTCAAGAAGTTCATCTCGGGGCCGTCCGTCTATATCTGTAATGAGTGCGTGTCTCTCTGCAACGAGATCCTGGCTGAGGAAGAAGAGCGGGAAGCCGTTGAATCCCAGGTTCCCAGTCTTACCCCCATTGAGATCAAAGACGTACTGGACCAGTACGTAATCGGCCAGGACGATGCGAAGCGGGCCTTGGCCGTCGCCGTCTACAATCACTACAAGCGTGTGAATCATCAGGGCATTCTTGATGAAGTCGAGATCGAGAAGGCGAACATCTTGCTCATGGGCCCGACGGGGGTCGGGAAGACTCTCCTCGCACAGACCCTGGCCCGAATGCTCCAGGTCCCGTTCACCATTGCCGATGCCACGACCTTGACGGAAGCCGGCTATGTCGGGGAAGACGTAGAGAACATCCTCGTGCGCCTCCTCCAGGCCGCAGACTTCAACATCGGGGAATCGGAGCGCGGGATAGTCTACGTCGACGAGCTGGACAAGATCGCCCGGAAATCGGAGAACCCCTCCATCACTCGGGATGTCTCCGGGGAGGGGGTACAGCAAGCCCTCCTCAAGATCCTCGAGGGCACGGTGGCATCCGTCCCCCCCCAGGGAGGCCGGAAGCACCCGCAGCAGGAGTACATCCAGGTCGATACCCGGAATATTCTCTTCATCTGTGGTGGCGCGTTCGACGGGCTGGAGAAGATCGTGGAAAGCCGGGTCGGGAAGCGACAGATCGGCTTCACCGGAAAGGACGTCGAATCGGCCCGGGAGGACATGCTTCGAATGGTGGAGCCCGAAGACCTTCAGCGGTACGGTCTCATCCCCGAATTGGTGGGGCGGCTCCCTGTCACCGTCTCCCTCGACGAGCTGGACCAGGAAGCTCTGGTGCGGATTCTCCAGGAGCCGAAGAACGCTCTCCTCAAGCAATACACCAAGATGCTGGAGCTGGAGGGAATCGGCCTTACTTTCGAACCGGCCGCCGTGGAATCCATCGCTGCCAAGACCCTCAACCGGGGCACCGGCGCGCGAGGGCTCAAAGCCGTCATCGAAGATCTCATGCGCGACCTCCTCTTCGAAGTGCCCTCCCGTACGGATGTCAGGGAGGTGGTCTTCACGAAAGAGACTGTGGATGAAGGAGTTCCGCCGCTTCTGGTGCTGCGGCCCGAGGTCGAGAAGATGGAAGCGTAGCCCCAGGGGACCAGACGAGCGAACTCAGGAGACGCACGGACCTTTCCGCGCCGTCTGTTCCGTTCTACCATAAGCGCCGCGGGCGTTCTTCACGCCGCGGCGTTCCCTTTGTCCCTTGCCCCCAAACCGAGTATCGGAATGGCCACCCTCCACCGGATCGATGGACCCGTCGAGGTCCCCGAGGAGCTTCCCGTCATCGCCCTTCGGGATCTGGTCTTCTTCCCCTACATGGTCCTCCCTCTCCTCATTGGGCGTGCTCCGTCGGTGTCCGCCCTGGATGCTGCCGAAGACGGGGACGGCCTTCTTCTTCTGGTTGCCCAGCAGGACGCCGATGTCATGGATCCGGGAGAGGACGACCTCCACACCCTCGGTACCATAATCCGGGTCATCCAGAAAACGGACCTGCCGGACGGCACGGCCCGGGTGGTCATGGAAGGCTTGGGCCGAGCCGGCATCGAGGCCTTCCTCCCCTCGGAAGAGGGTTTCCGGGCCAAGGTGGCCCTCATCGAGGGAGGGGAGAGGGAAGAGCTGTCGGCGTTGGACCCCGAACTCGAGGCCCTGGCGCGGGGTGTACGACGGTTGTTCGAGGAGTACATCCACCTCAATGAGCGCCTCCCCGAGGAGCTTTCGGGCACCCTGGCGACCGTGGAGGACCGGGTCCGGTTGGCCCACCTCATCTCCGGGCATCTCCTGCTCTCCTCCATGGAGAAGCAGGAGCTTCTGGAGGCTACCTCACTGGATACTCACCTGGAGATCTTGAGGGAGATCCTGGTGCGGGAGCTGGAGATCCTTCGGATCGAGGAGAAGCTGGACGAACAGATCCAGCGGCAGATGGACTCGGGACGAAAGCAGGTTTACCTCCAGGAGCAGTTGAAAGCCATCCACAAGGAGCTTGGCGAGGCGGAGGGAGAATGGGCGGAGGTGGAGGCAGCCATTCTCGGTACTCCTCTCCCCGCCCATGCCCGAGACCGGGCAGAGAGTGAGATGGATCGTCTGAAGCGTTTGAATCCCGTCGCCCCGGAGGCGGCGGTGATCAGGACCTATCTGGACTGGATTGTCGGGCTTCCCTGGATGGAGAAGAGCGAGGACAATCTGGATGTCGCTCATGCGGCAAACATCCTGAATGGGGCCCACTTCGGGCTGGACGAGGTCAAGGAGCGAATCCTGGACCACATCGCGGTCCTTTCGCTGGTCGGGGAGCTCCAGGGCCCGATCCTTTGCCTGGTGGGGCCGCCGGGAGTCGGAAAGACCTCTCTCGGTCGCAGCATCGGCCGAGCGCTGGGCCGGGAGTTCGTCCGGGCGTCTTTGGGGGGCGTGCGGGATGAGGCCGAGATTCGGGGGCACCGGCGGACCTATGTGGGTGCCCTTCCCGGAAGAGTGATCCAGGGGATGCGACGGAGCGGGAGTAGAAACCCCGTATTCCTCCTCGACGAAGTAGACAAACTCGCCAGGGACTTCCATGGAGATCCTGGTGCGGCCCTCTTGGAGGTCCTTGACCCGGAGCAAAACAAGTCCTTTACGGACCACTACCTGGAGTTGGAGTACGATCTTTCAGACGTCCTATTCATCGCCACCGCAAACACCTTGGCCGGGATTCCGGAGCCTCTCCGGGACCGAATGGAGGTGATACGGATCCCCGGCTACCTGACCACCGAAAAGAAGGCCATCGCCCAACAGTTCCTCTGGCCCAAGCAGGCTCGGCGCCACGGGTTGAAGGAGGGGACGGTAACACTGACCGATGGCGCGTTGGACGTCGTCATCCGGGAGTACACCCGAGAGGCAGGGGTAAGAGAGCTGGAGCGACGGATCAGCGGAGTGGCTCGGAAGCTGGCCCGTAGTGTGGCGGAAGGGAACCCCGTGTCCGAGGAGGGTCGGGAGGTGCGGGGAGGGGATCTGCGGGAGCTCCTCGGCCCACCTCCCTATTCCCCTGAACCCCGGGAGGAGGGAGCCGCCAGGGCCGGAATCGCCAACGGCCTGGCCTGGACGGCTGCCGGCGGAGAGATCCTGGACGTGGAAGTGGCCGTCGTTCCAGGGACGGGAAAAATCCAACTCACGGGCACCCTGGGCGACGTCATGAAAGAGTCCGCTTTCGCGGCGCTGACGTATGCCCGTTCGAGGGCCCGTCTCCTCGGGTTGGATTCCCAGTTTCACCAGGAAGTGGACATCCACATCCATATCCCGGAGGGGGCAACCCCCAAGGACGGTCCTTCGGCGGGGATCACCATCGCCGTGGCCCTCATCAGCGCGCTGACGGACATCCCCACTCGCTCCGACATCGCCATGACCGGAGAGATCACTCTCCGTGGGCGGGTCCTCGGGGTGGGTGGGATCAAGGAAAAAGCCGTAGCGGCTCACCAGGGCGGGATTCGGAAAGTGATTCTTCCAGCCTCCAACGCAGGAGACCTGGAAGTTCTCCCGGACGAGGTGCGGAGTGGGCTGGAGTTCGCGCTGGCTAAAACCATGGACGAGGTCCTGGAGGGGGCCCTCGTATCGGCGCCCACCTCTCGCCTGGACTCCACGCCCAAGGAACTCCTCGAGGGAACCGCAGATCCAGGGGTCCAGCTCTCACAGTGATCATCCGATCCGTCGAATTCGCCGGGGCCGTCGCCACCACCGGCGGCCCTCTACCCGGCAACCTGCCCCAGGTGGCGTTCTCGGGCCGGTCGAACGTCGGGAAATCCTCCCTGATCAACGTGTTGCTCCTTCGGACCCGGAAGAAGGTGGCCCACGTATCGGCGAAGCCGGGAAAAACCCAGACGCTGAACTTCTATCGGGTCAACGACCACTTCTTCCTGGTCGATCTGCCGGGGTACGGATTCGCCAAAGCCCCGGGACCCGTTCGGGAGGCTTGGAAGGGAATGGTGGAGTGGTATCTTTCGAGTGGCCAGGAGCTCAAGGGAGTTGTTCACCTGGTGGACGGAAGACACCCACCCTCACCCCTCGATCTGGAGATGATGGAGTACCTGGGGGAGGTCGGCCTACCGGCGCTGGTAGTGCTCACGAAGATGGACAGAGTAACGAAAGGCAAACGACAGAAAACGGTCGAGGCTGCCGCCACGGCCCTTCGCCTCGATCCCGAACAGCTCCTCCCGTTCTCCGCCAAGACCCGAGAGGGACGGGAAGTCCTCCTCGACGCCCTCGAGGAGCTCCTCCCTGCGAAGGAAACAGGATGAGCCCCTCGTCAGTCTTCACGCTGATCTCGACTTCTTTCCTGCTCGGGTGTGGGATCGCTACCCCTCCCGGAGCGCCTGGAGAGACTCCGGTCGCGGAAGCACGGGGGGACACCTCCGGGCAGGTACCGCCGGGGTATGGGACTCTGATCCAAGACCAGATCACACTCCGGATTCAGGAGGAATACCTCCTCATCAAGGTCACACCGCTGGAGGAGTGGGTGATCCGCCTGACCGCACCCGACACCTACGCCCGTCTTCAGGGCATGGCCCGAAGCCACGGGGAGCGGGCAGCCCGTAACGCCATGACCCCTACCCCCTCCCTCTTCCTGGTGAGCCTATTCAGCTACCAACCCGACGTGACCTACGAACCGGAGGACCTCCTCCTGGTGAACCGGGGACTCAGGTACAGACCACTAGGGATTGCGCCGGTCACGCCCTCCTGGGGAACTCAGCGGTTGCAGCAGCAGGAAACCCGGATGGCTGTGTACGCCTTCGACGGTGGGATGGACCTTGAAACCGACCTCGTGGTGGAGTACCAGGGCTTGAGAAACGAGACCTGGCGGGATGGGATCGTCCCTCTGCTGAAGGCTGAGGAGGCGAAGGTGAGAGCGCGGTCCGGGGGCTGAGGAGAAAGTAGGGCCCTATGTTCCCGGGACGGGCGCGGGCGCCCTAGGGAAGTTCTGCAGTCCGTACTTCTTGATCTTCCGGTAGAGCGTACGCTCACCGATCTGGAGTTGCTCTGCGGCCTTCCGGCGGTTCCCCCCCACCTCCCTCAACGCCAGCTGGATGGCCTCCTTCTCCATGTCGTCCATGGTCATCCCAGGCCGATAGACCACCTGGTCTTCATCGGGAATCTGAGGTCCGGTAGGCTCACCTTCTTGTGGTCCTGCTTCTCCAGCCACCCCCTCGGCGTCTCCAGGATCCGAATCCGTCGTCGGCTCCGTCTCTCCTAGCCAGACTTCAGTGAATGACGGCCGGCTTGGAACCTCGATCTCACGATAGGCCGGGAGGTCTCCTGGTCCGAAGGATCCCTCCTCCCGATACCGATCGAAGTCCCGCCGCAGATCGTCGATGTCCATCCGCAGGTTCACCAACGTTCTGAACACGAACTCCAGCTCGGGCCGGAGAGATCCTCCTCCCTCGTCCGCTGGGTGAGCAACGGCTCTCGGGATCGGAGCCGGGAGAATGCCCCTGCTCCGGGGATACCTGACCTCCCCTGGAATGTCTTGCGCCTCGATTCGGCGTCCCGGAGCGAGGACAACCATGCTCTCGATGAGGTTCCTCAGCTCCCTCACGTTCCCGGGCCAGGAATGGTCCCGGAGGATACGCATGGCTTCGTCGGAGATCCCCACAAAGGGCCGATCATGCCGGGTGCTGGCTTCCCGGATGAACTCCGACACCAGGAGGGGAATGTCACCTTTCCGGTCCCTCAGCGGGGGAAGCTCGATGTGGAGCACGTTGAGCCGGAAGTAGAGGTCCCGCCTGAACTCACCGATCTCCACGAGCGTCCGAATTTCCTGGTTCGTGGCCGTGATGACCCGGACGTCCACGCGTATGGGCTTCTCCCCGCCGACCCTGAAGAACTCCCTTTCCTCCAGGACTCTCAACAGCTTGGTCTGGGTGGACAGAGGCATCTCCCCGATCTCGTCGAGGAAGATGGTCCCACCCTGGGCAAGTTCGAATAGTCCTTTTCGGGAGTCGATGGCCCCTGTGAACGCTCCCTTTTCATGGCCGAAGAGCTCGCTCTCGAGGAGTGTGTCGGAGAGGGCGGCCACGTTCACCGGGATAAAGGCCTTGTGTCGCCTTGGAGAAAGGGCGTGGATGCCTCGGGCCACCAGCTCTTTTCCCGTGCCTGACTCACCCGTCACGAGGACCGTAGCGTTCACCGGTGCGATCTGCACCACGCGTTCGAGGGCCTCACGAATGGCATCGGTTTCCCCCACGATCCCTGTGACTTCCTGTAGTCGATTCCGCTCGATCAGGGTTCGCCCCAGGAGCACAACCGTCCTGGGGTCCGGGGGATGGGGGAAGACTTCGTGGAGATCCAACGCTCTCGCAGCCTGCCGGATACCCTCCTCTCCGGCTCGGGCAATCCCGAAGACAGGAATATGCCCGCTCTCACGGGCTTGTCGGGCCTGTACGGCTGCTGATTCGTTCTTGAGCCCACCCGTGAGGACGAAGAGGACCGGATCGGCCAGACCAGAGAGGTCCTCCCGAGGGGTGACAAGCTCCACCCGGTAGCCGGCCGCCAGGAAGGACTCCCTCAGCGGGCCCGCCACCTCGAGGTCGTGGGTGGAGATCAGGATTGTTCCGGTGTATTCAGACATCTCAAGAAGGCCGGTGTCGGGTCTCCCTACCATGGAGGAGACCCGAGACGTGTCGAATGATGGGCGCCAGAACCTGGAGGCCGTCCCTGACTCCTCCGGGACTCCCGGGAAGATTGGCCACAAAAGCCCTCCCTCGGGCGCCCATGAGACCCCTGGACAGGACTGCGAAAGGGGTGGCCGTTTCTCCCCTCCTACGGACGGCTTCCGCCAGGCCGGAGGCATCCCTGTCCAGTACGGATCGAGTCGCCTCAGGGGTCACATCCCGTGGCCCGAATCCGGTCCCGCCGGTCGTGAGGATCACGTCCACTTCCCCCCCGTCGGCCCACAGCAGAAGAAGGGGCACGATGGATTCGGTCTGGTCGGGCACGGTGCCCCGGACGGTCACGACATGCCCTTCCGCCAGGCACCACTCCTCGATGGTGTCCCCGCTCCGATCCTCCCGCTCCCCACGGCTACAGGCGTCGGAGACCGTGAGGATGCCGACTCGGAGAGCCTGTTTCCGTTCGTGCATCACCGCTTGATGGAGCCCTCGGTGTAGAACGGTGGACGCTGTACGATGGCCGGAATGATCTTGTTCCGAATCCGGACACCGATCTCACTCCCGGCCTTGGCCAGCTCCGTTGGGACATATCCCATTCCGACACCGATTCCCAGGGTGGGACTCACCACCCCGCTGGTCACGACACCCACGTCCTCTTCACCGGAGGTAATGGGATATCCGTGCCGCGGGAAGCCCTTCTCGATCAGGGTGAAACCTACCAGGCGCCGAGTGACGCCCTCCTCCTTTTGCTTCACCAATACATCCCGTCCGATGAAGTCCCCCTTTCCCAGTTTGGTGATCCAACCCAGACCGGACTCCAGAGGCGTATGATCGTCGTCCAGATCGTTTCCATAGAGGGCATACCCCATCTCGAGACGGAGCGAGTCCCTGCACCCCAAGCCAGCAGGAATAAGATCCTTGTCAGCTCCCGCATCCATCAGCGCAGTCCAAAGGTCCATCGCGCCATCAACCGGGATGTACAGCTCGAAGCCGTCCTCCCCGGTATACCCGGTGCGGCTGATCACTCCCTCGATACCGGCTACTGCACCGAGGGCGAACCGGTAATACCCGATCCCATCCAGGTTGGTCTCGGTCAGGCCCTGGACGATCTCTGCAGCCCGGGGGCCCTGGATGGCCAACAGAGCCGTCTCGTCCGACTTGTCCTGTACCTCCACGTCGAACCCGCCAGCCTGCTTGAGTACCCAGGCCAGGTCTTTCTCCTTGTTGGAGGCGTTCACCACGAGCATGTAATGGTCCGGCCCCCGGTAGACCAGGAGGTCATCGATGATACCTCCGTGTTCCAGGCACATGGCCGAATATTGGGCCTGCCAGACGTCCAGGTTGGTAGCATCGTTGACCGTGATCTTCTGGATCAGATCGAGTGCCTCAGGGCCCCGAAGGACGAACTCTCCCATATGGCAGACATCGAAGAGACCCGCGCCGGTACGGACGCCATTGTGCTCGGCGTTGATCCCGGTGGGATACTGGACCGACATCTCGAACCCGGCGAAAGGCACGAGCTTCCCCCGGTGCTTCACGTGAGCGTCATAAAGAGGGGTCTTCCTGAGCTCTTCTCCCATTGATTCTTCCTTTCGGTTCCTTTTCGTTGGGCCGCGGAGTGAACTCCGTCAGCCCATCAGTTCCATCAGGATGGCTTTCTGCGCATGCAGACGGTTCTCGGCTTCGTCGAATATCCTTGATTGGGGTCCATCGATGACCTCGGCGGCAACCTCTTTGCCCCTGTAGGCGGGAAGACAGTGGAGAAAGATGGCCCCTCTCTCGGCCCGGGCCATCACCTCTTCCGTCACCTGGTAGGGCCCGAATACCCTCTCCCGTTCCCGGGCCTCTTCCTCCTGTCCCATGGAAGCCCAGGTATCGGTGGTGACCATCCTGGCCCCCTCTGCAGCTTCGAACGGGTCCCGGGTGAGGGTTACCTGAGTGGCCGCCCCCGCAGCCGCCAAGATCTCCGGATCCGGATCGTAGCCCTTTGGGCAAGCCAACCGGAGCTCCAGCCCCAGAACCTTCGCGGCGTTGAGCCAGGAGTTGGCCATGTTGTTTCCATCCCCGATCCAGGCAATGGGCATCCCCTCCACCTCCGGACCGAACTCCTCCTGCACCGTCTGCAAATCCGCCATTATCTGGCACGGATGGAGGAGGTCCGTAAGGCCGTTGATGACCGGAACCGATGCGTGCCGAGCCATCTCGACCGCTTCACCATGATCGAATGTCCGAACCATGATCCCGTCCACGTATCGGCTCAACACCATGGCGGTATCGTAAACGCTCTCCCCCCTGCCCATCTGAGAAGCTGAGGAGGAGAGAAAGAGAGCATGCCCCCCCAACTGGGTCATCCCCACCTCGAACGACACGCGGGTCCGGGTGCTGCTCTTCCGGAAGATCATGGCCAGGCTCTGTCCGGCCAGAGGGGAGCCCCTGACCTCACCGGACTTCAGCCGGGCGGCCAAGGAAAGGAAGTTGAGTATGTCCTCTCGACCATAATCGGAAATTGCGAGGAAATGCTGGTTTGGCATAGGCGAACTCGGCCTCTGACGTTTGTTGACTGAACGCACCGGCTGGACCGGCGCACCGGATGTGGAAAGGTACCACGGGGTGGAGGTCCCGGGAAAGGCGCGGTATGCCGTTTCGGCAGGAATCGGACGCCGGCAACTGGGCCCCGGGACTGTCCGAGGGCCCGGGTCGGCCGACCC
Organism: Gemmatimonadota bacterium; assembly: GCA_039592115.1. Classification (GTDB taxonomy): domain Bacteria; phylum Gemmatimonadota; class Gemmatimonadetes; order Longimicrobiales; family Gaopeijiaceae; genus JBDHCH01. Next base: position 18,576 of record JBDHCH010000006.1, on the reverse strand, counting down.
TACAACGCTCCGCAAGTTTGAAGGTGCCGCCTGGTAACGACGGATCAGCCCTAGAGGATGTACCTCCTGAGATCTTCGTCTTCCAAAATGTCTTTCAGGCGGTCCTGAACGAACGGGAGGTCCACGGTGATCTCTCCCGCACCCTCTTCTGGGAGATCGAAGAGGAGCGCTTCCAGGACCGTAGTGAGAACCGTTTGGAGGCGCCGGGCTCCGATGTTCTCCATGCGTTCGTTGAGCTGGGTGGCGATCCGCGCCACTTCATCGATCCCCTCCTCCGTGAAAACCAGAGACGAGCCCTCCGTCTCGACCAGGGCCCCGTACTGGTGAAGAAGAGCGTTCTTGGGTTCCTTGAGGATTCTGACGAAGTCGTCCTGCCCCAGGGAGTGGAGCTCCACCCGGATGGGAAAACGGCCCTGGAGCTCGGGGATCAGGTCGCTCGGCTTCGCCACGTGGAACGCACCGGCAGCGATGAAGAGGACGTGATCGGTCTTCACCAAACCGTACTTGGTCCCGACGTTCGATCCCTCGACGATCGGGAGGAGGTCTCTCTGAACCCCTTCCCGGCTCACGTCGGGGCCCACGCCCCCCCGATCCCCCGCGATCTTGTCGATCTCATCGAGGAAGATGATGCCCGTCTCCTCGGCTCTGTCCAGGGCCTCGTTCACCACTTCATCCATGTCTACGAGCCGGTCCAGTTCCTCTTGGAGTAGAATCCTTCTTGCCTCGCCAACCGTCACGGTCCGACGCTTGGTCCGCTTGGGAAGCATTTCCTGAAGCATCTCGGTGAAGTTGTGGTCCATCCCCTCCATTCCGCCCATGGGGACCATCATTCCCTCGATGGAGGGAGTCTGGGATACCTCGACCTCCACTTCCCGTTCCTCCAGGGCTCCATCTTTCAGGAGCTTCCGAAGCTTCTCACGGGTCCTGGCGCGGCGATCCTGGGGAGCCAGACCGTCATCCCCTTCCTCGGAAGCTTGTCTTACCCCGGTCGGCCCCGCTACGAACACCGTGGGCGGATTCTCCTCTGTCGACCCCTCGGGAGCAGAGGTGTCCACCTTCGCCGTCATGGGCAGGAGGAGGTCCAGGATCCGATCCTCCACCCGAGTTTCCGCCTCCTCTTCCACGTCCGCCTCGCGCTCGGCCCGAACCATATTCACGGCCGTGTCCACCAGGTCACGGATCATGGACTCCACGTCCCGACCCACATATCCCACCTCGGTGAACTTGGACGCTTCCACCTTTACGAACGGGGCTCCGGCCAACCGGGCAAGGCGGCGTGAGATCTCGGTCTTTCCGACACCGGTCGGCCCGATGAGGATGAGGTTGTTGGGAAGGATTTCCTCCCGAAGCTCATCCTCCACCCGCTGGCGGCGCCAGCGGTTCCGAAGTGCGATGGCCACGGCCTTCTTGGCGTCGTCCTGCCCCACTATGTATTTGTCCAACTCCTTGACGATCTCACGGGGGGTCAACTCGCCCTGCCAGTCCTCCGACCCCTCTGCGACGACCTCGCCACCATTTTCCCTCGGCGCGACGGAGGTGGATTCTTGGTCACTCATGGTTGCTCCTGGTTCTCCATGGGGAGTCGAGCCGGCGATCCTTCCGGCACGCTGGGACCCGGGACGACCCTGGCCATCCGACTCCCTAAAGCTCCAACACCGTAATGTGTTGGTTGGTGTAGATGCAGATGTCCCCGGCGATGGCCAGTGCCTTTTCTACGATCTCCCGGGCTGGGAGCTCGGAGTGGTCCTTCAGGGCCCGGGCCGCCGCCAACGCATACGAACCTCCCGACCCTATGGCAACGACCTCATCATCGGGCTCGATGACATCGCCTTCTCCACTCACCAGAAAAAGCCGGTCCTTGTCCGCCACGACCAGGAGGGCGTTGAGCCTGCGGAGATAGCGATCCGTCCTCCAATCCTTGGCCAGCTCGACACAGGCCCGGGTCAGGTTTCCGGGGTAGCGCTCGAGCTTCTCCTCGAGTTTCTCGAAGAGCGCGAAGGCGTCGGCGACGGCACCCGCGAATCCCGCCAGAATCTTCCCCTCTTTCAACGTGCGGACCTTCTGGGCCGTGGCCTTCATCACGGTCTCCCCCAGGGTTACCTGGCCGTCGCCGCCCAGAGCTGTGGTCCCATTCTTCCGAACGGCCAATACGGTGGTGGCTCGAAGGTCCGGCTTGCTCATCTCGGCTCCCGGGTGCTGGAGGTTTTTCCCATCATCCTTTGTATGACTACGAGGGAGAACGGTTCCCTCTTTTCCTGACCAGCTGATTCTCTATCCCGGCTCCGGATGCTCCGTCCGTCGAGGGAGCCGGTTTCCCCCCCTTCATTCTCGCAGTTTTTCCCCCGCCCTGAACCCGTGAGGTCAAGAACGAGGGTGGGCCTGTCTGTAGACCTTCTTGAGGCGTTCCTTGGAGGTATGCGTATAGATCTGCGTCGTGGAGAGGGAAACGTGCCCGAGGAGTTCTTTTACCGCCATGAGGTCCGCCCCGGCATCGAGGAGATGGGTGGCGAAGGAGTGGCGGAGGGAGTGGACGCTGAGGTTCTGATCCGCAGCGGTCCGTTCCAACAGCCCCCGAACGGCCCTTTGTATGGATCGCCTCGAAAGCCGCGCCCCCCTCCGGTTCAGGAGGAGAGCATCCCGATCCTCCGGCGCCGCTGAACCGGTCGGGACCTCCTGTCTCCGGAGCTCATAACGCCGGACGGCAAGCACCGCTTTGGGGGTGATAGGGACGATCCTCTCCTTCTTCCCCTTCCCCCGCACCTTCATCTGGCCTGCCTCCGGGTCCAGGTCCGCCAGGTTTAGTCCGTGAAGCTCGGAAAGCCGAATCCCACTCCCGTAGAGGAGCTCCAGAATGGCGAGATTCCTCGTGCCTGCAAGGGTGTTCTCCGCCGCTCCGGTCTCCGCCAGATCGAAGATCCCCTCCACCTCAGGCCGGGTCAGATGGCCCGGAAGTCGTTTCTCCATCTTCGGGGCTCGGACTGCTCGGGAAGGATTGGCGGGAAGTTTGTCCTCCAGGTGTAAGAACCTGAAGAAGCCTCGGACAGCAGACAGCTTTCGGCCAATGGTCCGCTTCGATAGCGATCGCCGCAGACACCAACCGAGAAAGCTCCGGAGGCTGAGCCGGTCAACATCCTCCCACCGCCAGTGGGGTGTGCCCAGGTACTCAGTGAGGAAGGCACTGAGATCTTCCAGATCTCGCCGGTAGGCATCCACAGTATGTTCCGAGAGTTGCCGCTCGTGGGTCAGCACCTTCAGGTACGCCTGGACAGCTCGAGCCGGCTCATCCATGCTGGGAAGACCCCTCGGCAGACAGTGCGGACCACGGATCATGCCCTGGGAGGCCGGGATCAGGCGGGACCCCCCGGCCGGTGCTCGGACCGGTCAAGGAAGAGCGCTCGATCACGTTCCCACTCCCACTATTTCCATCCAGGAAGAGAAGTCCTCCTGGGCCCGTGCCGCCAGTGCCGCCCGCTTCCGCTTCTTGTCCTTGATCCGCTCCTCGAGAGGATCGACAAGGCCCCAATTTGAGTTCATGGGCTGGAAGTGCTGTGGCTTCGACTCCCGGAGATACCGGTAGAGCCCGCCCAACATCGTAGTAGGAGGTGGAAGGACCGGCTCCCGACCCGTGCTCATCCGATGAAGGTTCTCCGCTGCCAGGAGGCCGCTGGCAGCCGATTCCGTGTACCCTTCCACGCCGGTCAGCTGCCCGGCGAACACGAGGTCATGCCGATCCTTCAGTGAACCCCAAGGGGTAAGAGATCCGGGGAAGTTCAGGTAACTGTTCCGGTGGATGGAGCCCCACCGCAGAAACTCGGCTTCGGCCAATCCCGGGATCATGCGAAATACGCGCCCCTGTTCCCCCACTCGAAGGCGGGTCTGGAACCCAACAAGGTTCCACATCTGCCCTTCCCGATCTTCTCGCCGCAGCTGCACCACCGCCCACGGCCGCCGCCCCGTTCGAGGATCTTCGAGGCCAATGGGCTTCATGGGCCCGAATCTCAGGGTGTCCTGACCCCGGGCCGCCATGACTTCCACCGGAAGGCATCCCTCGAAATAGGGGACGGAGTCGAATTCCTTCGCCTGGTGAATGTCCGCAGCCCTGAGTCCGTCCATGAAGGCCGCGTACTCTTCCTTGTCCATGGGGCAATTCAGGTAGTCTGCGTCCTCACCGAACCGACCAGCCTGAAAGACGATGCCCCGGTCCAGGGAGTCTATGTGGACGATGGGGGCGATGGCGTCGAAAAAGGACAGCCCCTCATCCCCCAGGCTCTTTCGAATCGCCACAGAGAGCGAGTCCGAGGTCAGCGGACCGGTGGCGACGATGGCCGGGCAAGAAGGGAGATCCCCTCTTTCCTCCCGTGCCAGCTCGATCCCAGGGTGATTCGAGACCGCCTCGGTCATCCCCGTTGCGAATATCCCCCGGTCCACCGCCAGCGCCGAGCCGGCGGGCACTCGAGACTCCTCGGCAACACGGAGCAGCAGGGACCCGAGAGCCCTCATCTCTCTTTTCAGCTGGCCATGGGCGTTGGCGGGGTCTTCGCTCTTGAAGGAATTGGTGCAGACCAGCTCCCCGAGCTTGTCCGTCTGGTGGGCAGGAGTCCCGGTGAAGGGGCGCATCTCCACCAGCCTCACCTGGTGGCCTCGGGAGGCGAGATAGAGGGCCGCTTCACACCCTGCGAGCCCCCCGCCTACGATTTCCATGGTCTCGGACACGGCGCTGATGTTGTGGGAGGTCTGCCCCGTGGGGTGTTGAAGCCCCCCGTTGGTTCCGGCCTCCCTTGGTTGGGTGCCGAAGGGAAGCCCCCCCTCCTGGGGAGTTGGCCGCCCCTCGGAAGAGGACCCCGGCTCAGTTGCTCTTCTTCGCCTCTCCGCCTCGGCCGCCCCTTCCCCGGCCCCGGCCCCTCCCCTTTCGGGCCTTGGCCTTCTCCAGCAGCTCCAGGGCGTCATCCATGTCCACCTGGTTCGGATCGATGTCCTTCGGGATGGAGGCGTTCAGGGACCCGTCGGTGACATAGGGGCCGTACCGGCCGCTGAGAATCTGGACGGTTTCTCCGGAATCGGGGTGCGGGCCCAGCTCTTTGATCACCTCTCGACCTGGCTTGGTGGCCAGGAGCTCCAGAGCTTCGTCCAGTTCCAGGCCGAAGAGCATGGCCGGAGACGTGAGGTTTCGGTACGTGCGGCCGATCCGCACGAAGGGTCCATAGCGGCCAATCCCAACCTCCACCTCTTTTCCCGTCTTCGGGTCCTTCCCCAGGGAGCGGGGGAGGTCCAGGAGGTTGCAGGCGTAGCTCAAGCTGACCTCTTCGAGGGTCATCCCCTGGGGAAGACTCACGCGCTTCGGTTTTTCGGATCCGTTGCCCTCCCCCAGCTGCACGTACGGACCGTACGGGCCGACCCGGACCAGAACCGGGAGGTCCGAGAGGGGATCTTGACCCAGGAGCCGCTCCTGAACCTCCGGAGCGTCCAAGGGTCGCGTGCTCTGGCACTCGGGATACCCCGAACAGCCCAGGAACCGACCGAACTTGTTCCACCGGACCAGCATGGGCCGACCGCAAACGTCGCAGGTCTCACCCTCCGCTTCCAGGAGCTGCTTGATGATGTCCTCGGATTGATTCTTCCCTGCCTCGAGCTGGCTCTGGAACGGAGGATAGAACTCCTGCAAGAGCTCCCGCCAACGGACTTCGCCCTCCTCTACCCGGTCCAGCTCTCCCTCCATTCGGCTCGTGAAGCCCACGTCGAAGATGTTGGGGAAAACCCTGACCAGAAGCTTGGAGACCGTGTCGCCCAACGGTGTGGGGAAGAAGCGTCCCTTTTCTGCCTCGACGTACCCCCGGTCCTGGATCGTCGAGATGATCTGGGCGTACGTGGAAGGCCGGCCGATCCCCAGCTTTTCCAACTCCTTGACCAGGCTCGCCTCGCTGAACCGCGGAGGAGGCTGGGTGAAATGCTGGTTGGGCTGCAGGGACTTCAAGTCGGTCGGGTCCCCCTCCTCGAGAGCCGGCAGGGGCTCGAGGTCGTCCAGCCGCCGATGGTCCCCGGATTCGGTGGCCTCACGGTAGAGCCGGGTGTACCCCTGGAACTTCACTACGGAGCCAGTGGCCCTGAACAGGTACCGACGACCACTCATTCCGTTCAGGTCGAAATCCAGGGTAGTGGTATCGTATACGGCCGGGGCCATTTGGCTCGCAACGAATCGGAGCCAGATCAACTCGTATAGGGCCGCCTCGTCGGGCCCGAGGAATTCCTTCGCTACATTCGGATGAAGATTGGCGTCGGTGGGGCGAATGGCCTCGTGGGCCTCCTGGGCACCCTTCTGCTGCTTTCCTCCATATAGCCGGGGGGAGGAAGCCAAGTAGCTCTTCCCCATCTCGGCTTCGATCCACCCGCGAGCCTGTTCCACTGCCGAGGCGGCAACCCGAGTCGAGTCCGTCCTCATATAGGTGATGAGCCCCGCAGATTCCCTGGACCCGATCTCCACTCCCTCGTACAGGCGTTGGGCTGTGGTCATGGTCCGACGGGCCGAAAACCGGAGACGCTTCGCCGCAGCCTGTTGGAGCGTCGAGGTAGTGAAGGGGGCGAAGGGATTCTTCCGCCTCTCCCTTCGCTTCACCTCGGTCACGATGAAGGGCCGGTCCTCAACGTCATTCAACACTCCCTTGGCCGCCTCCTCGTCAGGGAGGGTAAAGGCCTTTCCATCCACCTGATGGAGCTTTGCCTCGAACTCCTGGCCATCCTTTGCCAGGAGGGCCACGATGGACCAATACTCCTCGGGAGTGAACGCGAGGATTTCGTCTTCCCGCTCGCAGATGAGGCGAAGGGCGACGGTTTGGACCCGGCCTGCCGAAAGTCCGGGTCGGATAGGCTTCCAGAGAAAAGGACTTACCTGGTAGCCAACCAACCGATCCAGGATTCGCCGAGCCTGCTGGGCTTCCACCTTCTCCATATCCAGCTTTGAAGGGTGCTCCAGGGCTCTCTGAACCGCGTCCCGGGTGATCTCATGAAAGGTGACCCGCTGAAAACGCTCGGGATCCCGATCGAATCCAAGCTGGGAGGCCACGTGGTAGGCGATCGCCTCCCCCTCCCGGTCTGGATCCGTGGCCAGTACCACCCCCTCCGCATCCCGGGCCATCCGCTTGAGCTCCTGGAGAATCTTCCCCTTTCCGCGGATCGTGACGTACTGCGGCTCGAAGCCCTTCTCCACGTCGACCCCCAACTCCTTGGCCGGAAGGTCTCTGACGTGGCCCACGGAGGCTGCTACCTCATATCCTTTCCCGAGGTACCGGCCAATGGTTCGGGCCTTCGCCGGCGACTCGACAATGACCAGACGCTTTCCCTTCGTTCCCTTTGCCATTCCCCTCACACAGGTGTGGGCGGAGTCCCTCTCCACCCGGTCGTTGGGATCATCTCTTCTATCCGCCGTGCCAACTCCTCCGGATCACCTTCGGAAGAATCCAGCGAGAAGTCGGCCTTTTCATAGTGAGCTTCTCGTTCCATCAGAAGCTCGCGGGCCTTGGCCAGTGGATCGGAGACCGCCAGGAGGGGTCTGGTTGGGCCCTCTTCCCGAACCCGCCGTACGGCCTCCTCCGCCGATACCTTCAACCACACTGTCACGGTGCCGGCGGGCACCTCTTCCAGCCTCCCCGGACTTGTCGGCCATCCACCCCCCGAAGCCAGGACCACGTCCCTTTCCCGAAGGAGGGTCTCCCCCACTTCTCTCTCCATTTCCCGAAAGTGGACCTCTCCATGCTGGCGGAAGATCTCCGGAATGGGAAGACCCACCCGCGATCTTATCTCATGGTCGAAGTCCCTGAAGGCCCATCCCAGGCGACGTGCCAACGCCTGGCCTACCAGAGTTTTTCCACTGCCCATGAAGCCCACCAGGAGGATCCGATGGACCACCCGAGGGGCGTTCATCGTTCCCCGAACCCTCGGCCCTCGAGGTATCCGAGGTACCCCTCGAAATTCCTCCGCACTTCTGAAACCGAATCTCCGCCGAACTTCTCCAGGAACGCATCTGCCAGCACTAGCGCCACCATCGACTCCCCAATGACAGCCGCTGCTGGCACGGCGCATACGTCGCTTCTCTCGACGGCGGCGTCCGCCGATTCCCCGCTCCGAAGATCGACACTGGCCAAGGGCTTTCGAAGGGTTGAAATGGGCTTCATCGCCCCTCGAATCGTGAGAGGCTCACCCGTCGTGACCCCTCCCTCCAATCCACCGGCCCGATTAGTGGCCCTCCCCAGCCCGCCTGAACGCGGCCGCTCGGGCGCCCGGATGATCGCATCGTGCACCTCAGAGCCCGGCCGGCTCGCGGACAGGAACGCCGGTCCGATCTCAACCCCTTTCACCGCCTGAATGGACGCCAACGCCTGGGCAAGGCGTCCATCCAGCTTCCTTTCCCAGGAGACGTGACTCCCGAGCCCGGCGGGAAGGCCCCGGGCCACAACCTCGAAAACCCCACCGAGAGTGTCCCCGGCTTCCTTCGCGGCGTCGATGGCCGCCATCATCCGGTCGGCGGCGGCTGGATCGAGCGTCCTCACGGGGGAAGCGTCGGCGTCTCGATTCAGGTCCCCGGGAAGGACCTGGGGAGCACCCGCCCCAACGTCGCCGATGGAGAGGACATGGCTCTCCACCCGCACGCCGAACTCCCCCAGGAGGCGTTTCGCAACTGCTCCGCAAGCAACGCGAGCGGCGGTTTCTCTGGCGCTGGCTCTCTCGAGGATATCCCGGGTGTCCCGTCGGTCGTACTTCAAAACCCCCACCAGGTCCGCGTGTCCGGGCCTGGGAAGGTACATGGGCCTCAAAGCCTTCGGATTCTCGCCCTCGGGTGGAGGGCCGGGGTCCATCGCCTTTTCCCAGTTCTCCCAGTCCTTGTTCCAGACCAGTAGGGCGAGGGGCGATCCCAGGGTTTCACCCAGGCGAACCCCGGAGAGAACCTCGGCCCGGTCCGATTCGATCTGCATCCTCCGGCCTCGGCCATATCCCTGCTGGCGCCGATGGAGCTCTGGGTCGATGTCCCTTTCGACCTGGAGGTCCAACCCTGCGGGGGCACCCTCCACCAGGGCCAAGAGACCCTTGCCGTGGGATTCCCCGGCGGTTCGGAATGAAAAACGTCGGAGGCTCATACCAGTTCCCATCTTCTCGAATGACCGGTCGTGCGAGTGTTCAGTTGGCCCAAGCGTCGGGGTTGGAGGAATGGGCAGTGAAGGATAGGGAAAGGGACGCTCGGGACCAAGGGGACAGCAAACGCCCCCGGCCAAAGGGCCGAGGGCGTCCGTCCACCGCAGGAGCGGGAATCAGGCTGTCAGAATCCCGTTCGGTTCGGATGGTACTTCAAGATGTCCGCCTTCCGCACGGGAACCACCACCACCCCTTCCGTTTCCGTCACTCCAAAGAGGTTCACCACAACACAGGCGTCGTTGGTAGCGCCACCCGAGGGCAACGGTTGTGTGAATTCGTCGTTGTTATAGAGGCGCACCGCATTGCCGATGTTGTTCCCAGCCTGATCCTGAACCGGGATCGTTCCGCAAGTCAGTCCTGCGTTGTCCCCCGGGAACGGCAGTACGGCCCGCAGAGGCCCGTTGATCTTGTCCCTGAGGGTGACCTGACCGATGCGCGTGAACTTGTAGGTATCGATGATGTCGATGGAACCGTCGGCGGTCCCGGCGAACGCCAAGTGGGTGTCCGGCCTATAGGTGCCGTCGAAATTCTCGAGCGTCTTCTGATTGGCGTGTAGCGGATGGAGGGCGCCGCCGGATCCGATGCCACCTCCGGAAAGAGCCACTGTCCCGTTCAGCTGGAGCTCGGTGTCGAAGAAGTACGCGGCCTGGCCCCGGGCCATCCCCAACGTGCCATCGTAATTCAGCCCCACACCCCGCACCACGTCGGCGGCATTGATGACCTCGTCCCAAACTCGCAGCGTGGCGGAAAGGTCCGTCGTGTCCTGCTGGGACGCCCGATACAACATTACTCTGCCCACCGGATCGGTGGCGCCTTCACCGATGATCACCCAGCCACCATCCCCCGAGGCACTCACGTAGGTGACATCCGAGAAGCCGAAGCTGGGGATGTTCCAACGTGTTCCTGGACTGACGTACGCATCGGATCCCTGGGCGATCAGGTTCCCCCAGGCGTTCTCCACCGGATCGAACGTCGACGTGTTGGCAGTGGCTTGAATGACCATGTCCGGGAAGCCAGGGACGTGGTCGAAGAGGGTCAATCCGGCAGCGACGAACACATTCCCCAAGCTATCGATACCGATGGTATCCAGAGCGGTGGAGATGCTGTCGATGTGGGCGAATGCCCAGAAGTCCTCCGCCTCGGAGTTGGCCCCGTGCTCCACGAACAGCTTGACCTCGGGCCTTGGCGCACCAGGCGGCTGATATGCCTTCCGCGCCGTGCCGATATCGCCGACCGAGGTCGTACGAGTGGAATAGATCACGTTGTCGAAGGAGTCCACCGCGATGAACTGCGGCCGATCACTGAAGGAGGGCGGATCCGGTGAGGGATACTCCCTGATGACGAAGGAGAATCCTGAGTCCGATTCCTTCAACTCCAGGTCGAAGATGACAGCGTCGGGGGCGAAGAACCGCTGTTGCTCCAGCTCACGCTCCTGATCCAGGTCCACCACCGAGATGTTGGTCCCTCCCGAGTTCGCGACGAAGAGTTGGTTTCCGGACCGGTCCAGGGTAAGCCCCCAGGGTTCGGACCCCACGCCGATGGCCGGCCCGAACTGCTCCGTGCCCAGCCGGAAGACCTCGACCCGGTTCCGTTCGAGATTGGAGAGAAGGAGATTGTTCCTGGCGGTATCCACCACCGCGTCCATGATCATTCCGCCGGTCGGGAGAGCCACCGTGGACCCTGCCACGATCACCCGATTAAGCCTCACTCCAGGGCCGCCTTCGGCAGCGGTCTGGCCCGTGGGCAGCGTCCCGCACGGTGCACTGGAGGGGACCCCCTCTACCACGGCCGCGGCACAGTTCCCGTCTCCGTCCACCAACCACCCGGTGATCTCGAAGATGAGGGTATCCGGCAACGCCAACTCATCCACATTGAAGGGCAGGAAGGTGAAGGTCTCCGTCAGGTTTCCGGTGCGGGCCGGGGAGAAGTTCGTCTGGGCCGTTCGAACCAGCGTGTCCCCCCGAGCGGGGGAGATGGATTTGACGGTGTATCCTGCTACCGCGATCCCGCTACCCTGGGGATCGTCCGAACCGGACACCATCACAGTGAAGAGGTCGTCGACCTCCAGCCGTTCGTTCGAGCTCGGAACGACGGTCACCGTTGGGGGCACCTGGTCGCCGACGTTCGTGGAGACGATCTGAAGGTCGATGGGTCCGTCTTGGCCGGTCACGTTCAACCCGCTACGGGCCGTGGCAGTCACCGAGATGTTCCCTGTTACCCCGGCCGGAATGACGACCGCTGTATCCACCAGGACCGAGTCCTGGGGAGGCGTGAACGAATAGTTGATGGTGCGCTCGAAAACCCCGGTCACCTGGATGACCATATCCAGGATTCCCTCGGGATCCATGGCCTCCACCTGGAGGTTGAGGCTCAACCCCGACTGGACCTGCTGGTTGTCCTCAATGGTGAGGAACTGCACGCGGGGTCCGCCGATCACCATCTGCACACTATCGGCCGCCAGGTTCCCCTGCCCGTCGAAGGCCACGGCGAACAGGACCGCCGTCTCCCTGGTCGTGTCGGGGAGCGCTTCGAGGTACCGGGTCACGGTGGTGTCCCGGACGGTGGCATTGAAGCGCACCATCTTCGAGACATACCGGACCACGGTCGTGTCGGTCCCCAAATCCCGGTCTCCGCGGAAAGCCACCCCTGCGAAGAGGATGGAATCCAGGCCAACATCATCGACCGCCCGGGCCGTGATGAGCACCGAGTCACCGATGGGGCGGGCTGCCGGTTCCCTGGGCTGTTGGATCTCGACAGAGGGTGGGTTGCCGTCGGGGCCACCACTACCGGTGGTACCCCCTGTGCTAGCGCCTGGCGCAAAGACGTTCTGACCGTCGCAAGACCCGAGCAAGGCCAGTGCGGCCAAACCCAAACTTATGGACAGAATCCGCCTACGGTTGTCATGTTTTCCGTAAGACATCAGAGGTTCCTCCCTGGCCTTTTCCTAGTTCCACTCACCCCGGACGATAGTGGGGGTGACGAGGATCATGAGGTCGCGCTGGATCGTAGATTCCCGCGTGACTCGAAAAAGGCGCCCTATGATGGGGACATCCATCAGGAGCGGGATCCCGGAACGCACCTCGCTGGTCTCCGTTACGGTGAGGCCGGCGATCACCACCGTCTCCCCGTCGTCGACCAAGACGATCGAATGCGCGTTTTGAGTCTGGAAGATGAATCCTGCATCAGACTCAGCCGGGATCGCAGCCGACCGCTCAGCCATCAGCGTCAGTCGGATCTTCCCGCTCGACGTCACGTGAGGCGTGGCCTCCAGGATGATCCCCGTCTCGCGGGTCTCAACCTGTGCCGTCGGGATAGATCCCTGTGTCGCTCCTGCCTGAGCGTCGATGACCCGAATGGGTGTTTCTTCACCCACGTGGATCCGCGCCTGCTGGTTATCCAGGACCTGAACACTGGGGTGGGCCTGGACGTCACTGAGGTTCATTGACTCCAGGGCCTCGATGAAGTTGATGAGGGTGTGGCGCCCCATGATGAGGCTGGTGAGAAGGGTCAGATTCGGATTCGGGATCCGGGCTCGGGCGTTCCCGAGGGCCGCAACGGAAGTCCCCCCCAGAGAGATGACATCCGTCCCAACCTCTACCTGATCGGCTGGGTAGGTAATGACTCCGTCCCCGTCCTGATCCACCGCGCCAGGAGTAATCAGGTTGAGCTGATTCCCCTCCGAGTCCTTCAGGTCATACGTGACCCCGAAATCCTGGAGATCGGTACGGTTGATGAACACGATCTTGGCCGCGATGGCGACCTGAGGCGTTTCCCGGTCCAGTTGTGCCACAAGGGCTTCCACCTGGTCCAGAACGCGCTCCACATCGGTGACAACCAAGGTGTTGGTGCCGGCGTCCACAGCCACCTTCCCCCGCTCCATGCTGAGAAGCGCCGTCACAGAGACCTGCAGATCGGCGGCATTGGCATAATTGACCTGGAAGGCTCTGGTACTGGGCCGCTCCTGGGTCTCCCGCATGAAGAGGTTTTCCTGGTCGTCCACCCGGATGATCCCCGACTCCATTTCCTCGGCGACGAGGCCATTGGCCTCGAGAATCGCCTTGAGGGCTTCGTCCCACGGCTCATCACGGATTTCGGAGGAGATAACGATATCGCTGATGTCGGAACCAGCCACGATGGACCGATCCGCAAACTCGGAGAACGTGAACAGTACCTCGACAAGGGGGGTGCTGCTGAAAGTGGCCCAGATCCGTTGAGCCTGGACCTGCGGCGGGTACCCCACAGTAGCGGCCGGAGAGGCCGGCTCCGGGTTGCCGTATCCATTCGCCACCGGGCCGGGGGCCGCCGGCGCCGCATTCCAGGGAGCGAAGCTCTCTCCCGGATTCTCCAACACGATCCGGAGCTCGCCCGGGCCCGGAAGTACCTGGTAGCCCACGACAGCATCAAGCTCCAAGACCACACGAACGATGGACTCAGAGTACTGGCTCGTACGGATCGAGCGAATCCCACCCCGGTCGATGCCGAGGAAATCCCGCTTGGGGAGGGCGTGCCGGGCGTCCATGAGATCCACCACCAGGCGACTCGGGCCTTCCATGGTGAAGTCCCGGTACTCCGCCTGGCCTCCAATGGAGATGACCACCTCGGTCCGCTCCGGGGCCGGCTGAATGCTCAAGCCGGTGACCGGACCTCCGGCAGTAGCCAGGAGACCAGCCAGAAGGGAAAGGAACGAGGTCATTGGGAGCCTCCTTCACCAGGTCGCTGCAGCTCCATGATGCGCTGCTCCGTCAAGCCGAATTCTTCAACTTCCACGACCACTCGGGTTCGTTGGATTTCGAGGATTCGAACGTTTCCAAGTTGCTCGCCCCGTCGGGCTCGATAAGTCCTTCGGGCAGCCTGTTGTTCCGCCTCACCCTGCCCGGACCGAGGCCCGAAGAGGGCCACCGAGAGATCTGGGTTGGTGGAGTAGATGACGCTGATGAGCCGGATCTCTTCGAATCGGGGACCGCCTTCGGATCCGTCCAGGAGCGCCATGAATGGATTGCGCCTCTCGTACTGGGGATAGAAGAACACTTCCCTGTCGAACACGAGATCTGCCGTGTCCGGTGGGGGGGGAGGCGGTTGTTGCCCCTCGGCCACCGCAGGAAGGAGCGCGCCCAAGATCACGAAAAAGACCAATCCCAGCAGGACTCTTCTCATGGCTACCCTCCCTGTTGCCCTTGGCCACCCTCACCGGAAGGGGCAGCAACGGGAGTGGGAAGGATGTAGGTCTGGATCTGGAAGGACGCCATGACGGGGGCCTCCATATCCACGACCTCTCGGTTCCCCTCATAGCGGGAAAGCTCGAGGTTCACCGGGGTGATGATCCGACGGAGGGACGCGATGTTCGCCAAAAAACGTCCGATGTCGTGGTATTCGCCGTAGACTTCGAGAGCGTAGCTCTCCTTCGTGTAGAACTCTCCGACCTCGTCCGTCTCCGGCCGGAGGGAGGCATCTTCCACCCCTGTCTCCCGGGCAACCCTTGAAATGTCGTTCAAGAGGGCTGCGACTTCCTCGTCCTGAGGGATCAGGCCCTCCAGCTCCGTCAGATGGCGTTCGTAGCGAGCGAGGAGCTCCTCCATCTCGGCGCCCCCCCTGGTCGCAATGATCTGAGCCCGGCGGTTCTCCGAGTCCAGCTGCTCGAGGCGTGCGGCCATCTCCTCTACTTCGGTGTTCCGGGGCGTATACCACCAGGACCAGAAGACATAGAAGAGGGCCGCCACCAGAATCCCTACCACCAGCGCGTTTCGCTGCTTGGGATCGTCAGGTATCAGAGCCATGAATCAGCAGACCGGTTAAGGCCCTTCCGGGCCAGCGTCGAAGAGAGGGACCGTCTCGAGGAGCTCCGGTGGCGGCCGTTCATATTCGGCCTCCAGCGCGAATCTGTGAACGAGTCGGTTGATGCCTCCACGGTTCACCACTTCCTGCTCGGTAGAGACGAGGTCGACATTCCGAATGAACAGGGAGGCTTCCAGATTCTCCATGAATTGGGTCACGGCGAAGTTGTTGCCGGCCTGCCCTCCGATCCTGAACCGCAGAGGGTCCCCGGCAGCCACCTGAAGAACTTCCAGCAACCAGGTGTAGTCCGGGAGAGCCCTGGCCACTTCATCCAGGATGTGGGGCCACACGTAGCGGTCCCCATCGATCTCCTGGATGATGCCCACTTTCTGGGCAATGGAATCCCGTCGGGCGATGATGGCGTTGTTCTGTTGGATGAGGTCGAAATACCGGGCTGAGTCCGCCACCGCGGCCTCGATGCCCACCGTCAACTCCTCGTGGCGGTTGTTCGTTCTCAGGTACAGGAACCCCGCCGCGATCACCAACACGAGCACCACCGCCCCCGAGCCCAAGACCCAAGGGTCCTTGGGAAGGGCTTCGATGGTCGGGATCTTGAAGGAAACTCTCGGGCCTTTCGGAGCCCGCTTCTTCCCACCCGGTAGTAGATTGACCTCGATCAAGGCTCGATTACCTCTGGCCTACGCCCTAAGGGCCAGGCCCAGGGGGAGGAGGAGCATCGGGGACGCCTCATCCAACTTGAGGTTCACCGCCGCATCCGGCCGCACCGGCGTCCTCTCGAACGGGTTGACCAGGTGCGTCTCCACATTCATTCGGGAAGCCAGGGATTCTGCCATCTTCGGAATCCTGGCACCACCACCACTCAAGTAGATCTTACCCAGGCCCTCGCCCGATTGCCGAGTCATGAGGAACGCCGAAGCCCGCTCGATTCCCACAGCCACTTCGTCGGCGCTTTGTTCGACGAAGCGAGCCAGGTCCTGGACCTCTTGCCTGCCCTGGACCACATCCTCGGCTTGCTCTGCAGTGAGACCACGCTCGCGTTGAAGGTCTTCCCTGACCCTCCTGGAGCCGAAGGGGATATCCCTCGTCAGGATGGGCACTCCGTCCTCCAGGATGTTCACATTCGTGGATTCGTGGCCCACGTTCACCAACGCCACGATGCCATCCATCGCCTCAGGGTAATTGTGCTCAAAAGCGTTGTGGAGCGCAAAAGCATCCACATCGATCGTCGAGGGAGAAAGGCCGGCGTCGCCCAACAGCGCGATCTTATTATCTACCAACTCCCGCTTCGCCGCCACCAGGAGGACCTCCATCTGGAGCCCCTCCTCATCCGGGTTCAGGATCTGGAAGTCCAGCTCCACGCTCTTGATGTCGAAGGGAACGTGCTGCTCCGCCTCCCACCGGATGACGTCTCGAGCCTCGGATTCCTTCATCCGATCCATCTCGATCTTCTTGATGATGACGTCGTGGCCCCCTACGGCGGTGATGACGTTCTTCCCTTTGACCCCTACCTCCTGGAAGAGCCCCCGGATGGTGTCGGCCACCAGGCCCGGATCCATGACCTCTCCTTCCACGATGGCATCGGGGAGGAGGGGTCGCATGGCTACGCGCGACACTTCCGGTTGACCGCCTGAGCGGTCGACCTCGACGAGCTTCACGAAGCCGCTGCCGATATCCAGCCCCAGCGAGGTCTTTTTGCCAAAGAGGCCCATATCGAGTCACCCGCAGAAGAAGGGGAACAGATTTTCCCCAGAATATTGGGTTCAGGATACCACGGAAAACCAAGCGTTGTCAAGAATCCTATCGCATCTCCGCGGATCAAAAAAATCCCTAAACATTTGGTTCAGGTCCGCCCTGGCGACCCCAATTCACTCCACCGTTTTTCCGCTTCCGGGGCCGCTTTTCCGGAGGATGGCGAGGCCGGGCGCCTATCCGGATTTCACGGAATTTCAGAGCGAAGCGCAAAGCCCCCCACCGGCCTCAAGCCTCCCACTCCCCCGGCTATCCGCTGATCACGGCGGAGAGATCCACCCAACCCCGGTTTTCCAGGGGCCGGACCCGGGTGAGCGCTGAGTTCAGGACGGCCCTGGAGACGGCACAGGTGGAGTACTGGATCAAGGCGTCTCCCAACACGGAGCTCGCGTTCAGGGAGACATTGGCGGCCACGAGGCCTCCTCTGAAATGCCCCCCCGTGCCTTCCGTGATTACTTCGCCTTTGACGATGACCGGTCCGAAGAACTCGAACCCTCCCTTGAAGGTAAGATTCCCCTCCACGAGCATGATCCCCTGGCCATAGTCATGGGCTTCGACAATCAGATCCCCTCTTGCGTAGATCACGGGGAAATAGCTCCCGCAAGCCCCCTTGGGGTTGTACGGGTCCCCCCAGTTGAACCTCGGGACAGCCCAGTTATCGGCGGAGGAACAGATATAGGAACCGTTCAGGAACACCGAATCCTGGTGCATCTGCTTCACATACTGGCCGTCGGAGTAAACCTTGTCGGCCATAGCCGTCAGTTCATTCCAGAGGTCCTCTCCGAAGGCGAGGAGGGAGTCGGAAGTGAGGCCGTTGTCCTCTTTGATCGCTGGCTTACCGAAAGTTTCGTGCTTATTCCCGTCCTTCGTGATGTTCTTCATGGAGTCGATGAGGATCCCGGGAGCCGCCTGCGCCGGAGGGTCACATAATCCGTCCCAACCGGGGGGGATCGAATCATTCCCGTTGATGACCGAGCTGCCGCCCACGGTGAGGTTACCGACCGTGCTGAGGGCGGCCCGGATGTCCATCTTCGGGGAGTCCATCCGGGCCACATAGCCGGTCATGCGGTGACCATACCCCAGGACGTCCATCCCTTCCGTGAGCACCCCCTGGGAGAGGATGAGATACAGCCGGTTCGTCATCTTGGTGACCCCGGCCACCCAGACTCCCCCATCCACGGCCTTGGACGTGTAGGAAGACGTCCAGGGAGTGAGGGCGCCGTAGGTGGACATATCCCACTCGGACATCACTTCGTTCGCACCCCGCTCGGCCATGTAGAACGCCTCGAGTGAACGTTCGGATGCCACACCGATCCTGGTCTCCTGGCGGGCCAAGTAGAACCCCCCCGTCACCAGAACGCCCACCACGACGAGGGCGAAAACCGCCGCCGGGAGGGCGAAGCCGCCTGTTGATTGCTGTTTGAACATGCTACCCCTTACCTCAATGCCGGGCTCCCCGGCGGTGTTTCTCTCAATTCAGTTTCGCGGGTACACCAACCCAACGATGGAGTCGGCTACCTGCTGATTCCTCGCATCCCTCACCTCGGACTGGTACCGGAGCGTCACCTCGATCTGGGCAACCAATGTGTCCACGGTGGTCACCGCGCCGATGGAGTCCAGATAGCGGAAGGAGACGCCCCGCGCGGGCACCAGGGGCCCGACCAGGGGGTCCGGACGTCCCAGGGCCATGCTCGCAGAGGCCCATCGGCCGAGATAGGTCTCTCCCCCGTAGTCGAAGAGGCCATAGGTGTACGTGTCGAACGCCCGAACGGGTGCTCCCAGCCGCACCGAATCCCCCGTGCTGGCCAGGTTGGAGATCCCGAAGGTCTGGCCCCAGCTCCCGTCGGGGCAGGT
>JBDHCH010000005.1:0-54436 GCA_039592115.1 Gemmatimonadota bacterium | reverse complement strand
GGGCTACCTCGCCTGTGGCGTTGGGAGAAACCGGATCTGGTCCTCCGGAGGGCAATCGTCTTCGACGGATCCGGAGCACCGGGAGTCGAGGCCGATGTGGCTATCCTGGGGGACAGAATCCAGGCCGTTGGGAGGGTGGCCGAATCGGGCCTCCTAGAGATCGACCTGGCTGGCAAGGCCCTCTCTCCGGGATTCATCGACATACACACCCACGCCGACCTGCCGATCTTGGCCAACCCCAAAGTGGAGAACCGAGTCCTCCAGGGCATCACCCTGGAGGTAGGGGGGCAGTGCGGAGGATCGCCGGGCCCCTGGACGGCCGAACAGGCCGAGCGCACCCGAGAGCGTTACCGGGAGGTCCACGGCGTGGAGATCGACTTCCACGACCTGGGGGGGTTCTTCAACGCCATCGAGAGAACGCAACCTGCGGTCAATGCGGCCTGTATGGTGGGGCAGGGTACGGTGCGAGGCACCGTGGTGGGTGGCGAGAACCGGCCCGCTACAGAGGAGGAAATCGCCCGCATGAAGGCTCTGGTGGCCGAAGCGATGGGGCAGGGTGCCGTTGGCCTATCGTCCGGCCTGGAATACACGCCTTCCGGTTTCGCATCCAGGGAGGAGCTGGTGGAGTTGGCCACGGTTCTGGCTGGGACGGGGTACCCGTATGCTTCCCACATGCGGAATGAAGACGACGGGGTGTTGGCTGCGGTGGAGGAAGCGATTCATGTCGGACGCCTGGCCGGAGTTCCGGTGCAGGTATCCCACCTGAAGGCCCAGGGGGAGAGAAACTGGTGGAAGGCCTCGGTGATCCTGAGCCTTCTGGAGGAGGTCAGGGAGGCCGGGGTGGACGTGCATTACGATCGATACCCCTACGTAGCCTACTCCACCGGTCTCTCCAACCTCTTTCCCAACTGGGCCAAGTCAGGGGGAAATCGGGCCTTCCTGGAACGCCTGAGCGATCCAGCGCATGCCCCTGCCATGGAAACCTACGCCAGGGCCAAGGTGGCCCAGCTCGGTTCCTGGAACTCAGTTCAAATCAGTAGCACCAGGTCAGAGGAGAACGAGTGGGTCCGGGGGCGGCGCCTCGGGGATGCTGCTCGGGAGGCCGGAGAGGAGCCGTACGCCATGGCCGTCCGGCTCTTACGTGAGGAGGGTAGCGTCGGGATGATCGGTTTCGGGATGTCGGAGGAGAACACGGCCAAGGTCCTGGCTCATCCCCTGGCCATGGTCTGCTCCGACGGCTCGGTATTTGCCCCGGAAGGACCTCTCTCCGGAGGCTCGCCGCACCCCCGCTCCTACGGCACGTTCCCCAGGGTTCTGGGCTACTACGTCCGGGAGCAGAGTGTGATGAACCTTGAGACGGCCATCCACAAGATGACGGGGCTTCCGGCACAAAAGATCCAACTCACGGATCGTGGAGTTCTTCGCCCGGGAGCATACGCGGATCTGGTGGCCTTTGATCCGTCCACCGTCCGGGACACGGCCACCTTCGACGACCCGCACCAATACCCGGAGGGGATCGACACAGTGGTGGTGAACGGAGTCGTGACCGTGAGGGAGGGTCAGATGACCGGGGCCCTGGCCGGACGCCCGGTTCGAGGCGGGGTGCGGTGAGGGTCCAGGAGGACCTGTTTGGTGAGCTTCTGCCCCGGATTCTCGACCTGATCCGGCGGGGAGTGCACGACCCCATTCCGGACTCTGAGTTCAACGGCATCGCACTGGAAGTGTTTCGCTTCCAGTGCCGGACAAACGGGGCTTACGGGGCCTTCGTGGCTCGCCGGGGGATAGACCCCGGGGGGGTGGAGAGGTGGGAGGAGGTGCCGCCGCTCCCGACGCGGGCCTTCAAGAGCGCGCCGCTCATGGCGGGAGACCCGGCCCGGGCCGAGGCTGTCTTTCGGACGAGCGGGACGACCAGGGGAGCGGAAGAACGAGGCCAACACTTCATCCGATCCCTTCACCTCTATCGGGAGGCTCTCCTTCCCAACTTCCGGACCCATCTCCTTCCCGATGGGGAAGCTCTCCGGGTTCTGGCTCTGGTTCCGGACCCGAAGGTCGTGCCGGACTCTTCTCTCAGCTTCATGATCGGCGAGGTCATCGAAGCGGTGAGTGATGGCCGAGGCGAGTTCTTCGTGGATCCGGAGAAGGGCCTTGGGGCGGAGGCGTTTGCTGCGGCCTTGACGGAGGCAGAGGAGGAAGGGGACCCGATTCTCATCGCGGGGACGGCCCTCGCGCTTTCCCATTGGCTGGATCTCGCGGAGGAAGAGGGCTGGAGGTACAGCCTGCCGGACGATTCGAGGATCATGGAAACGGGGGGCTACAAGGGCAGCAGGAGATCTTTGGGAAAAGTGGAATTCTATGCCGGCCTGGCCCAGGGGTTCGGAGTGACGACCAGTCGGATCGTGAACGAGTACGGGATGACGGAGCTTCTTTCCCAGTTCTATGAACCGGTCCTCGTGGACTCCGAGGGGCCGAATGCCCTGTCCACCGGAGCCCCGAGAGCCTCAACCGAGGTGGGCCTCCCGTCTCTTTCGGAGCGCTATCACAGGGGTCCGCCTTGGACCAACACGAGAGTCCTTCACCCCCTCACCTTGGAGCCGGTCCCGGAGGGGAACGTGGGCATTCTCGCCCACCTGGACCTGGCAAACCTGGGCTCGGTCGCAGCGATTCTTACAGAGGATCTGGGTGTATCCGTCCCAGGCGGATTCCGTTTGCTGGGTCGCAGTCCCGAGGCTGAGCCCAGAGGGTGTTCCCTGGCCATGGATGAGTTCCTGGCGGCGGTGAAAGGAGACTTTGATGCCTTTTGAAGGATGGGCACTCCCGCCTGGATTTTCACTTCGTGAGGAAGAAAAGGCGGTTCTGGATGGAGGGGGATCGCCCGTGCTGGAATTCCCGGATCTCACGGAGGACCGATTCCGGGCACTCGTGGACCGCCTCCGGTCTTCCCGAGACCTCCTGGCGGAGGTTCCGGTGGGGAGGATCCTGATGGCGGTGGATCGGGTCGCTCGCCGCCTCCTGGATCCCGGAGACGACATCCGGCGGCGAGCACTGGAATCGGTAGGGATGCACGCCGGGTACACGGCCCCCATGGCTGAGGCGGTACTGGACGGCATGGCCCGAGACTGGACCCGCCCTCCTCTCGAGGCCCTCCTCCACGCAGAATTCAGGGACCCCGCTGTCCTCGATCGCATGATGCCAAATCGAAGTGGTGGAGAGGTCCGGGCCCTAGGCCTTCCCCTCACGTTCCACCTCGGGGCTGGCACGGTTCCAGGAGTGGCCGTGACCTCCATGATCCGGGCCCTCCTCGTGAAGTCAGCGGTCCTGCTGAAGCCCGGCCGGGGGGATGTCCCGCTATCTGTGCTCTTTGCCAGGGGTTTTCAGGAGGTGGACCCGGAGCTGGGGTGTTCCGTTGCCGTGGCATACTGGCCGCGGGCCCTGGGAGACGAGACTCAGGCTGCCATCGCCATGGCGGACCTGGTGGTGGTGTATGGGGGGAATGAAACCGTGGAGTGGGTGCGTTCCCGAGCGCCGGCGGGGGTCAACCTGGTGGAGTACGCCCACAGGATCGGGGTGGGGTTGGTGGGGACGGCAGCCTTGGGCGGAGGCCAGGGCACGCAGTCGGGCTCGACTTCGCTGGGAGAAGGAGGAACTTCGAGAGAGGTTGTGATGGCGGCGGCCAGATCGGTGGCTCTCTTCGACCAGAGAGGATGTGTCTCGCCCCAGGTCTTTTTCGTGGAGGAGGGAGGAAGGGTGGGGCCTGAGGAGTGGGCTGAGCTGTTGGCCGAGGCTCTCGACGGGTTCGAAGAAGAACTCCCGTCCGGGCCATTGGGGCCTGAGGACGGTGCATCCCTACAACAGCTGCGGGGGGCCGCGGAGGTGAATGAATCCATGGGGAGGGGGCGGGTCTTTCATGGGGGGGCTTATGCACCGTGGACCGTCCTGTTCGAACCGGGTGGCCACATGCAACCGTCATGCTTGCACAGAACGGTTCGGGTGATCCCCGTGCAAAACCTGACGGACGTACTCCCCGAGCTCGGGGCCTGGGCGACCCACCTGCAAACGGTGGGTGTGGCGGGGCTAGGACCCCATCGGGAGGAGGTCCTGGCTGGGCTGATCGGTTTGGGCGTCACCCGAGTGACTGGGATGGAGGGAGTCCCGTGGCCACCGCCGTGGTGGCATCACGACGGCACCGGACCACTGCAAGCCCTTGTGCGATGGACCGATGTGGAGGGAATCTGATTCGGGAGTGGCCGAGGTGAATCCGGATTGAAGCCGGCTTAGCCCCCCAAAAGGGTCGGCTCGGTGTGACCAGCTTGCCGGAGAAACAGTTGGGTCAGATCAGGTGGCGTCGGAGGGTGGCGGCCTGTTCAAGCGTTAGGCCGTAGAACACCACGGTTTCGAGCTCGGAGATGTTGGCTGTAAAACGCTTCACCTCCTCCACCATGATCCTGGCGGCCTCATCGAAAGGAAAACCGCCCACTCCGGATCCCAGTACCGGGAATGCGATGGAGGTGACTTCGTGAGCCAGGGCGAGCTGGAGGGAGCTCTGGGTGGCGGATAGGATGGTCTCTGTTGAGGGGGGCTTGTCGCCCATGGCAGCGGCGTGGATGACGTATTTTACGCCGAGCATCCCTGCTCCGGTGATGGCTGCGCCACCCACTTCCAGTGGCCCTGCCCGGCGGACGTGCTCGTCGCATTGATCCTGGATCGTTCCGCCACCCGCTGCGAGAAGGTCGCCAGCCACCCCTGATCCCATCCGAAGGTGGTTGTTGGCGGCGTTCACCACCGCATCTCCCTGGAACGTGGAGATGTCACCCTGAACAACCCTGAGAATGGCTGGCAAAGCGTCCCTCTCCTACTTCCTGGGTCCGATCTATTCCTCGGGCTGGGGTTCGACTCGCCACATTACCATCTGGCGAGTGTTGTTGGGTGCCTCCTCAACCCGGACCGTCAACACGTCTCCCTCGTCCAACCTGAGATCGTCCCTGATCTCCTGAGGAATCGTGATGCGCCCCCCGACCCCAACCGTCACGTCGCCGTAGTACAGCGTCCGGTAGATGGCCATGCAACTTCCCCCAATTCCAAATGTTTCGAAGAGACTGCCAATCTAAGGTCTGGTGGGAACCCTGCAACTGTCAGGGAGGTGGGCTCGGGAGGGAGAACAGGAATAATCCCTGGGAATCAAAGGGTTCGAAGCCGATTCCCTGTATTCTTGTGGGGTGCCGAGATACACTGAAGAGCTTTCCTGGATGGCTCGTATGGGGGGGGGACGCCACGGTTTTCCGGAGCGGAGGGGTCATAGATGGAGAGGTTGAGGGCAAATGGTGCTGCGATCCGCCTTGCCGGGGTGACGAAACGGTTCGGACACCATACGGCGGTGTCGCAGCTTGATCTGGAGGTGCCGAAAGGATCGGTTTTCGGTTTCCTCGGGCCGAACGGGTCCGGGAAGACCACCACGATCCGAATGATCATGGGGATCCTGCTCCCCGACGAAGGAACGGTAGAGCTCCTTGGTGGTCCTCCGGGGGTTGGAGGCAACCACCGCGTGGGATACCTCCCCGAAGAGCGGGGGGTTTACAGAAAGATGAAGGTGTTGGACCTCCTGGGCTTCTTGGGTGAGATCAGGGGTCTCAAGAGGGGGAAGGCGGTCACGGAGGCAAAGGTATGGCTGGAGCGATTGGATCTGGCTGAGTGGGCCGACAAGAAGGTTCAGGACCTCTCCAAGGGGATGCAGCAGAAGGTCCAGTTCATCGGCACAGTGATCCACAATCCGGAACTGCTCATTCTGGATGAGCCCTTCAGCGGCTTGGACCCCATCAATCAGGAAGTGCTGGAGGAGATCGTCCGGGAATTCCAATACAGGGGGACCACGATCCTCTTCTCCACACACCTCATGGACCACGCGGAACGGCTCTGTGAACGGGTGTGCCTCATTTCGAAAGCCCGGAAGGTGTTGGACTCGGATCTGAAGGAACTGAAACGGAGGGAAAGAAAGGGTTTGGTGGCTGTGGAGTTCGAGGGAGACGACAGCTGGCTGCGGGGGCCTGAGGTGGATGAGGTCCGGGCAGCGGAAGATGGGGTCCATCTCCTCCTGCGGGAAGGAGCGGACCACCAGGCGATTCTACACCGTGGTGTGGCTGCCGGTGTACGGATCGACCGCTTCGATCTCGTGGAGCCCCGGCTACATGAAATATTCGTGAGGCATGCCGGGGGGGCCACCAACGATGACGAGTCGACCCCTGTCAACCTCGGAGACAGAAGGGAGGTGGACTGATGAAGGGCCTTTTCCCCATCATCAAACGGGAATACCTGTCCCGGGTTCGAAGCAAGTGGTTCATCTTCGGCACCGTCCTGGCTCCACTCTTCCTGGTGGGGATGATGATCGTGCCCATCATCCTCGAAAACCGGAGCCAGGAGACCCGGCGAAACATCGCCCTCGTCGACGAAACCGGTGTCTTGGGGGAGCGGGTGACCCCACGCCTCGAAGAGGCGAGGTTCACGGTACGCCCCGCGGATCCTGGCACGGAGAGCACCCTGCGGAGTCAGGTGACCGCTGGAGAGTTGGGGGGCTTCATCGTGTTGAGGGATGAAGCGCTCACTCATGGAAAGGCGGAGTACCATGGGGAGGAAGGACCCGGGACCATCACCGGCCTGACCATCCGGGGCATCGTGGCCCAGGCGGCCCTGGAGGCCCGTCTGGCGGACGAGGACGACCTGGAGGGGTTGGCGGCCCTCTTCGGAGGAGGGGAGCTGGAGGTTCGCCTCCTGGAAGCGGATGGAGGCGGCGCCAACGAAGACGACCCGGAGTTCATCGGGGGCTTCATCGGGGCAATGCTCCTTTACATGGTGATCCTCCTCTATGCTGTCGCTGTGATGAGGGCCACCCTGGAGGAGAAGACCAGCCGGGTGGTGGAGATCCTCATTTCCTCCGTCAGGCCCTCGGAGTTGATGTTGGGGAAGATCCTGGGCGTGGGATCGGTGGGACTCACTCAGCTGGCGGTCTGGGTTCTCTTCGGTGTTCTCGCCCTGACACTGGGGCTCCCCGCGGTCTTGGCGTCCCGCCCCGATTTCGCCGATCCGGAGACCATCGCTCAGGCTCTTCCGAGTCTCGGGCTCTCTGCTCTGTTCGTGGGTCTCTTCCTCGGCGGATACTTCCTCTATTCCGCCATTTATGCCGCAGTGGGGGCCATGTGCTCGACGGAGGAAGAGGCACAGCAGGCGCAATTTCCGGTGATCTTTCTCCTGGTCGTACCCATCATGTTTCTCATGCCGGTCATCGAGAACCCCAATTCAGCGATGGCAGTGGGGGCATCACTGGTACCGTTCTTCAGCCCCATTCTCATGTATGCCAGAGCGGCCACCGGTGCGGTGCCTCTTTGGCAGATCCTGACGGCCCTGGCCCTGCTCCTCGCTGGAGTATTGGCCGTGGCCTGGCTGGCAGGACGGATTTACAGAGTGGGGATCTTGATGCAGGGCAAGCGACCGACTCTGCCCGAGCTCTGGCGCTGGGTGAGGGAGTCGTGAGGGGAGAGGGTCCTCTTCTAGTCGGGCAACGCGGACCTCAGAAGCCCCTGGAGTTGACGGTCATCGAGGCCCCTGGCCTTCAGCATCGCCGCCTCGAAGCTGTCCTCGATGATGATGGTGGTGGTCCTGGCGGCCCCCTCATTGTCTCCGGGATCCCCGGGGAAGAAGCAGAGGAGGGCCCGAAAGCTGGTGGGCTTCCGGGGGTCGTCCTCGAACTCGAGGTACACGTCCCAGAACCGACCCTCATGGCTGATGGTGGCCAGGTGATGTCCAGAGGACGGAGGCGGAGGAGACGGATTATGGGTTCCGGCGTTCATTGACCTAAAGAGTACAAGGCAGACGCTGTGTTCTCAATCATCGCGTTTCGGATCGGAGACCTTCCTTGATTCCAGGTCAAGGGAGAGGATTCTTCCGCAGGGCTTTTCCGGCCTCAGAAGCACCCCTCCGCATAGAGAGCAGAGCCTTAGCCGAGGTGGAAGACCCGGAGTAGCGATCCTGCAGGTAGAGCTCGATCACTTCGCGGGCAGGGGTTGCTGCCGGATGCCTTTCGGCTTCCAGGTAACGGGTGAAGCGAAGAGGGGAGTGGAGAGCTTCGGCGGGCATGCCGGCCTTTTTTCCCGCGGCCCTCAGGAGGAGGTAGGTGCGGGAGGAGAGGGGCGAGACGCCGGCTCTACGGAATGCCCATAGAACACCACCCGCCAACAACAGGACCCCGGCCACCCACCAGAGTGGACTGCCCGGAAGGCTTCCTCCACCTCCGGGAGCTGAAGGGCTTTCGGATCGAGTGGCTGAGGAGAACGCCTGCCGGGCTCGTTGGAGAAGGTCGAACTGGGTCTGAAAGGAATAGTCCAGGACCCACTTGTTCCAACGGTGTTGTAGAGCGTCGAACAAGAAGCGTCCCGGCCAGAACCAGGCGGCCTCTGCGAAACCCTCTCCGGTGCCCGCGGGAGTCGGATCGAATGGGACCCAGCCGAATCCTTGAAACCAGACCTCCACCCAGGCGTGGGCCTGGTTCTGGGTCACAGCCAGGTAATTCCCGAACTCACTCCACTCCCCTCCGAGGAACCCGTTTACCTCTCTGGCCGGAATCCCCTGAGATCGAAGGAGAACGGTCATGGCTGTGGAGAAATACTCACAATGACCGGCCCGGCGCCGGAGAAGGAAATGCTCCAGGGTCGCCTCTCGGGGCGTTCCGGGCAGCTCCAGAGTGTATTGGAACTCTGCCTGGAACCAGTCGACCAAGGCCTGGGCCTTGTCGAAGGCGGTGGAGTGGTCGCCCAGGAGTGAGTCACCCAGCTCCAGAACCTCCGGAGGCAGGTCCGGCAGCTGGAGGAAATACCGTGGGGCCGGGATGAACCCTTCCCGAGCCAACCGCAACTCCGCCGGTGCGGGCCGCTCCAGGATGGACCGCACGGTGTAGGCCGGTGCTGCGGATCCCCAGTAGTGGATGTCCCCGACATTGTCGATGACGGGTTGGATGTCCGAGTTCGCTTCGATGTCCACTGTCGGATGCAGGGCGAACAGTACACGGGCATCCAGGGAGGCGCCGTATATGCGTTGCTCGGAAAGATCTGAGCCCCAGGACGCATACCAAGCGGGTGGTGCGAGAGACGGTCCGACACGGCCTGACCTGCTCCAGCGAACGCCGTCGAAGCGGTCGTACGATCGACCGCGCCAGTACAACGCCCGAAAGTCCGGCGGAGGGCCTCCGGGGAATTCCACCCGAAGCACGATTTGGGGATTTCCGAAGATCTGGGACCCGTGGCTCCCGAGGCTCACTTCGTCGGCGAAGCCTGCAAGGGAAGTGGCCATGGGCGCTCCCCGTCCCACCCACCCCTGGGAGACACGGGGGAAAGCCAGGAACACCAGGGCGCTGAAGACAAGGGTGACCCCTGAAAGGGCGGCGGTCGTCCACAGAAAAGCCCTTGGGATGGGGATCTCAGCGACATGGTGTTTTTCCGCCAATCGTCGGAGATGGCCGACCATCAGAGCCACCGTGGCCAGGCCAACAAAGGCCGTGAAGGCCAGAGCGAAAAGGAGCCCCGGCCGGTAGGCGGTGCTGGCCAGCAGCAAGGCGAAGGAAAGGGAGTACAGCCGAGCGTCGTTTTGGGCCTCCAGGGGGCGAAGGGCCTCGGCGATCAGGAGAAGGAACAGGAGATCGACCACCGGGATCACGACGTCGTCCCGGATGACGAAGATGTGAAGCAGAGCCCTGACCACGAGGAGCAGGGCCAGGGGAAGCCAGACCCGGTCCAACCTCTCTCCCAGAGCGGGTGAGGGGAGCCAGAAGAGGGCGAGGAGGAGCCCAGCGCCCGCCAAAGTGGCTGAGAGGACTTCCAGCCCGGCGCCCCCCGCGAAGGCCGTGAGGGAGGCCATGGCCATGAAGACCGAGAGCTTCCGGTGGGTCAGCGCCAGCTTCACGGAGCCACTTCCGCGGAGGTTTTCGGTGTACCGAAGAGGTCCTCCGACGACGGATCGACGGGGACGGGGCTTCCGCCCGAGTGGGTGGAAGTACCCTCCCTCTCCCGAGTGGGGACGACGACCGTCCCGAAGGACGATCCACTCGTCCCGGTGAGCGTCACGAGCACGCATCGTCGGGGGGAAACCGGTGGGAGGGGTGTGGGAGCGTGAGGATCGAACTCTACGCGGGCGAGCGCGTCCAGGATCGCTTCCAACTGACCTGGACCGTGCCCGGGATCGATGGTGACACCCGGGCTGGCAAACCCGAATCGCTTTCCTTCCCGGAACGCCTTTGCGCCGAGGGCCGCGGCGGTTTCCACGGCGGCTTCAGCGCGATCACCGGGCTCACCCCGAGTGTCCAGGCAGATCCATAGGGTCTCGGCTACGTTCTGTTCGTATTCCCTGACCACTGGGATCCCAAGGCGGGCTGTCGTCCGCCAGTGGATGTCCTTCGGGTCGTCCCCAGGCCGGTACCCTCGCAGGCCTCTGTATTCTCCTCTGGGACCGGCCGCCCCCAGGATGGAGGTTCCTGAGAGGGGGTCCCGTCCGCCCCCGGGAGAGGATGCTCTGATTCGGCGGTCGGTCCGGGGCCAGATCACCAGCTCCCCTGGAACGTTGAGCGTTCTTGTCTTCCGGAAGAGTCCGAAGGGAAAGGAGGTGGAGACGGTAAGGGAAGCCAGAAAGAACACGCCCCTCCGAGTGAACCGGTTCTCCGAGCGAGCTTCCACCTGCTCGCCTGCCTTAAGAAAGGGGATGAAAGCCTGGCCTGAGAGATCCTCTTCCCCAATCTCGAGAGCGAACGCGGGGATCCTCTCCCGCCTGTTCAGGACTCCGTACTCGATCCTGGCCGGATGACCCGCCGTGACGCCTCGGGGCGTCTGCCGATGGACCTGGATCTCTCCGATGACCTGCTCGGAAAGCCAGCTGCTGATGGCGATGAACCCGAGCATAGCGCCGAGGAGGAGGTAGAGCAGGTTGTTGCCGGCGGTGATGGCGGCGAATCCCACGGCGAGAGTCCCGGCAGTGAAGAATGCTCCTCCTCGGGAGAAAGTGATCCGTCGCCAGGACCAGAATTGCCTCCATCCGGCCCGAAACCTCCGGATCCACTCGGCGATTCGTTTTACCCAGTCCATGCTCCTAGACGGGTACCGGCACTTCTCGGATGATTTCCTCCAGGAGGACCGCGCCTTCCTTGTGGGCCTCGGCCGTGGAGGCTGAGGTGCCAAGTGGAAGGAGTCGGTGGGCCAGGCACGGCACGGCCAGGGTGAGAATGTCGTCGGGCACGAGATAGGTCCGCCCCTGCACCAGGGCGTACGCGCGAGCAGCTCGGTAGAGAGCGACGGCTCCGCGAGGGCTGACCCCGATCTGGAGGCGAGGTTCGGACCGCGTCCGCCGGACGATCTCCATCAGGAAGTCCACCAATACCTCTTCAGTCCTCACACCGTCCACGAGGGCCTGAAGCTCCAGCACCTGGGAAGGTGGGAGAACCGCTTGGATTCTGTTCAGCATCCCGTCCAGCTGTGAGGACTCGACGAGGATCTTCCGCTCCGCTGCCTCCCCGGGGTAACCGATGGTCAGGCGCATGAGGAAACGGTCGAGCTGGCTCTCAGGGAGAGGGTACGTTCCATGGTGCTCCAGGGGATTCTGAGTTGCCAGCACGAGAAACGGAGCCGGGAGCTGGAACGTCTGGTCGTCGATGGTTACGCTCCCCTCCTGCATGGCCTGGAGGAGGCCGCTTTGGGTGCGGGGCGGAGCCCGGTTGATCTCATCAGCCAACAGAATGTTGGTGAAGATGGGACCCCGACGGGTCTCGAACTCGGAGGTCTGGGGGTTGAAAAGAGAAACCCCCAGAACGTCTGAGGGAAGGAGATCGCTGGTGAATTGAATCCTGCGAAAGGAGAGTCCCAGGCTGCGCGCCAACGCATGCGCCAGGGTCGTCTTCCCCACGCCGGGGACATCCTCGAAGAGGATGTGTCCTCTCGCGAGAAGGGCGGCGAGGGCGAGGCGAACCACCTCCCGTTTCCCGTGGAAGACCACCTCCACCTCATCCACCAGACGCTCGAGCAAGCTCAACTCCGGGAGAGTTCTCGGGGCCTCGACCGTATTGGGCATCTGTTTCTCGGCGTGGGGGTTACGAGACGGTATCGGCTAGGCCAAACAAGTAATAACACCGGGGCTGGAGGAAAGGTTTCTTTGCGGGGCGGGCAGCGTTGACACCCCAGAATGGCTTCTCTAGCTTCCCTCACCGTTTCTCTGCGGTCGGAAAACCGCTGATATTTTGTCCATTTTCGGGTCTCTTTCGGGCAGCCAGAGCCTATGAAGAAGCCATGGGTCATTGTGGCCGCCACCGGTGCTGCGGCCTTGCTCACCCTCGCCTTCGTGCAGTCCCAGGAAGGAGAGCCCCCCCCTCCCGTCCAGAATGCCACGACGGTCCAACCGATCGCATTTCCTCACAACACCCACGCAGGGGATTTCCAGATCGACTGCCAGTACTGTCATTTTTCGGCAGAACGGTCGGTGGATGCAGGAATTCCTTCCGTGGCGTCGTGTATGGGATGCCACACAGTGATCCCGGGAAGGAACAGCCCGGAGGAGGTACAGAAACTCCGGGACTTTTGGCAGCGCGGGGAGCCGATCCCATGGGTCCGCATCTACAAAGTCGCGGATCACGTGAGATTTCCCCACATGCGACACGTCGCTGCGGATGCCGGGAACCTGGAGTGCCAGGAATGTCATGGCACGGTGGAGGAAATCGAGGTGATCCAGGAGGTGGACCAGCCCCTCAAGATGGGCTGGTGCGTGGATTGTCACAGGGAGAACGACGCGTCAGTCGATTGTACGGTTTGCCATTACTGATCGATCTCCGGTTCCCCCGGTCGCTGTCGAGGTCGGGGGTTCGCGGTAAGGGTCTTCGGGCCTTGCCTACGAGAGAGTTGAGTTCATGAGTGACGGAATCAAAAGGCGTGACTTCCTGAAGGTGGTCGGGGCGGGTGGTGCCGGCGCCTCCATGTTCGGATGCTCCACCCAGCAGGTCGAGAAGCTCCTTCCCTACGTGGTCCCGGACGAAGAAATCACGCCCGGCGTGTCCACGTGGTACACCTCCGTTTGTGGGGAATGTCCGGCGGGTTGTGGAACTTGGGTACGCACGAGGGAAGGTCGAGTCGTCAAGGTAGAAGGGAATCCGGATCACCCCATCTCCGAGGGCGCACTCTGTTCAAAGGGGTATTCCGCCGTCCAGGGCCTTTACAACCCCGACCGTCTGACTTCTCCCATGGTCAGGGAGGGAGACGATTTCAGGGGCATCGGTTGGGAGGAGGCAGAGGCGCTTCTGGCGGAGCGCCTGCAGGGAAGCGGAGGTCATCTTTTCCTGACCGGCCCCATGGGCCACAGCATGACCGAGTTGGTCGACGAGTTCCTCGCGACAGTGGGAGGAGCCCGGGTAGAATACGATGGTCTCTCGGAGGCACCGCTCCGTGAAGCCACTCGGATCGCGTTCGGTCGGAACGTTCTCCCCACCTTCGACTTCGCCGGATCCCGGCTTGTCCTCTCCTTCGGTGCCGATTTCCTAGAGACCTGGCTGTCTCCCGTGGAGTACCACAGGAGCTTTGCCCGAATGGCTGGGGTGGACGACCATGGAACCAAGGGTCGTTTCGTCTTCCTGGGGCCACGACTCTCCCTCACCGGTCAGAACGCAGACGAGTGGGTACCGCTGCAGGCTGGTGCCGAAGGGGTGGTGGCTCTGGCCATGGCGAATGTCATCGCGCGGGACGGAGGGAATGCCGGCCCGTACCAGGCATTCCTGAGGGCCTACGATCCTGCGGCCGCCGAGGAGGCATCGGGAGTACCGGCGGCGGAGATCGAGGCCCTCGCCCAGCGGTTTGTCTCTGAAGGACCCAGCCTGGCCGTGGGTCCCGGCGTGGCGGGACACCACCGGAACGCGACCGCTGCCAACCTTGCGGTCCTGATCCTGAATACCGTCGCAGGGAACGTGGGGCGAACCGTTCGTCTCGATACCGTTGATCAGGCTTCCGCCGCCCGCCCCTTCGCGGAGCTCCGAGCCGCCATGGCGGGAATGGATAGGGTGGGCGTGGCCATGGTCCACGGCGCGAACCCAGCGTTCTCCCTTCCGGAAGGGGCCGGTTTCCAGGAGGCTTTTGGGGCCGCGGGCTTCCGGGTGTCCTTCGCGTCGGCAATGGATGAGACCGCTGCCCTTTCCGACCTCATACTTCCGGACCGACATCCGTTGGAGGCTTGGGGGGATTCGAATCCTCGCCCGGGGCTCTTCGCGCTTCAGCAGCCCGCGATGCAGCCGGTCCCCCACTTCGACTCGAAGCAGACGGGAGACGTGCTTCTCTCCGTGTCAGCCCGGATGGGTCGGGATCTCGGACCAGCCACCTTCTTCGATTTCCTTCGGGATCGCTGGCGGGATATTCGACCGCTGGTGACCGCCGACCAGTCGTTCGATGCGTTTTGGCGGGAATCTCTTCGAAAGGGTGTGGTGGAGATGCCGAACCGGAGAGGAGATGCGCCAGTCGCTCTTCGGTCGCCGGACACTCCCCTGATCTTCGATTTCCCGGCACTCGATGGGGATGGGGAGTTCACCCTCATGGTCTACCCTTCCCCGCGTTTCGGGGACGGGAAGCATGCGAATCGGCCGTGGCTCCAGGAGCTGCCGGACCCGGTGAGCAAGATGGCCTGGCATTCCTGGGTCGAGGTCAACCCTCATGCCGCCGAGCGACTGGGACTCCGGACGGGGGACGTGGTGGCGGTGAGGTCCCCTCACGGCCAGGTGGAGGTGCCCGTCTGGACCTACCCGGGGATACGGGAGGACACCGTGGCGCTGGCCATGGGAGGCGGACACACCAGCTATGGTCGTTTTGCCGACGGGAACGGCGAGAACGTCATGGCGCTGCTCTCCGGCGATGTGGAACAGCCCTCCGGGGCCCTTCTTCACCTGGCCGCCAGGGTAACATTGGAGGCCACGGGCGAACGCCGTCCCATGGCGACCATTGAGGGCTCCTCCGATCAGCATGACCGGCCCATCGCTCCGGCCGTTTCGGTGACTGCGCTGGGACACGGTGGGGGCGGGGAGGCCGCCGAAGAGGGTGAGCACGGCCAGGGTGGCCATGGAGAACTGAAGGAAATCCAGGCCCTTGGCGGATTTGCGCCGGTGGCCACGGAGGGCAAACCGGAAGACTTCCCCCTTGAAGGGAGCCGGCACGGCCAGTACGACCCCGAGGAGAATCCCCGGTGGGCGATGGCCATCGATCTGGACAAGTGCACCGGGTGCAGTGCCTGTGTCACTGCCTGCCAGGCGGAGAACAACGTTCCCTGGGTAGGTGAAGAACAGGTGGTGATGGGCCGGGACATGCATTGGGTCCGGATGGAGCGCTATTACGAAACCGTGGATGCTTCACACTCCGGGCCGGTGGACGTGCGCTTCCTGCCCATGATCTGCCAGCACTGCGGGAATGCTCCGTGTGAGCCAGTTTGCCCGGTGTACGCTGCCTACCATACCCCCGAGGGCCTCAACGCTCAGGTATACAACCGCTGCGTGGGTACTCGGTACTGTGCAAACAACTGTCCGTACAAGGTGCGGGTGTTCAACTGGTTCGGGTTCAGCGATGTGCCGGAACCCATGAACTGGGGCTACAACCCGGATGTGACGGTCCGGAGCAACGGCGTCATGGAAAAGTGCTCCTTCTGCGTCCACCGGATCCGGGAAGGTCAGAACCGGGCCCGCATCGAGGGGCAACGCCCCGTTCGCGACGGGGAGGTGGTGCCGGCGTGTCAGCAGAGCTGTCCAGCCGAAGCCATCGTCTTCGGGGACATCCGTGACCCTCATTCCAGGGTGGCGCAACTCTCCCAGAATGAGCGGAGCTACCGGGTTCTGGATGCCCTGATCAACACACAACCGGCGGTGACCTATCTCAAGAAGGTCACCTTCCACGAGGTCCAATCCGGGGAGCATTGACCCGAGACGGGAGCGGATGCCCAGGAGGTCCGCTCCTCCCTTCGGTCTTTCCTCCAAAGGGACGCGAATGGCGACAGCGATCAACGAAAAGGAACGGGGCGCCCTGACCCATCCGGACGTCAAGTCCTTCGGGCAGGTCAACCGGGACATCCTGAAGATGCTCTCCCGGCCCGGCCCCGGATGGTGGGCTCTTTTCGCCGTGGCTCTGGCCGGGGTGGGGCTGTTTTTCGGATCCTGGTTCTACCAGATCATCAACGGCGTGGGTGTCAGCGGCCTCATGAGCCCCGTGGGTTGGGGCGTCTACATTACGACCTTTGTGTTCTGGGTGGGGATTGCCCACTCCGGGACCCTGATTTCGGCCATCCTCTTCCTGTTCCGGGCCCCCTGGAGGCAATCCATCTACAGGGCTGCGGAGGCCATGACGGTGTTCGCCGTCATGACCGCCGGGATCTTCCCGCTCATCCACCTGGGCCGGGTGTGGCATGGCTATTGGCTCATCCCTTACCCCAACTCCCGCTTCCTCTGGCCCAACTTCCGGTCTCCCCTCCTGTGGGACGTCTTCGCGGTCACGACCTACTTCACGGTGTCAGCGGTCTTCTTCTATCTGGGCACCATTCCCGATGTGGCTGCGGCTCGGGACCAGGCCACCGGTTGGAGGAGAAAGCTGTACAAGGCAGTGAGCCTCGGTTGGCGCGGGACGGATAGGGAATGGCACCACTTCGGAAAGGCCTACATCTTCCTGGCTGCCTTCGCGACGCCTTTGGTTCTCTCGGTACACTCGGTGGTCTCGTGGGACTTTGCCATGTCCATCGTCCCGGGCTGGCACGCCACGATTTTCGCTCCGTATTTCGTTGCCGGGGCCATCTTCTCAGGCGTGGCCATGGTGATCACGCTGACCGTTCCCCTGAGGAAGATATTCAAGTTGGAGGCCTATCTGACGGTCAGGCATTTTGATGCCATGGCCAAGCTGATCCTCCTGACGTCCCTCATCGTCCTCTACGCGTATCTCAGCGAGTTTTTCATGGCGTGGTACAGTGGGGAGGAGATCGAGCGGTCCATGTTCTGGAACCGCCTCTTCGGAGACTACTGGTGGGCGACGTGGACCATGTTGGTGTGCAACGGGCTCATCCCCGTCATGCTCTGGTTCAAACGGGTTCGGCATTCCATTCCGGCACTCTTCGTCATCACGCTCTTCATCAACATCGGCATGTGGTTCGAGCGGTACGTCATCATCGTGACCTCCCTCTCCCATGAGTACGAGCCGTTCGCGTGGGGAATGTACCGGCCCTCCCTCACCGAAATGGGGATCATGGTGGGGAGCTTCGGGTGGTTCTTCTTCTGGTTCCTCATCTTCACTCGAATCCTCCCGCCGGTGGCCATTGCCGAGCTGAAGGAGGTCCTTCCGGCACCTCTTCGGGGTGCGAGAAAGGAGGGGGCGGTGTGATGAGTGGCTCGATGCAGGGCATCCTTGCCTCCTACGACTACTTGGATTCGGCGGTGGAGGCGATCGGGGCGTTGAGAAAGGCCGGATTCAAGAAACGGTCCATCCAAGCCTATGCGCCGGTTCCGGAGCATGATCTGGAGCATGCGATGGGGTATCACCAGAGCCCTGTCCGGGTCTTCGCTCTCGTGGGAGCGCTTACGGGGACCGCCACGGGGTTCGCGCTGGCCATCTTCACCTCCATGGACTGGCCGTTGGTCACCGGGGGAAAGCCCATCGTGTCCATCCCGGCTTTCGTGGTCATCGCCTTTGAGATGACCATTCTGTTCGGTGCTCTCTCCACGGTGATCGGATTGTTCATCAACACTCGGCTTCCCCATCTGAAGCCCCTGGTGGTCTACGACCCAGAGTTCAGCGCCGGACGCTTCGGGGTGTACGTCTCCGCCCCCCAGGAGAAGATGAAGGAGGTTCGGGAGATCCTCTCTTCCAGGAATCCAGCGGAAATTCGGGAAGATCCAGAGGGGGTGGCCCATGTGTAAGGCGACGTTGAGGGGCCCCCCGGATTCCTGGGGAGTGCTCACAGGGCCGGGGGTGAAGCGAATGATGAGGCTACTTCACTTCGGGGCCATGGGGGCAGTGCTTTTCTTGGGCACGGGGTGTACGCCCCTGGACGATGCAATGGCGGCCATCTTCGGACGAAGTATGAGGGATCAGTCGTCCTTCGACCCCTACGAGAACCCGCTGGAGGCCCCTGATGGATCCGTGGCCTTTGCCGCCGGGAACCTCGTGGCTCGGCCCGGGGAGGTGAATGTGGGGCAGCCTGAAGGCCTGGAGGATGTGCCAGCCCCGTTCACGCAGTTGGATCTCATCAACCAGGCCGACGCAGTCGTGAACCTCGCGAACCCGGTTCCCGCAACGGAGCGGTCCATCGCTCGAGGTGAAGAGCTCTTCCTGCGGTTTTGCGCCCCATGCCATGGGCCGAACGGTATGGGGGCGACGGGATATATCATCCCTGCAGGATACCCTCCCTACCCTCTCATCACCGACAGGGTGCGGGACTTCACCGACGGATATGTCTATGGGATGATCCGCGTGGGCCGGGGCCTTATGCCTGCCTACGGGCACAGGATCAGCCACTTCGATCGCTGGGAGGTGGTCAACTACCTGAGAGTGCTCCAGGGGGTCGTGCCTGCGCCGGCCAGCCCACAGGAGTCGGTGGAGCAGACTGAATCCTCGTCGGACCAAACGGAAGGAGCTTCGTCCCCTGAGGACGGGGCCACCTCCTACTGAGGCTGATAGAATGGCTCAGATCCATATACCCAGTGAGATCCCGGTTCGGTTTCTCCCGCGCTCCAGAGGAGCCAACGTTTTCTTCGGGGTCCTCGTCGCGCTTGGGCTGGTGGCCTTCTTCAACACCATGGCCGGGGATCCCTCTCGTGCCTGGCGTGCGTATGTGGTGAATTGGCTCTTCTTCACCAGCGTAGCGGCGGGAGCCATGGCCCTCCTTGCGGCGACGACGATCACCAAGGCTCGGTGGAACTGGTCCGTTCGCCGGGTCGGATTGGCCTTCTCGGCCTTCCTCCCCATCTCCTTCATTCTCCTTCTCCCCATGCTGGGGCTTCGCGAGGGGTACTTCCCCTGGATCGAAGCGATGGCGTATGACCCTATCGTCCAGAAGAAGGCTGCCTACCTGAACATTCCGTTCCTCATCACACGGAATGTCCTGGGTGCGGCGCTTCTCTTCGGAGTATTCCTCTACATGGCATACCTCTACCTCAGGCCCGACATGGGGTTGTTGAAGGAGGGCGCTGGAGGGGGAGGCGATGTTGGTAGGAGTAAGTGGATCGACCGCTTGACCCAGAGTTGGTCCGGCCAGGAGAAGGAGGAGGTCAGGAGCCATAAGAGATTGGCTCGTCTGGGCCCCGCAAGCGTCCTTCTCTACGCAGTGGTCATGAGCATCTTCGCGTTCGATTGGGCCATGTCTCTAGAGCCCCACTGGTTCTCTACAATTTTTGGTGCGTGGTTCTTCATGGGGGCGTTGTGGGGTGGCGTGGCGGCAACGGCTTGGGCCACGGTATACGCGAAGGGTCGGGACCCCGATCTAAACAAGCTCATGGGGGTCCAACAGCTCCACGACCTCGGTAAGCTGTCCTTCGCCTTCACGGTTTTCTGGGCCTACCTCTTCTGGTCTCAGTACCTGGTGATCTGGTACGGGAAGCTACCATGGGAACAGGCCTGGATCATTCACCGAGCGGAAGCTCCCTGGAGCGGCCTAACCGTTCTGGCGCTCGTACTCTGCTTCGTGGTGCCCTTCGCTGGACTCATTGGGCGGAAGCCGAAGATGACTCCGTGGCTCCTTCGAGCCTTCACCACGGTGATCCTGGTGGGCCTGTGGCTCGAGCGGTATTTGATGGTGGTTCCGTCCATCCATGAGTCGGGGCCCACCATCACCATCTGGGAGCCGGCCATCGGATTGATCTTCCTCGGGCTCTTTCTCTGGAGCGTCCGGTGGTTTCTGGCCACTTTCCCGGCGGTCCAGATCTGGCAACCGATGGTCGAGGCTGAGTCTCTCGAAGCCGAGGTCGCCCTGGAAGAGCCGGCGACGGTCTGACACTGCGCCAGCCCCGAATGAGGTGACGTCTGGGGCTTCCCGGTCTCAGGAGGAAGGTTACCTGAGCTCGCTCCCGCGTCCGCGGTCGAGCTTCGCCCGGTAGAGCTGGGCGTCGGCGGCCCTCACCAGATCCTCCACCTCGAACATGGTGGCAGGATCGAATTCCCCGATCCCGTAGCTCACGGTGACACCATACCGGGACAGCTCAGGATCCTCTCTGACCCGAGCCACGACCCGATGGGCGTGAAGCTCAGCTCCGTCCCTGGGGAGCTCGGTGAGGATCGAGATGAACTCGTCCCCTCCATACCGGGCAGCCAGGTTCATGGCCCGGGTTTCTCCGAGTAGGAGGCGCCCGAACCGTCGAAGGATCTGGTCTCCGACCACGTGGCCAAGGGCGTCGTTTTGGGCCTTGAAGTCATTCAAGTCGAACAGCACGATGCACACGTTCCGGCCCCGGCGAGCCGCTGCAACTTCCCGCTGAAGGTGCATGTCCATGTGCCGGCGGTTCGGCAGGTCGGTCAGCGGATCCGTGAGGGAGAGTGCTTGAATGTCCTCATGGAGGCGGGCGTTGACGAGGGCGACCGAGGCTTGGCTGGCCAGCCGCATCATGAGATCCACCTCTGCCTTGCTGATCCCTTTCGTCTCTGCTTTCCCTGCCGAGAGCCCAGCTGCTACCTCATTGTTCTGAATGAGGGGAACCAGGAGGGCCGATCCGGCCTCGAGGGTCTTCCGTTGGGAGGCGGGAACGAATCGGGAGTTGGGCAGATCTTCGATGAGGAGTGGATTGCGGTCTCGGATGACCATCTCCCTGATGGCTTGGGGGATTGGCCATACGCTGCCTTCAGGCAGTCGGATCTTCCCTCCGGAAGCCGCAACTCTGGCGGTTTCTCCCTCGATCACCCAGACGGAGGAAGCGTCGGCCTGGAGGAGCTCCAGAACGGCATCGATGACGGACCGAAGGACTTCCTTCGCGTCCAAAGAGCTGGAGATCGCCCTGCCGATCTCCTCGATGCGCTCTGCTTCTCTCCGGCGGGCGTCGAGCTCGCTGACATGCCAGGCGTTGTTGATGGCCACTGCTGCCACGTCGGCAATGCCCTGCAGGAGCTCCAGGTCCTCTTCCCGGTATGCCTCGGCCCGATAGCTCTGGGTGGAAATGGCCCCCACGACCTCTCCCTCGTAGATGAGAGGGGCCGAGATGGCTGACCGAGTGACTTCCGTGCCTTCCTCCCCAAGCACCATGAGAGAGCGGTTTTCCACCCGGTCCAGGATCATGGCGCCCTTTCCCAGCCGAAGGACGTCGCTGTCAGATCCCCGGTAGCTGATGGCGACGTTCCGCTCCACGCCTCGATCGGCGTAGAACACGACAGTGGCCAGATCCGCGTCCCGATCGTACAGGGCCACGTAGAACCCGGCGGCCTCCAGAACCCGGGCGGTCTCCTGATAGATGGAACGGTATAGGTGGGACGGGCTGAGGGTCCGGGCCAAGTTGTGCCCAATATCCAACAACACGCGGTAGCGCTCGGCGACACTGGAGCGTGCCGTGCTTGTGTCCGTTTGAGCCATTTCGGATCCCAGGTCCCATCGGTTCCAGGAGCGAGGCCAGCCGCATCGTCGCCGGGAAACCACCAGGATTGAAAAATAGGCCTTCCGCGATGGGTGAAACAATGATTCAAGCAGCGGGGGAACCGGCGTCCACCCCTTATCCGTCCCCTGGAGGGCCTTGATCGGGGCCTGGTTCTGCCGACTCTTCTGCCATCCGATCCAGATAGGCGGAGATCTCGAATCCGATGGCCCGAAGGATCCCTGCCTCCTGAAGATCGGGGCTTGCCCTCGAGATCACGGTCCGGATGGTCCTCAAGATCGCTTCCGGTGCTCGAGCCTTGAAAAAGTCGATGCGATGCAGCCCCTGCTCCAGGGCTGCATAGGTGTTCTCCAACTCATCCACAGTGGCTGGGCGGGTGGCCCGCCTGCCTCGCGGGAGCGGTCCCTCCTCCCCTCCCGCCGCCAAGAAGATCTCGTAGGTGAGGAGCAGGGTGGCCTGGGCCATGTTCAGACTCGAGTAGTCCGGATTCGTGGGGATGATGGCTACAGAATGGCAGAGGTCCAGGGCGTCATTTTCCAGGCCGCGGTCCTCCCGTCCGAACAACAGAGCGACCACCCCATCTCTGGCGGCGGCGACGATGGCAGGAGCGGCGTCTCTGGGCCGGACGTAATTCCGGTGAGCCGTCCGACGGCGGGCAGTAGTGCCGACCACGAGCACGGCGTCCCCCAGGGCATCGGTGAGGGAATCGAAGATCTCCGCTTCTTCCGCCACGTCCTCGCTTCGGTGGGCAATCCCGCCGATGCGCCAGGTGTCGTACTCAGCAGGGTTGACGAGCCTGAGCCGATACAGGCCCATGTTCTTCATCGCCCTCACCGCCCCGGCGATGTTCACCAGGTTCTGTGGGTGGTCCAAGACCACGACGATGTTGTTGAGGATCTCGGGATTCATCGAGGGAGAATGGGTTCAGAAAGCGTCAGGAGCAACAGGGCGGGCGGCGTCCTGGTGACCTCCCTGGGATGGCGGGCTGACCCTCCAGGATTCCGGGTGATGGGGGGCGGATCCGGGATTCCCTGCTAATTTTCAGAGTGGGTCCTCAAAAAGACGCCCCCACCCGCCAGGACCGGCCAGACGGGGGCGATGAGTGGCAGGGGCTGGGCCTTACCGTTTGGCGCCCACTCCCTCCGGTGGTCGAAAGGAGATCCCCCCGAGAACGGCCACCGGAAGAGGTTCGTACCCGGGGTCCCCGATCCCGAGCTCCCCGACTGGCTGAGTTCCCCAGCAGTACCCGGCCCCGGAGGTGGTCACGCCACACCCGACCCTGTCAGAGAATCCTTCGGCAAAGGAGCGGAAGGTAAGCCCTCCGACGACTTCCTCAGGCTCCAGGACTCCCCACTCTGTCTCTTGTCCAAGGCCGAGAGCCCCGTAACGGTTGTACCCCCAACAGAGCGGGCGATCGTCGGTGGTAACCCCACAGGTCCGGCCGGCGGTGGCGGTAAGGGTGCGAAACGTGTGTCCGCCCACCACAGGTTGTGGAGAAAGCTCCAGCTCCTCACCTCCAGACCCCAATCTCCCGTAGGCGCCTCTCCCCCAGCAGAAGGCGGCGCCAACTGCGTCCAGTGCACAGGTGTGCCAACCACCCGCAGTGATCCTGGTGATGGGCGGAAGGCCCTGGACGAGGGAAGGCAGCGCGGAGTTGTCGATATTTCCGCTTCCGATTTGGCCATAGTGGTTCCTTCCCCAACACCAAACGTCCCCGGCTGTCGATAGGGCGCAGGTGTGGTCATACCCCCCGTTCAGGGAGGTGAAGGTGACTCCCTCCGGGACCGAGACGGGAGTGGGAACGGCCAAGGCTCCTCCGAACTCTCCCTGCCCAACCGCACCATATCCGTTCCATCCCCAGCAGAGCGTTTCGCCCTCCTGAGTTATGCCACAGGTGTGGACGCCGCCGGCTCTCAGGGTCGCGAAGGAATGTCCCCCGAAGACGGGGACAGGATTGGGCTCGAAGGAATCGTACCCGGTCCCTAGCTGGAAACTGTCATTTCGACCCCAGCAGTATGCCTTCCCAGCGGCCGTGACCCCGCAGGCGTGGTATCTCCCGGCAGTACCCCTGATGATTGGCTCCGGGAGATTCACCCGGCCGGGCGCATCCAAATCATCCCACTCTCCGTTCCCCAGGCTCCCCTCTCCTCCCCTTCCCCAGCAGTAGGCATCGCCCGATTCTACCCTCCCGCATCCGAACCAACGTCCCAGGCTGATCCAGGTGAAGGGGGAGGGTGGCGCCTGCACGGGGACCGGGGAAAGGCGGAAGTAAGCATCCCCGGCTCCCAATTGGCCCGTGTCTTTTCCACCCCAGCAGTAAGCGTTCCCGGCTTGTGACAGTGCGCAGGCATGGGCACCCCCCGTGGAGATCTCGAAAGTGCCAGGAAGTCCCTGGACAGGTTCAGGGGTGGCGGTATGCCAATTGTCGGGGCTCTCATGCCCAAGCCTGCCTCTCCAATTCCACCCCCAGCAGAACGCATCACCAGTATCGAGAATCCCGCAAGTGAATCCGTTCCCGGCACTGAGCTTGATCCAGCTCCCGGGCCCGTCGACCTGGACCGGCGTAAGGCTTTCCTGAAAGTCCCCGTTGCCGAGCTCTCCACTCTCTCCGGCTCCCCAGCAGTAGCCCCGGCCATCGTCGGTCCAGGCGCAGGAATGATGGTATCCAACACCGGTTCCAATTACGGTGCCGGGGATCTGGACTCGAACCGGAGCATCACGATTCTGGGTCGTTCCGTCCCCCAATTGCCCGCTTGCGTTATCCCCCCAGCAGTACGCCGAGCCGTCATCGGTGACGGCGCAGTTGTGGTAACGATTGGAGGCGACGGATTTGAACCTCAATCCCGGCTGGTCGACGGGGGCGGGTACCCACTCCTCCGGGCCCGCGGTGTGGCCCAGCTGCCCTTCCTCATTCCGCCCCCAGCAGTACGCCTGCCCGTCGTAGGCCACGGCACAGCTGTGGTCCCATCCGGCCCCGATGGAGATGAAGGGGATTTCGGGCTGAACTGGCCCCGGCTCCTGTTGATCTCCTCCTTGATTGCCCAATCGTCCCCACCCGGCGGGTCCCCAGCAGAACGCCTTGCCCACGCGGTCCAGGCCACAGGTATGGACGTAAGTAGCAGCCAGGGAGACGAACTCGATTCCTCCTGAGACCGGTACCGGGGTCAAACGGTCCGTCCGGGAGCCGTCGCCCAACTGCCCGTCCTCGTTTTCACCCCAGCAGTAGGCCTGGCCCGAGAAGGCCAGGGCACACGTATGTCCGATACTGGCGACTGCAAAGGGTCCTGTGGCCGGGATTTGAACGGCGAATTCCAGAGGTTCCGAGGTCCCTCCCCCGGGGGGAGGCGTCTCAACCCTCACCTCATAAATCCCGGGCCTTTCCAGGTCCGAGGAAGGAATCGTGGCGCGGAGCAGGGTTTCGGCCAGGAAGACGGTGGCCCTCCCTTCCCCGTTCCAGAGAACCACGGAGCCCTCGGTGAAATCACCCCCGAACACCTCCAGGGTGAAACCCTCCTCCCCCATGCTGGCGGATACCCTCTCCAGGGCGTCCACGATGGGATGTGGAAAACCCACCGTCAGAGGGTGATCGCCGGAAACCCCTCCCCCTGGCCCGGGGTTGAAAACGTTGATGGACGCGACGCCGTACTCGGCAATGTCCGCAGCGCTTATGGAAGCGTTGAGCTCCGTGTCGTTGACATAGGTCGTGGGTCGACCGCTTTCGTTCCACAGGACCTCGGACGTTTGCACGAACCCCGTCCCGCGCACCGTCAACTGGAATGCTCCTCCTCCAGCGATGGGAAGGTCAGGCTCGGTGGAGGCCACCGAGGGAACCGGATTGTTGACCTGCAGCGGCGCGTCCCCCGATCGGCCCTCAGCCATGGCGATGATCTGGACCTGGCCTCCGAGAACGCCCGAGACCAGTCCGCTGGAGGTCACCGTGGCGATAGAGCCATCGCTGGTCGACCATGAGAACGACCGGTTCGTCAACCGATTACCCCGGTCGTCCAGGGCAGTGGCATTGAACTGGACCGTGGATCCGGCCAATACCGATCCGGCTCCTCCCACCTCTACGGACGCTACCGGCACCACCACGGTCACCTCGTCCTTGCAGGAGAGGCAAAGGACCAGCAGCGCGAGAGATCCGAATCGCATCGTGGGGTTCATTCGGCTCTCCTATCGGTGGCGGATTTGGAGGAGGACGAGTCCCCGGGCGGGCGCCCTCCTGGGAACTGGGAGGAGCTCCAGCGAATACATGGAACCCGGACTGCGGTTCGTGAATGCAGCCTGACGATTATTGGCCCTGTTCGCGCCGGACCGGGCCTCGAAGGCACTGATCACGGCAACTGCGATGGCGGCGCCCAGGCCGACAGGAAGCATCGGGCGCTCAACGATCTCAGCGCGGACCTGCCCGGCCGGGCACGCATCCGACGTTTGAGCCAGACACTCCACCGTAACGTCCTGGCTCATGATTCCGAACCCGATGGCGCCGGCCCAGGCCGCGAGGAATGCGACCCCCACAGCTGGCCGACCCGTGTAGAACTGCCCGAGTCCAGGGACTGCCAGGCTCCTCATCGCTGCCGAGGTCGGATTGAAAAGGAGGGGGAGGGAGGAACTGGAAGGAGTCGCCACC
Source organism: Gemmatimonadota bacterium (assembly GCA_039592115.1). Lineage (GTDB taxonomy): Bacteria > Gemmatimonadota > Gemmatimonadetes > Longimicrobiales > Gaopeijiaceae > JBDHCH01. The sequence continues at coordinate 28,220 of JBDHCH010000005.1, read as the reverse complement.
TCCTCCGGGGGCAGCTCGATTTCAGGCTCAGGGCCCCGGTAGCAGAGGCCTCTCAAACCCTCGATCAGACCGCTCTCCGCACCGGAAGCGGTGAGGCGGTCTGCAGTGGCCTCATCGATCCTGAAGGCCAGGCAATCGGGTCGGGCCATGTCGAGGATGACGGAGGTGGAGAGGCCTGCCTCCAGGAGGCCCTCGATCTGCTCAAGGGTGTAGGGTTGGCCCTCCTGTGCCTGGGATTGACTCGGAGCGAGGAAGAGAACCGGGAGGACCAAAAGACCCCCAATTCGGGGGAGTAGCAGGCGTATCATTCCCGCCTCCTGTGGGCGGAGGTCTGCAAGTGGGGAGGGCTTGGACTCCCCGCTCCTGCATCACAGTCCGGAATCGCTGACATCTATCGTAGAGGGATCGGAATACCTCCAGGTACTCCGCCCTGAGAGTTGGTATTCGGGTGGATCGGGGGAACTCCCCCAACAACCGAACGAGGTCCCCGTCGATGGTGTCCAGAATGCCGTAACCCCGATCGTACTGCGCTTCCGCGGCCGCAGCCTCCACGTCCGAGAGCCGTCCTCTGATGGAGTCGAGGATCGAGGGGCTTGGATCCACCACCACGGGACGCACCCGGAAGGTGGCTTCCGTGGTGAGGTTCCCGAAACGAGCAGTGATGGTGACGTCACCGGCGCCGATCCCCGTGAGAGTCCCGGTTTCGGTGATGGTCCCGACAGCTGGATCGGAAGACCGGAAACTCCCCGCGACGGGATCGGCGTTCTGGTCCGTCAGCCTAAGCTGAAGAACGTCGCCCTCGTCCAGCTCCCCTTGGGAGGGCAGGATTTGAATGATCGTGACGGGCGGCTCCGTCTCTTCGACCTGAGGAGGAGGCTCATCCTGAATTGCCCGGGTTTCCCGTGGTGCAGCGGCGACAGGGGATTCACGTTCAGGCGCGGGAGGAGTGGTCGGGATAGCCTCCTCCACACCCCCGGTAACGACCACGAGGGCGGAAGCTGTGAGGAAACCCTCCCCCTCCCCCCTGTCCACTGAGGCTTGGACTCTGGCCCGACCCGCGCCTTCCGCGGTCAGGATTCCGGCCCGGGACACGGTGACGACGGAGCTGTCGGTGGTCTGCCAGGTCCGAGGGGGTATGGCCCCTACCGGGAGTTCCGCTCCCGCTTCATCCCATACCTGAAGCCCTAGCTCCTGGACCTCTCCGGACGCTATGCTGAGGCTGTCTCCCGGGAGGATTGCCAAGGCAGCTGGAATGGGATCGGAGAGAGCGGCGGGCTGAGAGAGGGGCTCCTCCGGGCCGGTTGCGAGACTCCAAAGCCCGTAGGCGATCACTCCCACGGCACCCGCGGAGAGGCCGGTGACAAAGAAGGGCCGGAGACTCCGAGGCCGCCGGACGGCGATCTCTGTGGAGGCCGAAACGCTCTCACATTCTGCCGTGATCCGGGCAACTCCGGGCGTCTGTGCCACCACCTCTCCGGTATCGTCTACCGTGGCAATGGCCGGGTCGCTGGAGGTCCAGCGGGCCGGACGATTCTGGAGGGGGCGTCGGCCCGGCCCCCTGGCTAAGGCTCGAAGCTTCCGGGACTCCCCAGCTCGCAGCGTTTCCTTTCCTGGCTGAATCTCGATGGATGAAACCGGTGCCGGGACGACTGAAACATGCAGTGTCTGCGTTCGCCCTTCGCAAGCAGCTTGAAGGGTAGCGGTCCCCGGGGCGCAGCCTCTGACAACGCCCTCGGGATCTACCTCCGCAACGAGGGGGTCGTCGGATGACCACTCCACTCTTCGGTTCCCGAGGGGACGTTGATCGGGACCGAACAGAGCGATCCCAATACCAGCTTCTTCCCCCTCCTGGAGCTGGAGAGAGTGGGGAGTCAACTCGATGGATGTGACCGGGTCGGGGACCACCTCCACGCTCAAGCCCTGGGAGACCCCCTCCGATTCCACGAGCACGGTGGCCGTGCCCTCGGCAAGGGCCGACACTCGCCCTGTGGCATCGATCTCCAGGATCTCGGGATGACTGGAAGACCAGCTCAGTTGTCTGTCGGTGGTGATCGTGCCGTCCTTGGCCTTCACGACGGGAACGAGTACCCGGGACTCCCCCAACCGCAAGGAAACGCTGGAATCCTCGAACTCGATCGATGCGACCGGGGCGGGAAGAACCGTGATCTCCGACGTTGCAGTCTTCCCTTCGCAGGTTGCCAAAATCCGGACCCGGCCAGCAGAGATGGGACTGACATTCCCCTTCGGGTCGACGGTGGCGAGGGAAGGATCAGAGGACGCCCATTCTATGTCGCGGCTCTCCAGGGCCTCACCGTCCGGTGCACGAGGCTCAGCGGAGAGCCGTCCCCTCACCCCCACGTGCAGGGAAAGGGTGGGAGGGACGATTTCCACGAACGCGACCACAGCGGGGGTCACGGTCACTTCGACCGTAGACACGACACCCTCGGATTTCGCCTGCACCTGGGTGGCTCCGGTGCCGATCCCGGTCGCCAGCCCGTTCGGGTCCACCTCGACGATGGCACGGTCCGCAGACTGCCAGTCCACAACTCGGTCCGGGAGGGTGGACCCACTAACCCCCCTGGGACTCGCGAACAGCTGGAGGGATTCCCCTTTGCGAACCACGGGAGATTCTGGGAGGAGAACGAGGTGGATCACGCGCTCCCGTGCGACCGTGACTTTCACCTCGGCCGAAAAGCCCTCGCAGGATGCACGGACCAGGGTAGTGCCCGGGGAGAGTCCGTGTACCCGGCCCTCGTCGGAAACCGTGACCTGGGAAGGGTTCTCCGATTCCCATGCGACCTGGTAGCCCTCGAGCCGAGAACCGGTGGAATCGAGGGGGAAACACTCCAGGTTGGCGTTTGCGCCCAACTCGATCTCCAGGCGGGATGGCGTGACCTCGATCGCGGCCACGGCTGGCGGGGCCACCGTGAGGGATGCCGTGCTCGATCGACCTTCACTGGAGGCAGTGAGAGTCACGGTCCCCGGCTGAAGCGGTGTTACACGGCCGTCAGGGGCGATCGAGGCGATGGCTGGATCGCTGGAGGTCCAGAGAACCTCCCTCCCTTCCAACTCATGCCCTTCCCCACTCAGGAGCAACGTCCGGAAGAAGACGGGCTCTCCCACGGCCGTGTTCATGTGACTGGGGAGGACGACCACGGTGTCGATGGGGATGGGTGAGACGGAGATCTGGATTTCCCCGGAGACTCCCTCGGCCGTGGCACTGATGCACACCGCTCCGGCTCTGAGCGCATTGACGGTTCCGTCCTGGGTGACCTGGGCGATGTCCGGATCGCTGGAATTCCAGGTCACCGTCCTGGTGGTGAGCGGTTGCCCTGTCAAATCAAGGGGAGTCGCGTTGAGTCGAAAACCCTGGCCTTCGAACAGGATGTCAGGCACAGGGGACAGGGATATGGTCGTCAGCTGCCGGTGCCCTTTCGCGATGGCTGACATCTGAGTGCGTAGTGGAGAACGGCTGGGAGGACTGGAGACCCCAAGTGCGCCACAGATCTCCTGCATGTCGGGCCACCGGTCCTCGGGAGATTTCGCCAACATGCGGGTCACGACTGTGGCCAGATCTCGAGGGCAGTCCGGACGCCGATCGAGGATGGGGCTGGGTTCCTGGCTGGCATGAGCGGAGAGGAGCGCCGTCATCTCCCCGGTGAACGGCGGCGCGCCCACCAGCATCTCGTATGCAACGACCCCGAGGGAGTACTGGTCCGAAGCACTGGTCACGGTCGTGCCGGAGGAGGCTTCCTGCGGATTGAGGATCCCTGAGGCCTGTTCGGGGCTGAGGTAGGCAGGGGTGCCGAGAACTGCACCGGGCATCGTGAGGGAGGGGGCCGGTGACGTACTCTCGAGGTCTCGCACTTTGGCGATGCCGAAGTCCGTCAGTACCAGGTCTCCGTCGGTGCCGAGGAGGATGTTCGACGGCTTGATGTCGCGGTGCACCACAGGTTTGGCCTGGCGATGGGCGTAGCCAAGCGCATCGGCAGCTTGCCACAACCAGAGCCTCACCACGTCGATGGGGAGCTGCTCCCCCGCCTGCAAGACCTCCTCGAGGGAGCGTCCTGGATAATAGTCCATGCAGAAGTAGTAGAGGTCCCCGGCGCGGCCCGAGTCAAAGACCCGAATGATGTGCCGGTGATTCAACTTCGCGATGGTCCTGGCTTCCTGGAGAAAGCGTTGGACGGCATTCCTCTGATCCAGGAGGTAGGGGTCCATCACCTTGATGGCGACGCGGAGATCCATATGGGGCCAGTCGGCCAGGTAGACCGCCGCCATCCCTCCTCGGCCAATCAGACCGCGGATCTGGTACCGTCCTTCGGTCGCGGCCTGGAGACGCCTTAGAATGTCATCCCAGCGGGACCCCTGGTCACCCGGGACGACGTACGTCGCCGAGGAGGGCTGCTCCGCCCCACACCGGGGACAGAAGCGGTCCCCGACAGCGATGTGCTCGCCGCACTCCACGCACGGCCGCAAAGAGGACATTGCACCTACCGGGATGTCAGATGCGCTTGAGAACGAGTTTCCACAATAGGGCCCTGAAGCAGAGGTTTTCAAGGGCCCCCGGGGGGGGGGACCGGCGTGGTTGGGAGATGTTGGATTAAGAGGAATCCCTCACCGTAGGGTCACGGCGAGGTCCGCCCTCCAACCACGGGCCTCAACGTCAGCGCGACCAGGAAGGCCGCCGCGGCAACCCATGCTCCACCCAGGTACGGCCAGGCGATGCCACGAAGGTCATAGACCACTCCAGCCAGGGTAGGGCCGATGATGCGGGCCAGAGATCCGACACTCTGACCGATCCCAAGTACGCTTCCCTGGAGCTCGGGAGGCGCCACCCGGCTCAACAAGCTCGCGATGCTGGGTAGAGTTCCTCCGAACCCGATGGCCAGCAGTGCGAGGCCCAGGAGGAGTGTTGCCAAGGAGCCCGCGTATGCGATGGCCAGCAGCCCAGTGATGAACGGGAGACCGGAGATCTGGATGAGGCGCGCTTCCCCCAGGACAGGAACCAACCGTCTCACCAGGCCGCCCTGCATGATGGCGGAGACTGTGCCCAGAAAAGCGAACAGATATCCGACATTCCGCTCGTCGAGCCCGAAGCGGATGGACCCGAAAAGGGGGAAGGTGGGCTGCATGGCCGCGAAGGCAACGGTGAAAAGGAAGGAGAGTAGGAGGATCCTGGAGGTGACGGGGCTCCGAACGGCGACCTCGAGATCCCTCACCTGGAAGGGACTCCGCCCCACCTTCCGTTCTTCGCGTTCCTCATCCGAGAGAGATTCTGGCAGCAGGAAGAAGGCCAATACACCATTCCCGAGGCAGAGGGCTGCCGCTGCCAAGCCCGGGGCCGCGACCGATACCGGTGCCAGGAAGCCACCGAGCGCGGGCCCGAAGATGAACCCCAGCCCGAAGGCTGCCCCAATTAGTCCAAGGTTTCCAGCCCTTTTCTCAGGTGGCGTGATATCCGCGATGTACGCCTGGGCGACAGGTACCGTCGCGCCACCGATCCCCGCCATGATCCTGGATACGAAGAGGACTGCCAGGGAGTTCGCGAAAGCGAATACCACGTAAGACGCGGCAGAACCCAGGAGTCCCAAGATGAGAATCGGCCGACGCCCCATCCTGTCAGACAGGCGCCCCCAGAGAGGGGCGAGGAAGAACTGGGCGATGGAGTAGACTGTGATGAGCAGGCCGACCTGGGTGCCGGAGGCCCCGAAGCGGTCAGCGTAAAATGGGAGGAGGGGAAGAACGATCCCGAACCCAACCAGGTCCAGGAAGACGGTGAGGAAAAGGATCCCGAGACGAGCCCGGGGGGAAGGACGGCTCAGGAGTCCTGTCCTCCTGGGAGTTGCCGGTCCTCGTCCTCTTCCTCATTCCCGTCGGTGACGGATTGCTTGAAGTTCCTGATTCCCTCCCCCACCCCCCGTGCGATTTGGGGGATGCGCTTGGCCCCGAAGAAAAAAACCACGAGGGCCAGCACCAGGAGGATCTCACCGATTCCGAAGCTCATGAGCTTCAACCCTTCCCTGTCAGGCACCCGCAAGGCCTCCCTGGGGAACAGCCTTCCCGGACCGGGACCGGCCCCTTGCGGAATAATGGAGATCCCCGCCGGAACACGAGTACAAGGGTCCGACGGGGTTGCTTAAGATGGCGACACCTCATCCCCTTGAGAAGATGTGGAGAGTGCGGAGTCACCCTTGTGCAGACCTTCCCTTACTTGATGATGAGCTTCGCAACGGTCTGGAGCTGCATGTTCGAGGTGCCCTCGTAGATGGCTCCCACCTTCGCGTCTCTGTACAGCTTCTCCACGGGGTATTCCCGGGTAAATCCGTATCCGCCGAAGAGATCCACGGCAGTGGACGTGACACGCTGGGCTACCTGGGAGGAGAAGAGCTTGCACATCGCGGCTTGGAGGACGAAGTCCTTCCCTTCATCCTTCAACCGAGCCGCATTGTACACCATGAGGCGGGCGGCTTCGATCTCCACCGCCATCTGGGCGATCTGGAATTGGACGCCCTGAAAGGCACCGATGGGCTTTCCGAATTGCTCCCGCTCCTGGACGTACTTGATGGTATGATCGAGAGCGCCCTGGGCCAGCCCAACCATCTGGGCCCCTATGCCGATTCGTCCTTCGTTCAGGGTTTCGATGGCAACCTTGTATCCCTTGCCCACCTCCCCAAGCACGTTCTTGTTCGGAACGCGGACCTTTTCGAAGACGAGTTCAGTCGTGGAGGATGCCCGGATCCCGAGCTTGTCTTCCTTCTTTCCGACGGTGAACCCCTCCATCCCCGGTTCCACGATAAAGGACGTGATGCCCTTATAACCGGCCTCGGGATTGACATTGGCGAAGACGATGAAGATGCCGGCTTCCTTCCCGTTGGTGATCCACAGTTTCTGGCCGTCCAACACCCAGTCGTCCCCGTCCTGGGTAGCTCTGCAGGCCAGCGCGAACGCGTCGGATCCGCTCCCGGCTTCGGAGAGGGCGTAGGCGCCGACCGTGTCTTCAGCCAGGCGTGGGAGGAAGGTCTCCTTGACGGAGTCTGAGCCCCAGCGGAGCAGCGCATTGACGCAAAGGGTATTCTGCACGTCCACCATCGCTCCCACAGCGGGATCGATCCGGGAGAGCTCCTCGACCACCAGAATCGAGGTGAAGAAGGTGGAGGCGGTGCCGCCGAACTCCTCCGGGATCTCGATTCCCATGAGGCCAAGCTCGAAGAGCTGTGGGATCAGCTCCGGGTTCATGATTTGGGCTCGGTCCATCTCGGTTACCAAGGGCGTGATCTCGCTCTCGGCGAAGTCTCGGACGGCCTCGCGAAACATCCCTTCTTCATCGGAAAGTGTGGTCAGGGCCAGGTGCCGATGGGCGGGATTGGTCTCAGACATTGGCGGAACCTTCTCTGTCGAGTTCAGGGGCTTCTGAGGGCCGGGATCTGGCACGGATTTCGCCGTCACCCGTCACTGGCAAAACTACCGGCCGAGGAAGGCTCCGGAAAGCCGACGCCGGGGGTGGAGGGGAGTAGATCGAGGCGGTCGCGACTGATACCTTGACGCCCCGTTCAAACGACTTCTATTGTGCACAGTCTAATTGGTTAAGTATCCCACGGAGGAACAATGTCACAGATTCCTGAGGGTTTTTTCTACACAGAAGAGCACGAGTACCTGAAGCCCACTGGCGAGGACGGGGTGTACCTGGTCGGCGTTACGGACTACGCTCAGGGCGAGTTGGGAGACGTGGTCTTCATCGAGCTTCCGGAACCCGGAGCGGCTTTCGAGAAGATGGATCCCTTCGGGACCATCGAGGCGGTAAAGGCCGTCAGCGATCTCTATTGCCCGGTGAAGGCTGAGATCCTGGAGGTCAACGCGGCCTTGGACGATGAACCTGCTGCAGTCAACTCGGATCCCTACGGTGATGGCTGGATGATCAAGATCCGGATCCAGGAGGCCTCGGATCTGGACGGGCTCATGGACGCGGTGGCGTACACCTCCCACGTCGAGGGCTGATCACCTTCCGTTGGCTGGGGCCGACAAGGAAGCCCCGATCAACCTGTCGTCGGATTTGAGACGGGTCCTCCGCGACCCTGTGATTCGATCTCGCAACAGCTGGCGTGAAGATTCCCTGGGGAAGGACCCGGGGATTGGCTCTGGGATGGAGGGACTCCTCCGGTGCTCGGGCCCGTGCTGGCGGAAAGCATGAAGGCATCAACAATGTCTCTTTCGATAGATCCCAAGAGCGACTTCGTTCGCCGCCACGTGGGGCCTGGCAAAGGGGAAGCCCGGGAGATGCTGAGCTTCCTGGGTTACTCCGAGATGGAGGAGCTCGTCCAGGATACTGTTCCCGATGCGATCCGGATGAGTCGGGAGTTGGACCTCCCTGCAGCAGCGCCGGAGCACGTGCTCCTGGAGGAGATCCGGGCCATTTCGAAAGACAACAAGATCTTTCGGTCCTATCTCGGCCTTGGGTACCACGACACGGTTGTGCCCGGAGTGATCCTCAGGAACATCCTTGAGAACCCGGGCTGGTACACCCAGTACACCCCCTATCAGGCGGAGATCTCCCAGGGTCGCTTGGAGGCCCTCCTGAACTTCCAGACCATGGTCATGGATATGACCGGTCTGGAGATCGCAAACGCGTCACTCCTGGACGAGGGCACCGCAGCAGCGGAGGCCATGGCCCTGTTCCACGGGGAGGCTCGGGGGAAGAAGAACAGCTTCTTCGTATCGGAACTCTGCCATCCTCAGACCATCGGCGTGGTTCGGACGAGGGCCGAACCCCTGGGGATCGAGGTCGTGGTAGGAGACCACGAGAGCTTCGAGTTCGGCGAGGACGTATTCGGCGCTCTGGTGCAGTATCCGGCGACCGACGGCCGGGTCCTGGACTACAAGGGGTTCGTGGACGCGGCCCACGAAGCCGGGGCCTTCGTCGTCGTAGCGGCGGACCTCATGAGCCTGGCTCTGCTGACCCCTCCCGGGGAGTTCGGTGCCGACGCCGCGGTGGGGAATACCCAGCGGTTCGGCGTCCCCATGGGCTACGGCGGCCCCCATGCGGCGTATCTGGCGGCCCATGAGAACTTCAAGCGCAAGATGCCGGGGCGCATCATCGGAGTCTCCGTCGACAAGGATGGAAATCCGGCGCTCCGGATGGCTCTCCAGACGCGGGAGCAGCACATCCGCCGGGAGAAGGCCACGTCCAACATCTGCACCGCTCAGGTCTTGCTGGCCATCATGGCGGGGATGTACGCCGTCTACCACGGGCCCGAGGGCGTGAGGGCCATCGCCCAGAGGATCCACAACCTCGCCGGCATATTGGCAGAGGGCCTCAAGCGGTTGGGTCATGAGGTGGTTCACGGCAAGTTCTTCGACACCATCCGGGTTAGGCCGGACGGCATGACCGCCGAGGAGGTCATGGCAGCCGCCCTGGGACGGGAGATCAACCTTCGGGATTTCGGGGACGGGACCATCGGTATCGCTCTGGATGAGCGGGTCCTTCCGTCGGATGTAGATGATCTGTTCGCCGTGTTCGGTGGTGAGGGACAGGTGTCCACGAGGGCATTGGCGGACGAGGAAGTGAGAGTGGAATTCCCGGGAGCGTTGGTCCGGACGTCGGACTTCCTGACCCACCCGGTGTTCAACAGTTATCACTCCGAGACGGAGATGCTCCGGTACATACACAAGCTCGAAGCCCGGGACCTCTCCCTGAACACCAGCATGATCTCATTGGGATCGTGCACTATGAAGCTGAACGCCACCACGGAGATGATCCCCGTGACCTGGCCGGAGTTCACCCAGATTCACCCGTTCGCGCCGGTGGATCAGGCGAAGGGCTACCATCGGATCATCTCAGATTTGGAGAGGTGGTTGGAGGAGATCAGCGGATTCACCGCTACCTCGATGATGCCCAACTCCGGTGCCAACGGTGAGTATACCGGGCTGATGGTGATTCGAGCGTACCATCTGGACCAGGGCGACTCGAACCGAACTGTCTGCCTGGTGCCGGCCTCGGCGCATGGCACCAACCCGGCGAGCGCTGTGATGGCTGGGATGAGGGTGGTAGTCGTCAAGACCGACGAGCTCGGAAACATCGATGTGGACGACCTGAGGGCAAAGGCCCAGGAGCACGCCGAGAACCTGGCCTGTATCATGGTCACCTATCCCTCGACCCACGGCGTATTCGAGTCCCGGATCAAGGAAGTCACCCAGATCATCCATGAAAACGGGGGCTTGGTCTACCTGGACGGAGCGAATCTGAACGCCCAGGTGGGATTGGCTCGGCCCGGGGACTACGGCGCAGACGTTTGCCACTTCAACCTCCACAAGACCTTTGCCATTCCCCATGGGGGCGGGGGGCCGGGGATGGGACCCATCAGCGCGAACGACAAACTGGCACCCTATCTACCGAACCACCCGGTGATTCCCGTGGGCGGAGAGAAGGGAACCGGCCCGGTGAGCGCCGGCCCCTGGGGGAGTCCGAGCATCCTGCCCATCTCCTGGGTGTACATCCGCCTGCTGGGCCCAGACGGCCTCAAGAAGGCCAGCGAGGGAGCGATCCTCAACGCGAACTATCTGGGCGCGAAGCTCGAAGAGCACTTTCCCATCCTGTACCACGGTGAGAAAGGCCGTGTCGCCCATGAGTTCATCCTGGACCTGAGGCCGGTGCGGAAGACGTCCGGCGTCACCGACGAGGATGTGGCCAAACGCCTCATGGACTACGGATTCCATTCGCCGACCCAGTCCTTCCCTGTGGCAGGGACCCTGATGGTGGAGCCCACCGAGAGTGAATCCAAGTACGAGCTGGATCGGTTCTGTGCGGCTATGAGCTCGATCCGGGAAGAGATCGCCGAAGTGGAGAAGGGTATCGCGGATCCAGAGGACAACCTTCTCAAGAATGCACCCCACACGCCGACGATGATGGGTGAGGAGGAATGGGACCATCCGTACACGAGAAACCGGGCCGTCTTCCCGGCGCCATGGACTGTGGAGAGCAAGTTCTGGCCACCGGTTCGCAGAGTGGATAATGCCCACGGTGACCGGAATCTGGTTTGCGCATGCCTGCCGATGGAGGCTTACGAGGAGGAGTAGGAATACGCGTCAAGTGAGGGCCGGGGGGATTATCCCCTCGGCCCTTTTCGTTCCCGAGGCGAATAGACAAGGAGGCGACCCATGGCCAGGCTGCACTACCACGGCCACTCCACCTTCACCCTGACAACGGACGATGGGACCCGCGTCGTGATCGATCCCTGGTTCGATGAAAACCCGGTCAGCGACCTCAAGGCGGCGGAGATTCAGGACCTGGACTTCATCCTCTGCACCCATGGGCACTTCGACCACTTCGCCGACGCCATCCCCCTGGCCAAACGAACGGGAGCAACCCTGGTCTCGACGTTCGAGATCGTGAGCTTCGCTCAATCCCAGGGCGTCGAGAACGCACACCCGCTCCACATCGGAGGGGGTTTCAACTTCCCCTTCGGATATGTGAAGATGACACCCGCCCTCCACGGTGGGCAGGTAGCTGGAGACGATGAAGGTGCGTTCACCACGGTCCCCGGAGGATTCTGGATGGACCTGAACGGGAAGCGTCTCTATCACGCCGGGGACACGGCCCTCCTCATGGACATGCAGCTCCTGAAGGGGAAGGTGGATGTGGCTCTTCTCCCCATCGGGGATAATTTCACGATGGGGCCCGAGGACGCTGTGCGGGCGGTCGAATTCATCCAGCCCAAGAAGGTCATTCCGATCCATTTCAACACCTTCGACATGATTGCCCAGGATGCCGAGGCTTTTCGGGCGCTGGTCGGTGACCTGGCCACGGTGGAGGTTCTACAGCCGGGCGGAGTTTTGGAGTTCTGAGTCGGATTTCGGGATTGAAGAAGTGGGGCGAGGCGCGGTGCAAGCGACCGCTCCGGAAGTGATGGGCCTGCGTTCTGTTTGGACGAAGGTCAGGAGGGAGACGGGGATGCCCGCCTCCCTTCTTCCATGATGACGGGCGGGGGGAGCGGATTGTGAGGACGGACGCGAGAATGTCGGAGCTGAACTGGCGGGTCATCAGCGACCCCCCCCTTCCCGGGTTCCGGAACATGGCCCGGGACCACGCCCTGACCGAATGCCTCAGGGGGGGCGAGGGTGTCCTGCGTTTTTACCGTTGGGACCCTCCGACCATTTCCTTCGGGCGGAACGAGCCCTCTCGAGGCCTCTTTTTGGAGAGAAAGGCTGAAGAGGAGGGGGTTGGCTTCGTCCGCCGTCCCACCGGTGGGCGGGCGGTCCTCCACGATCGTGAATTGACCTACTCCCTGGCCTTCCCCCAGGGCGCTTTCCGGGGCCTGAAGGTCGGCTACCGCCTCATCAACCGTGGCCTTCTGGTGGGGATCCGGCGATTGGGGGCAGCGGTGGAACTGGCCGCCCCCAACGGGCCGAGTCTTCCGCCCGATGCGGGGCCCTGCTTCCGTCAGCCGGCAGAGGGAGAGGTGACCGCGTTCGGGAAGAAACTTGTCGGGAGCGCCCAGGTGAGGATGGGGGATGCTGTCCTCCAGCACGGCTCGATCATCCTGGACGGAGACCAGGACGGTCTTCGGCGGCTTCGAAGAGGCTCGGAGGATGTGCCTCCTCCGGCTACGCTTGCAGGCCTCCTGGGCAGGGTGCCCGAGCCGGATGTGCTCGCTACTACGCTCCAGGAGGGGCTAGCCAGCGTGTTGGGAGGCACCTGGGTTGCCGATTCCTTTCGGGAAGAGGAAACCATGGCGGCCGAAGCTCTGGAAGCTCACTATCTTGATGCGGAGTGGACCTGGCGGGTGTAGTAGCCTGTCCGGGTAGTTGGGCGAGCCGCGTCTCGGCCGCGGAGGTGGATACACGGTGAGATCTCGAATCGCCCGGCCGCCCGGGCCCCGATGGTCCAGTATTCCCCGAAACACACCACCGGAAAGATGAAGGAGGAGTGGCGCATGAGGTTCCCCATCCCGTTCCTGTGCCTGACGATGGTCACTCTTGCCGGTTGTGGCGAGGCCATGCAAGGCGAGTACGCTGATTTTTGTGGGCATGCCCTGGCCCGGGTGGACTCCTTCATGGTTTCCTCCAGCGAGGAGACCGGGCGGGACGATGGGTACGGGGGGACGGCGGTGGTGGGCACCATCGGGGAAATCGACGGCGGGATGAACGGGTTCGGGGCTGCGCAGGCAGCCACATCCCAGCACCAGATGTTCGTGAATCTCATGACCCTCATTCAATACGACGCCGACCTTCAGCCGGTCCCCTATCTGGCCGACTCCTGGGAAGTGTCCGAGGATGAGACGGAGGTGACCTTTCACCTCAGGGACGACGTCTACTGGCACGACGGGGAACTGACCACCGCCTACGATGTGGAGTTCACCTTCCTCCGGGCCACGGACCCTGCCTCGGGGTTCCCGAATCCCTCGTTCTTTCAGTACGCCCTGCCTGGGACCGCCGGGGTGCAGGTTGTGGATTCCTTCACAGTCAGGTTCAGCTACGAACGCCCTCATGCCGATTTCCTGGACCCGTGGAGGACCGTGGCCATCATGCCCCGGCATCTGCTGGAAGAGGTGCCCTCGGCGGACCTTCCCCGACACCCTTTCGGTACGGTCTGTCCCGTCGGGAACGGGCCCTTCCGATTCGTCTCGCATGATCCCGGCTCCCAGTGGATCTTCGAGGCGAACCCGGCCTTTCCGGAGGGGTTGGGCGGGCGACCCTTCCTCGATCGGTACGTCTATCGGATCATCCCGGAAGCTTCCACCCTCTTGGCAGAGCTCCTGACGGGTGGAGTGGACGTTTACGTGTCCCTTCTGCCCAACTTCGCTGACAGGGTCAGCGAGGATCCCAGTCTGGAATTGGTGACCTTCCCCTATCGTGTCGTGTTCTTCGCCGGATGGAACCAGAGGGTCGAAAAGCTCTCGGATCCGAGAGTCCGGCGTGCCCTGACCATCGGGACCAACCGCAGCCAAATCCTGGAGGGCCTCCGAGGAGGGCAGGGTGCGGTCGTCAACACCGGGGTGCCGGTGACCCATTGGGCGTTCGATCCATCACTCGGGGATTCCCTTCCGTACAATCCGGATCGAGCCAGAGCCCTCCTCTCCGAGGCGGGCTGGGAAGACCGTGACGGGGACGGGATCCGGGAAGACGTGGAGGGGACTCCCCTCACGGTCCAACTCCTCTTCAACACCAACCAGGAACGGCAGGAGGTCGCCGAGATCATGCAGGCCCAGCTCCGGGAAGTGGGGGTGGACCTCCGACCCATGGAATTGGAGATCTCGGCGTTCTTCGGAAGGATCTTCCCACCCGAACGGGACTTCGAAGGTTTTCTCCTTTCGTGGGAGGCCGAGTTCCGCCTCGACGAGCGTGACCTGTTCCACTCCGCCTCCGTGGACGGGAGTTACGGGTTCTCCGGGACGCAGGACGCTGCCCTGGACCGATACCTTGACACCCTTCAGCTCGTTACCGACAGGACCGAGGCGTCCCGACTGTGGAGGGAGTATCAGCTCCGGCTCATGGCCGTGCAGCCTTTCACATTCCTCTACTCTCCGTATCGGCAAAGCGGTGTCAACAAACGGCTCAGGGGTGTAGAGATGGACGTCAGAGGGGATTGGCAGAATCTCCGAGAGTGGAGGATCGAGCCGGAAGATCGGAGGGTACCCTGAGCGAGAGTTCTCCCCCTTGACCGGATATGGCCTCAGAAGGGTGCTCGCCTCCATCCCCCTCCTCCTGGGGGTGGCTACCATCGTGTTCTTCCTGCTCAGCCTGGCGCCCGGCGATCCCTCTTTCCTGTTCATCGGGCGGGGGATGTCCCCGGAGATGGTGGATGCGGTTCGCCGGAACATGGGACTGGATGATCCTCTCCTGGTGCGGTACTTCCGTTGGCTCCTTTCTCTGCTCCGAGGTGACTTCGGCTACTCCTTTTCGGCCCAGATGCCGGTGCTCGACCGGATCATGGCCGCGCTTCCCAACACCCTTCTACTGGCTTCGGTTTCCCTCTTTCTGGCGTTCCTGGCCGGTATCGTCCTCGGTGTGATCCAGGCGGTGCGGCAGTACTCCCTTCTGGACTCCATGCTGAGTGGCGGCGCGCTCTTCTTCTACTCCATGCCGTCTTTTTGGCTGGCCATCATGCTGATCCTGGTCTTCAGCGTGAACGCCTCCAACGCCTGGGGGTGGCCTGTGGTGTTCCCGCCTTCGGGGGTGGTGAGCCCTGGGCACGATCTCCTGGGGCCGTTCGACCAGTTCAAGGACCGGGTCATGCATCTGGTTCTCCCTACGCTTTCCCTGACCCTGGTTCTTGCTGCGGGAGTGGCCCGCTACGTTCGGGCCAGCATGCTGGAAGTCATCCACCAGGACTACATCCGAACGGCCAGGGCAAAGGGGCTCTCTGAGTCCAGGGTGATCTTCAAGCACGCGCTTCGGAACGGACTCATCCCGGTGGTGACGCTGTTCGGCCTCTACTTCCCTCTTCTGTTGAGCGGTACGGTTTTCATCGAGTACGTGTTCGCCTGGCCGGGGATGGGGAAACTGCTGGTGGACTCCATTCTCCAGCGGGACTATCCGGTGGTTCTCGCGGGGACCTTTCTTTTCGGGGGCATGGTGGTCCTGGGGAATCTCCTCGCGGATCTCGTTTATGGGGTGGTCGACCCGAGGATACGGCAAGGTGGGCGGCATGACTAAGGTCGTCCGGTGGGTCCTCCCGGGACTGTCCCAGCTCCTGCAGGGCCTATGGCTGGGCGGAGGCACGGCACTCTTCCTCTGGATCACCTTGGTTGGGCTGACCCTCGCGCGGTTTCCGAGAGTCGCCGCGACCCTTTCCGCCGGGGTGGAGGGGTGGGTGGCCCTCCTAACCCTCATCACGGTGTTGGCCGGCGTTTGGATGTGGTCTTTCCGCAGGAAGGGAGGGGCCCAGCCCGTTGGCCCCGGGGTGAATGGCGCGGTGGGAGGGTTCTGGACGGGCTTCAGGGAGAACCGGATGGCCGTGGCCGGGCTTTGGGTGGTCGGAGCCTTCTTCCTGGCCGCCCTGCTGGCGCCCATCCTGGCGCCCTTCGATCCGGCCTATCAGCCCGCCTATCAGGACGGACAGATGGAGTTGATACTGGCTCCCCCCTCAGTCACCCATATCCTGGGGACCGACCAGTTCTCCCGGGACATCTTCTCCAGAGTCCTTTTCGGCGCCCGCATCTCCCTTTCCATCGGGCTCCTGGCAGTGGGGATCAGTGTGACTCTCGGGGCCGTGCTGGGGGCTGTGGCGGGGTACCTGGGCGGGTGGATCGATGCGGTGGTCATGCGTTTCGTCGATATGGTCATGGCGTTTCCCCGTTTGGTCCTCCTCATCGGTTTGGTGGCGTTCTTCCCTCGGTCCATTCTCTTGATCATTCTGGCCCTGGCCTTCACCCAGTGGCCTTTCACCACAAGGATCGTACGAGGTGAGGTGTTGGGGTTGAGGGAGCGAGAGTTCGCCGAAGCGGCCCGGGCCCTGGGTTTCTCGAATTCCCGCATAATTTTTCGGCACCTCCTGCCCAATACCCTGGCTCCCATCATCGTGGCGGCGACCCTGGGCATCGGGAACACGATCATACTGGAGGCCGGTCTCTCCTTCCTCGGGTTGGGCGTCGAGGCCCCGACTCCCTCCTGGGGGATCATGGTTGCCACTGGGAGGGCCAACCTCCTGGACGCGTGGTGGGTCGCCACATTCCCGGGGTTGGCCATCGTGGCCGTGGTGTTGGCCTTCAATCTGGCGGGGGACGGCCTGAGGGACGCCTTCGATCCCAGACGTCCTCGGGGAGGGAGGAGATGAGCCTTCTGGAGGTCCGGAACCTCAGGGTCCACATGCATGCGCCCTTTGGGGTCGCCCGTGCCGTAGACGGTGTCGACTTGGCGGTTGAAGAGGGCGAATCGGTAGGGATCGTTGGCGAATCTGGATCCGGGAAGTCCCTCCTGGCACTCTCGATTCTAGGCCTCCTCCCCAAGGGGCAATTCGAACTGCCCGCGGGCGGGTCGGTCAGGTTTCGTGGGGAAGAGGTTCTTCACGCCGACGAGTCCAGACTCCGGGAGATAAGGGGCGGGGAGATCGCCATGGTCTTCCAGGAACCCTTGAGCTCCCTGAACCCCGTACTGACGGTTGGAGACCAGGTTGGGGAGGCGGTTTGGATCCATGGGGGAACGGATCGGCAACAGACCCACGAGGTAGCCGCGGGCCTACTCCGGGACGTGGGTATCCCGGACGCCGAGCGTCGAATGGGCGCTTTCCCACACCAGCTCTCCGGTGGGATGCGGCAACGAGCCATGATTGCCATGGCCCTGGCGGGCCAACCGTCTCTCCTGGTTGCGGACGAGCCGACGACGGCCTTGGACGTCACCATCCAGGCCCAGATACTCGCCGTGCTGAAGGCCCTGCGGGAAGAGCGGGGCATGGCCCTTCTCCTCATCTCACACGATCTGAGGGTCGTTGCCCAGCTCTGTCAGACCGTCTTCGTCATGTATGCTGGACGGATGGTGGAGACGGGTCCTGCCCGGGCGGTGCTCTCACGCCCGAAGCACCCGTACACCCGTGGCCTCCTGGGGTCTCGCCTTTCCATTCGGGATCGTCGGTCACGGCTCCGTCCGATCCCCGGGGAGGTGCCGGAGGCAACGAGTTGGCCAACCGGATGCAGGTTCCATCCCAGGTGTCCCGAAGCGGTTCTCGGGTGCCGGACTGAAGAGCCCTCCCTCGCCAAGATGGGCCCGGACGGTCCGGAGGTGGGACCGACCGGTTCGAGCGTCGCCTCGGAGGGCGTTGGTGCGGGGCCCCAGAGCCCACCGGAAGGGCGGCGTGCAAGGTGCTGGTTTCCCGGTGTGGAGGGGGAGGGATGGATATGAGCCTGACCCCAACCGGATCGATCCTCACGGTCCAGGACCTCCACCACGAGTTCCGGGAGAAGCCCGCGGGAGCACGGGGCCGACGGGTAAAGGCGTTGCGGGGCGTCACGCTCGAACTGCGGGCAGGGGAATGTCTGGGCCTGGTGGGGGAGTCCGGATCCGGCAAGACTACCTTGGCTCGACTGATTCTGCGGTTGATCAAACCCACCAGGGGATCGGTTCTCTTCTATGGCCAGAACGTCTTCTCCATGGACCGGGAAGATCTGAAGGACTTCCGCCGTAGGGTCCAGATCGTCTTCCAGGACCCATTCGGGTCCCTCAACCCGCGGCTCAGGGCTGGAAGGATGCTGGAGGAGGTCCTACTGGTGCATCGGGAGGGGACGACTCCCGCCAGCCGGCGGGAGAAAGCTGCCGAGTTGCTGGCCCTCGTGGGCCTTCAACCGGATGCCATGAATCGCTTTCCACATGAGTTCAGCGGCGGCCAACGGCAGCGGTTGGGGATCGCCCGGGCCCTGTCGGTGGATCCGGAGGTGCTGGTCCTGGACGAGCCGGTGTCAGCGTTGGATCTCTCGGTCCAGGCGCAGATATTGAACCTCCTGGCGGAACTCAAGGACTCCCTCGGACTCTCCTATCTTTTCATCACTCATGACCTTTCGGTCGTGCGCCAGGTGGCAGACTGGGTAGGGGTCCTTTACCTGGGGAAGATTGTGGAAATCGGCCGCACGCATAGGGTCTTCGCAGACCCTATGCACCCGTATACGAGGGGCCTTCTCGCGGCGGCGACGCCGCCAGAGGAAATCACCGGAGAAAAGGCGAGATGGACCCTTCTCCCGGGGGAGCCTGCAAGCCCGCTGGAACCCCCCACCGGTTGTGCCTTCCACCCACGATGCCCCCACCCGTCGAAGGACCCGGTGTGCGGTACCGATCCACCGCCCTTGGGTGAGGTGGAAGGTGGCCGGGAAGCCGCTTGCTGGAAGGCTCGGGAACACCTGACGGGCCCTTGACACACCTGTTCCCCCTCTCCATCTTGGCAAGCCTTGTAAGGGTATTACGTATCCACTCTTGTAGAGTGGATTCCGTGTTTTGGCCTGACGACCGTTACGGCAGGAGGTCCTCTTGGTGGGCGTAATGAGAATTTACGGTGCTCTTCTCCAGATCCCGGGGATGGATCAGCCGGATCAGACCTGGCAGGAGCAGGTGGGTTTCGTATGGGAGCAGACGGGCTTCATGCGTTGGCCCCTCGCTCTCTGTATCGTTGTCGGTATCATCGTCATCATCTGGAAGTTTTTCTCACTGATGGCGAAGAGCACCAGCACGAGGAAGATCCTCAAGGAGGTGGACGAGCTCCTCTCCGGCCAGCGCATCGACGAAGCGTTGGAGCTCACTCGGGAATCTTCTTCCCCCGCCGCCAACATCCTCTATGCTGGCCTCGAGCGGCATGAAGAGGGTACGGACCGGGTTATGAAGGCGATCGAGAACCAGGGCCTCATCGAGCTCAGCAAGCTCGAGCGGGGTTTGGTTGTTTTGGCCACCCTTACCAATATCGCTCCTCTCCTCGGGTTCCTTGGTACGGTGATCGGGATGATCATCGCTTTCCAGTCCATCGAGGCGGCGGGTGAGGTCGAGGCCACACTGGTGGCCGGGGGAATCAAGGTCGCGCTTCTCACTACGGCGGCTGGACTCACCATCGCGATCCCTGTGAGTATCGCCCATAACTACTTCGTTTCCCGTATCGACAGTCTCGTGATCGATATGGAAGAGTCGGCCCAGAAGATGATCGACGCTCTCCACGCCATCGAGCGGGGACGGCACGCGGCGTCTTAGTCTGCCGGCAGCGGAAGTGGAAGAGGTCACCCCGTGGCGGGGTGGCCTCTTCTCTTTTTGCCATACTCTCTGCTTCTTTCTCCTATGAGTCGGATCCTCTCAGCAATCATGCTGGCCTTCCTGACGACCTTCCCGGTTGAGCCGGGGACGGCGCTCCAGGTCCCGAAAGGAGATTCGGGTCAGGCGGCGGTCCCGGACTCGATCCTTTCCCTGGTCCGAGGGGACTTCCGGGAAGGTCGCTTCTGGCATGGGGCGGCTCGCCTTCGAGAGGCATTCGATTCACGTGGGCCGGGGTCCCCGGCAGAGCTCCTTCTTCTCGCCGAGGGAGAGGTCGGGTGGGGGAACTGGCCTGCGGCAAAGGAGCTTTTGGCGCGCCCGCTCTCATCGGGGGAGGTTTCCGGGTTCCGGCCGTGGTTCCTCCTGGCGAGAGCTCTCGAAGCAGAGGGGGATTCGGCCGGCGCTGCCGACGCGTACACCCAGGCGTTGGCTGGGGCCGCCCCGGGCCGGCGCGGCGGCGATGAGGCTACTGAGATCGAGGCGTGGATTCGACGTGCTCGAGCCCGGTCACACCTGGGGCAACTCCAGGGGGCCCTGCAAGATCTGAGGCTGGTTCTGTCCAGCGATCCGGCGCTGGGTCGGTGGCTGGCCCTGGAGTTGGCTCGGGAGGCTGCGGATGCCGGGGCTCCGGAGGAGACGCACACCTTCCTCTCCTCCGTTTCTCCCGTGGAGGTGCGGCTGAGAGGCTGGGATCTCCCGGCCAGAGGCCTGTTGGCCTCCGGAGACTCCGCGGGGGCTGAAGCCGGCTATTGGAGCGCCATTCCCTCGTTGGGGTCCGGGACGGAGAGGGCGAAGGCCTGGGAGAGGGTGGCTGTCCTCCGACGGGCACGGGCCGACTCGGTGGGAGCGCGGGCAGCGTTCCACCAGGTACTGATGGAGGATCCAAGGGGGGGGCTTGCCGTCGGGGCGGCATCGGCGCTGCTGGAGTTGGGGTTCGACTCGGCAACGGTGGCCCGTCGAGGGGCTGAGGCGCTGGTGCGGGGGGGGCGGTTCCAGGAGGCCTTGATGGCATTCGGAGCCTACGAGGGGCTGATGGGACATCCGCTTCCCCGGGAGGTCTCCTTGTCCCTTGCCCGGACCCACCTCTCTCTCAGAGAGCCCGCCGTGGCGCTGGCTCTTCTGGATTCCCTGGCTCAGGTCGAGGCACCCGACGTTTCCCCTTCAGTTCTGGTGCTCCAGACCAGGGCCTTGGGGGCCTTGGGTCGCACCGGGGAAGCCCGGAGGCTTCAGGACTCGCTGGTGGCCCACCATCCGGACCGTCCGGAGGCCGTGGAGATCCTTTTCCTTCGGGCCGACGCCCTCCAGGATCGGGGGGATGTCCAGGGTGCGGTGGAGGGATTTCAAGCCACTGCGGAGCTGTCTCCGACCCAGAGCCTCGCGGGGCAGGCTCGGATGCGGTTGGGGCAGATTCATTTATCCCAGGGACGTGAAGAGGATGCAGTCGAGGTCTTCTTGAGCTACCTGGACACCTTTCCCGACGGTCGCCGTTGGGACGAAGCGGCCTTCTGGGCTGGTCGTACGCTCCTATCCGTAGGGAGAGAGGAGGAGGGACGTGAGCTCCTCGGGCGCCTCAGACGGCGATTCGCGCTTTCTTACTACTCGGTCCAGGCTGGGATCCTCCTGGGAGAGCCGTTCGATCCCGCGATCCCGGATGCTTCTCAGCATGGTCCCCTGCCGGAGTTCATCGCCCGGAGCTTGGGTCACATCGACGCCCTCCGGAGGGCCGGGCTGGACGAGGGCCTGGAATGGGAATTCACTCGCTTGGCGGATTCCATCCGAGCACTTGGAAACACCGAGGGCCGGAGGAGTATGCTGGTTCGCTTGGCTGCGGAGATGAACGACCGAGGCCTCACCCGGGAGGGGATCAACCTGGGCTGGGAGGTGAGGCGCCTCAGTGGGGAGTGGGACGCCGACCTGTTATCGGTGGTCTACCCCTTCCCATACAGAGAGATGGTGATGCGGGAGGCCGCGGAGAAGGGGCTGGACCCGTTCCTGATGGCTGGGCTCATGCGACAGGAATCAGCCTTCTGGCATCGCGCCCGCTCCAGGGCAGATGCCAGGGGCCTCATGCAGGTTCTCCCCTCCACGGGTGTCCAGCTCGCTCGCGCCCAGGGCCCAGGGGGTTTCGAGGCGAACGAGCACCTCTACATCCCTGAGATCAACCTGCACCTCGGGATGGCCTTCTTCTCCGATATGCGGAGGCGGTTCGGTGAGGACCTCGCGATCCTCCTCTCGGCCTATAACGCGGGCCCGACCCGGGCCACTCGGTGGCGGAGGTACCCAGAGGCGGGGGATCTCCCACGGTTCGTGGAAAGAATCCCCTTCGCGGAGACTAGAGGGTACGTGAAAAACGTGCTCCTGAACCGGGAAATCTATGCCTGGCTTTACGATCCCGGAGTTCCTTGACGGGATCGATCCACTACCGTCATTATCGCCGTGTTCTGGACCGAAATTCCCCTCTCCGGGAGAGTCGTCGGGATGACCGTGGGGACCGTGAAGTGGTTCGACGAATCCAAGGGTATCGGATTCATCCGATCCAAGGGTGGGACGGAGGTAGCCGTGCACTACTCGGCGATCCAGGGAGATGGGTTCCGGACGCTCAGCCAGGGGAACGAAGTGGAGTTCGAGATCCGTGTGACTGAGGGTGGCCTTCAGGCCGCAAATGTGAACCGACATTGACACTCTCGATCCACGGCTCTTCGATGCCTCCTCTACTGCACTGAACTGAGCTCCCATGGTTGACGCACCGGAAAAGAAGGCTCCTCGACTCTTCCTGATCGACGCGTATGCGCTCATCTATCGGGCGTTCTTCGCATTCATCAATCGCCCCCTCACCAACTCCCGGGGCGAGAACACCTCCGCACCCTTCGGTTTCGCGAACTTCCTCCTCTCCATCCGTGAAGATCATCGTCCCGACTACCTGGCCATTGTCTTCGACAAGGGCATGAGTCAGAGGGAGGAGATGTATCCGGAATACAAAGCCACCAGGGAGAAGATGCCCGAGGAGCTGGCGGCAAGCTTACCCAGAATTCACGAACTTGTGGAGGGCTTCCACGACGAAGCGGTTGCAGTAGAGGGATTCGAAGCCGACGACGTTATCGGAACTCTGGCTCTGAAGGCCCGGGAGGAAGGGCTCGAAGCGGTGATCGTTTCCGGCGACAAGGATTTGTATCAATTGGTCGGACCCGGAATCCACCTGCTGAACCCCGGCCGAGGGGGCCCCACCGGGGTGGAGTCGGAGTGGGTGGATGAGACCAACGCCCACGAGAAGTTCGGAATCCCACCAGAGCAGATCACGAATTACCTGGCCCTGGTGGGAGATACGTCCGACAACGTTCCTGGAGCTCCGGGGATAGGGCCCAAGACGGCGGTGAAACTCCTTCGGGAGCACGGAGAGCTGGAGGAGATCCTGGCTCGAGCTCCGGACATGACGGCGAAACGTGCCAGGGAATCCCTGACCGAGAATGCCGAGCTGGTTCGTCTCTCGAAGAAGCTGGTGACGATCCAGACCGACGTGCCAGTGGAGTTGGATCTGGAAGCCCTGAAGGTCCGCGCCCCGGACCGAGAGCGGTTGCGAAAGCTCTTCGTCGAGCTGGAATTTCGACGGCTAGCGGAACGGTTCACCGGGCCTGGACCCCGGGAGGAAGAGTCTCCCCCGGATGAAGGTCACACCGAAGGACCCGTCCTCCAGTATGTGCTCGTCACTGATCCGGAGATGGTGTCGGATCTCGTGTCACGAGCCCGGGATTTGGGGTTCGTCTCGGTGGACACGGAAACCACCAGCCAAGAGGCTACCAGGGCAGAGCTCGTGGGAATCTCCCTCTCCTTCACGAACGGTGAGGCCTTCTACCTCCCATTCGGACATCGGAGAAGTGGGGAGCTGGCCTTGGATGACGGAGGTGTGGGTGCACCCCAGAACCTTCCGTCCATCGTCTCGGAAGAGATGAAACCGCTGGTGGACATGCTGGAGGACCCCCAGGTAGAGAAGGTGGGCCAGAACCTGAAGTATGACATGATCGTTCTGGAAGGGGCCGGTGTGCGGATGAAAGGAGTCGCCTTCGACACGATGCTGGCCTCCTACGTCCTGGATCCGAATCGGAGACAACACGGCCTGGACGCCCTCGCCCTGACGCTCTTGGGCCATAAGATGATCTCATATGAGGAGGTGGCCGGGAAAGGGAAGGCGCAGCTGTCTTTCGCCGAAGTCCCTCTTGAGCGAGCCCGGGAATATGCCTGCGAAGACGCCGACTATACCCTTCGCCTCAGGGATCTCTTCTCTCCAAAACTGAAAGAGCAGGAGTTGGACGGGCTGTTTCAGGAGTTGGAGATTCCCCTGGTGCCGGTCTTGGCTCGTATGGAGGCTAACGGAATCCTCATCGACGTCCCGTTCTTCGAAGAGATGAATGAGACCCTGAAGGGGGACCTGGCGAACCTCAGGGGCGAGATCGTTGATTTGGCGGGAGAGGAGTTCAATCTCAACTCTACCCCCCAGCTTCGGGAGATCCTCTTCGAAAAGCTCGGTCTGCCCGTCCTGAAGAAGACGAAGACGGGTCCGTCCACCGATGCCTCGGTCCTCGAAGAGTTGGCTTCCATGGGCCACTCTCTCCCAACGCAACTCCTGGAATACAGGCAGCTCGAGAAGCTGAGGAACACCTATGTGGATGCCTTGCCGAGGTTGGTGCACCCTGAGACCGGGCGAATCCACACCTCCTTCAACCAGACGGTAGCCGCCACGGGACGCCTCTCCTCGTCCGATCCGAATCTTCAGAACATTCCCATCCGCACAGAGTTGGGCCGACAGATCCGGAAAGGGTTTGTTGCCGAAGAGGGGTTTGTGTTCTTCGGTGCCGATTACTCACAGATCGAGCTCAGAATCCTGGCGCACTTCTCCGGGGATGAGGCCTTCGTGAGCGCGTTTCGAGATGGGATCGATGTTCACAGGCAAACAGCTTCCGTGATCTTCGACGTCCCACTGGAAGAAGTGTCTCCGGACATGAGGGGGCGGGCTAAGACCATCAATTTCGCGACCCTCTATGGGCAGGGCGACTTTTCCCTCGCACGCCAGTTGGAGATCCCCAGGGAGGAAGCCCGGCAGTTTATTCAGGACTACTTCCAGCGGTTTTCCGGGGTGAGGGCTTTCCTGGACGAACAGGTAGGCCTGGCTCGGGACCGGGGATATGTCGAGACGCTCAGCGGTCGGCGCAGATATATCCCGGAAATGACGGCCTCCAACTGGAACGTCCGACAGTTCGGGGAGCGGGTGGCCCAGAATACGCCCATCCAGGGGACGGCGGCGGATCTCATCAAAAAAGCCATGATCCAGATCCAGGGGATCCTGGACCACCACTTCCCCGAGAGTCGCCTGCTTCTCCAGGTCCACGACGAACTCCTCCTCGAGATTCCGGAAAGAAGTGTGGAGGAGGTCGGGAAGATGGTCGTGACCGAAATGGAAGGGGCTCTCGAGCTCGATGTCCCCCTGGCCGTGGAAACTGGCGCGGGGGACAGCTGGTTCGCCTGTAAGGCGTAGCATCCCATCCACATTTCGCAGGATGGCCTTCCTGGCCATGGGAAGGCCCCACTCTCACGTCGATACTTCCTCCGTACCAGCCCGGCTCCAACTCAGGAGGTCAGGCGACCGTGACTCTGGTAAGTGGAGGACTTCGATGAGCCGATCAGTTAACAAGATCATTCTCGTGGGAAACGTGGGGCAGGATCCTGACATCCAGGAGACCGGAAGTGGGACGAAAGTCGCTCACCTCTCCCTGGCCACGAATCGGCGGACTTCAGGAGCCGGGGAGGAGCAGAAGGAGCGGACCGACTGGCACCGTCTTACCCTTTGGAACCGCCTGGCCCAGTTCACCGAGGATTATGTGACGAAGGGAGACCGGATCTACGTGGAAGGGCGTTTGGAGTATGACTCCTACGACCGGGACGGTGTCACCATTCCGACGGCTGACGTGGTGGTGAAGGAGTTGGTCCTTCTGAGCCCCCGGAATCAGGTCGAGGCGGCTGCCTGACAAGGGAACGTCTGCACAAGTGGGGCGAGCAGCATATCATGCGCCACGGGGCCAGATGGGAGGCGGGGCTCCGAGCCGAGCGGCCTGCCAGGTGGCAGGCTCCCGAGGTACTTCCGCGAGGCCGCCGAACACTGCGCAGGCGAACACCCCTGTGCGCGGCCGCACCCCACTTGTGCAGACCTTCCCCAGGGACTGGGGGGGCAAAAGAGGGAAGCCGTCTCCCGGGCCTCGAGTGGGTCTACAACCAGGCCCAGAACGCTTGGTTCACCGACAGCATAAGCTCCCAATGGCCCCCTTCCCGCATTCCCCGCGCGAGGTCCAACCTGAGCACATCCCATCCCAGGCCCAGGCCCAACCCCGCTGAAAGGAGGAAGGAGGAGTCAGCCTCCACCGGCCAGGGAGGAAGGAGGGGCGTTCCCCCGTACCCTGTGCCCCCGGCGGCTGCGAATGCTCTCACCCTGAGCCAGGGCGAGAATACGTTCTTGGAGAGATCTCCCCTGAGGAGCCAGAATCGGTCCCCGACTCGAGACCGGAAGTCGTATCCCGGTACCGTCTCTCTCCCGCCGACCACGTATAGGGCTTGGAGCGAGGGGTCGCCCCAGAGGATCCCCCCTCTGAGGGACCCCGTGAAGTCCCATCCCGCACCCAGGGACCCGCCCTTCACTCGAACGCCCCCGGTGACGGACCCGAAGAATCGGTCCTCGAACCGGCCGAGCAGGGTAGCACCCTCGGCGGTGAAGAGACGCCACGGGGTGGGCAGCTCCACACCGAGTGAGACCGATTGCCAGACGCCCTCTTCGACTGGGAGCACCGGTCTGAAGCGGGGCTCGGCCGGGTCTCGCGATACTTCGTCCCGAGCGGACGAATGGGTTTCGGCGCGCGCCCCCAGTCGGATCCTGCCCCCCGCCGGAGAGGACCAGGTATGTTCGGCCCCGGCCCCACTTGCGAAGAAGAGATCCTGATAGTCTTCATCCAGGGCCAGCGCGGAAAGCGTGTTGAAAACTCCACTGATCCCCGGAACCGGCCCCAGGTCGATCGGCCTGTTCAGGTATCCCGACAAGCGGGTGGTGGGATGCCTCTCCCCACCCCATCCCTCGATCTGGATGGTCGGCTTCTCGGTCCCAAAGGAAAAGCCTCCATACCCTGACAGGCCGAAGGAGGGGGTAATGCCCTGAGAGAACCCACCCCCGAGGAACACGCTCTCGGCCCGGTTGAACCGGAGAGCCGAAGAGACGATCGGCTGGGGAAGGTGAAGCCGAAAACCGGTGAGCCCTGTCAGATAACGCTCTCTCGCCAAGGACAGCGCGAGGTCTCGGATTTCCCCCATCTCGGGCGGAGGTTCCAGCCCCTCCCTGTCCAGATGGGCGTGGAGACCTTCTTCGAAGGGAAAGGATCGCCTCTCAGCCTCCGGGCGGGCGGAAACCTTCGGCCCCTGGAAGAGGGCCGGAGAGAGGCTCGGATTGATTTCGTAGTCACGAACCTCGAACCACCCTTTGATGATGCTTCCGGCAGGGATGTCCAGAAAGGGAACCTCCCGTCGGATCTCCAACTGCTGCCTGTAGGGGAGCCAGTACTTGCCTTCCCACAGCCCGTTTTCGAGGGAGATTTGTATGTGGTCGAGGTAGGAGTCGACGTATGATGCCGGCGTGAAGGTGAAGCTCATCCGAACGATGGCGCTCGAGCCCCGGTCCAGGAACACGCTCCCGATAAATCCCGGGATATCGAAGTTCTTCGGCCTGACCTGCACCTCATACACGCGCACGGATTCGGCGGCACCCTGGAGGGTGAGGGTCACAGAGTCTGCGAGAAGGAAGTCGTAGAATGTCTCGGAGGCTGGTGCCGCCGGATGGATGACGGCCGAGACCTCATCTCCGTCCCCGATCCGAATGACGTCACCGAACTCGTCCTGGACGACCACCAGATGGTCAATGTGATAGTGGATGTTGGTGGGAAGGCTCTTTTCGTCCCTCAACCCAACAATCCTCTGCTTCGTGCGGTTCGGGGCGGCCCAGTAGACTTCCAGGGCGATCTGGTCGGTCTTCACCAGGATCCGCTCTCCCGTGTCCTCCCTGTCGAGGAAGAAATGGACGTACCCTCGGGCCTGGGAAGAATAGGAACGGAAGTCAGGATCCTGGTTGTTCCCCTGCCTCAGCTCCCGTGCTTCGCGGATGAGCTCAAGGGCCCTCGCGGAGTTCCAATCCTGGGCAGTGATCGAAGTGGGTATGCACAGAAGGAAAAGGGCCAGGAGGCGTGCCCAAGCCGGCTGGGGGGAGAGGAGCCCACCGGGGACCGGCCAACTGTAACGGGGAGTAGAAACCCAAAAGGGCCCCGCCTTTCCGAAGGCAGGGCCCCTGGTTTTCGCCAAGACGAAGTGCCCTAGTTCGCGTTCCAGAAGCCGGAAAGGGAGTCCCCGTGGGGGCTTTCCCGGAGCTTCTCGAATGCCCGGTTTCGAATCTGCCGGATCCGTTCTCGGGTCACGCCCAGCAGAGA